>JAISLF010000034.1 GCA_031260605.1 Oscillospiraceae bacterium
TCCCGTATAGAAAAAAGATTGCTTCTTCTAAAGAAGTCGCCCCTTTTTGGTTACTTTTTCCGGCGAAGCGGAAAAAGTAACCGCCCGCCGCGCAGGCGCTCAGCAGCGCGAGGCGGCGACGCTTCGCCGCAATTACAAACACCGCACCCTGCGCCGCAGCTCTACGGTTACACCAAAGTTAAAGCAAAACAGAGCGGCGAAGCAAACAGTGGGGCGGCAGATTGCCACCCCTACGTCCGATAAAAACCCCAGCGGCAACCGCGACAACGGGACGATGAGAGCATCGTCCCCTACAAACGCAAAGCCACGGAAAAAGTGCCCGCCGGCAAGAAAAAACGCCCTGCGCGTCGCCGCGACAAAAAATCCCATTACCGATTGCTTTTTTTGCAAACCTGTAGTATAATTAGCATATATGACAAGCAAAAGGGCGAAAAAAGCCCTCCGGCAGAGGAAGCTGTGATTTGAATACACCCGGAACGACAAACGGAATGACAAAAAAACTCTCTCTTGTAATACCCGCGTACAATGAGCAGAATACAATCCTGCGCACTGTAAAAGAGGCGCGGGAGTTTTGCGACGAGCATTTTCCGGACGCTGAAATAATCGTTGTAAACGACGGCAGCACCGACAAAACAGGCGAGCTTCTCGCCGGACAGAGCTTTGCCCGCGTGATTTCCTATCCGGATAACCGCGGCAAGGGCTGCGCGGTGCGCACGGGAATTCTTGCCGCAACGGGCGCGGCTGTCTGTTTTACGGACGCGGACCTTGCCTATGGGCTTGAGCCGCTTCTGCGCGCCGTGCCGAAGCTCGGCGAGTTTGACGCAGTGGTCGGTTCACGCCGCCTTGCGCCGGAGGGATACGGCGAATATACGCCCTTGCGGCGACTGCTGTCCCGCGTGTTTCATTTCGTTATCCGCGTTGTCTCCGGCTTGAAATACGACAGTCAGTGCGGATTTAAGTGCTTTTCAAGCGAGGCGGCGCAATCTGTATTTTCGCGTGCCGCAACTGACGGGTTTGCCGCAGATTTTGAGATTATGCTGCTGGCGGACAGGCTTGGACTGCGCGTTGCCGAGCTGCCCGTGAGCATAATCCGACACGGAAACTCAAGCGTGTCCGTTGTGCGCGACTCGCTGCGTATGCTTGCGGATTTGCGAAGGATTCGGAGCAGACTGCGGCGTCTGTGATTTGCAGCAGCCATAAATAAAACAAACACACTGCGGGAATTTACTCCCGCAGTGTGTTTTCTTGTTACATTAACTTTGTGCCGACGGACTGCGCAAAAGCCCGGAAATCGGCGTTATCACGCGTCGCTTACGGGAGGAGCAGCCAGGCGTCAAACCTGCGCATCATCGCGGCAACCTCTGCGCGGGTTGCCGGACCCTGCGGGTCAAACAGATTGCCCGGCTTGCCGGATACTATGCCAGCGCCGTAGCACCACTTAACCGCTTCCGTTGCGTAGGACGAAATATTCGCCGTGTCGGCAAACGACAGCGTTGCGGTGGTGGTCACGCTCTTGCCGGCGTAGTTGTACGCGTAGCTGCTGAGCATAACGGCGAATTGCTCACGCGTTATATTGTTGCCCGGCGAGTATGTTGTTGCTGATGTTCCCGCTACAACCTTGTTGGCGAACGCCCAGGAAAGCGCCTTGAAATAATACGCGTCTGTCGGCACATCGTTGAATATCTTCACAGCGGTATGCGCAGGGTCACCGGCGAAGCGGTACAGAACGGTTACAAGCATGGCGCGTGTCATCGGCGCGTTCGGGCCGAACTCTGTTAAGGTAAGTCCTTTGAAGAGGTTCTTTTTCAGCGCGTAAACAATGCCGTCTATATACCACGCGGAGGAGTCAAGATCGTCAAAATCGCGCAGCACAGGATCGTTTTGTGGCGTAAAGAACAGTCCGTGCTCGTCGCCTGTGCCGGCAGCCTCAAGCGCGGGTTTGTTAAGTCCCGTTATAGCGGATTCCGCCGCGAGGTAGTTGTTGCGAATGTCGAGATAGCGGAGCTTTGTGTTTTTGGTCACATCCAGCGCGCCGAGGCGGTTATACGAGCAGTCTATATATTTCAGGTCGTCATTCGGTGTGATGACAAGCGTCTTCAGCGCATTTTTCGAGCAGTCAAGCTCTTCAAGCACAAGGCTTTGCGAAAGGTCCAGCTCCTTAAGCTGGTTAGACGCGCAAAGCAGCGTTGTGAGTCTCGGTGTTCCGGTAAGAACAAGCTTTGCAATGTTGTTGGCGGAGCAGTCGGCATATTCAAGGAGCGATAATCCGGACAGGTCAAGCACGGCGATGTTGTTGTTTTCGCACCACAGCGTTACAAGCGTCGTCGCGGCGGACACGTCAAGCACGGTTATGTTGTTGCTGCTGCAATCCAGCTCCTCAAGCACCGCGCATTTTGATGTATTCACCGTTGTAAGAGCGTTATGCGCACAGTAAAGGTACACAAGCTTTGTGTTCTTTGCAAGGTCGAGCGTTTTAATCTGGTTTTGGGTGCAGTTCAGCGTTACAAGCTTTGTGTTTTTCGAGGTCGGAAGAGCGGTAAGCTTATTGTCCGAGCAATCGAGCACAGTCAGCAACGTGTTTTTTGACACATCAAGCGCGGTAAGCGCGTTTGAAAAACAAAACAGGCTGTCAAGCTTTGTGTTTTTGGTAACGGAAATCGTCGTAAGTGCATTGTCCGAGCAGTCCAGCGAGGTCAGCGCCACGTTTTTTGAGGTATCCAGCGAGGTCAGCTTGTTTGAGCCGCAGAGCAGGCTGCCGAGCTTTGTCAGCTTTGTGACGTCAAGCGAGGATATTGCATTGTCGCCGCAGTCAAGGTGTGTCAGCTCAAGGTTCAGCTCAACGTCCAGCGCTTTAATCTGATTTCCGTAGCAGACAAGGCGCTTAAGCGCGTTGTTGGTGCTGACGTCAAGCGTGGTTAACGCGTTGCTGTAGCAGTCCAGCGAGACAAGTGAATTGCAGCCGGCAAGCTCCAGCGAGGTCAGCTTGCTGTTGTACGTGCAGTTGAGTGAGACAAGCCCGATGCATGCCGAAACGTCAATCGAGGTTAAGTTTGTGCCTGAGAGGGCAACATCGGTGACATAACGGCTTTCAATCATCTCAGGGATAACAAGCGTTGTCGCACTGCCGACATACCCGGTTACCTGTATGTAAT
Organism: Oscillospiraceae bacterium; assembly: GCA_031260605.1. GTDB lineage: Bacteria > Bacillota > Clostridia > Oscillospirales > Oscillospiraceae > JAIRRO01. The sequence continues at coordinate 3,153 of JAISLF010000034.1, forward strand.
TCGACCCGACAGTGTATTGAATTCCGTTTGCAGTCACGGCGGCGCTCGCCTTTCTTGCCCCAACAAACGAAAAGCAGAGCGCACATGCCGTAAAGATCATTGCGGCGCGCAAAAAATGTCTGTGTTTATTCAAAGTGTTTGCCATTGCCAAACTCCTTTTTAGGTTTGGGCACATTCTAACACATTCTGTCAAGAAAAGCAAGAGGAAAACCAAAACACGACAAAAAAACCTATAACACGACAAAAACAGGCGTGTCAGACTGAGTTCGGGGCACGCGCACCCGCCGCCGGCAATGCCCGTTAACAAACACTGTCCGGTGAAAACCCCGCCTCAAAAAACACTTGACAACCGCCGGAACATCTGGTACAATGTACTACACTACGGTAGTCCTCTGCGGAAAAAGTGCGGTCCCTGCACCGCAACAAACTATATTTTGCGCACGAATGCCTTTATTTTGGAGACAACATAAATGAACTTGCTAAAAACGCTCGAAGAGCAGTACAAAAAGCCGGAGCTTCCGTCAACGAACGTGGGCGACACTGTCCGCGTGACGGTTCGCATTAAAGAGGGCGCGCGCGAGCGCAACCAGGCGTTCGAGGGAACGATTATTGCGAAAAAGCACGGCGGAATCCGCGAGACTATTACGGTTCGCCGCATTTCGTACAATGTCGGCTGCGAAAAGGTTTTCCCGGTTCACTCACCCACGATTGTTTCAATCGAAACGGTCAGACGCGGAAAGGTTCGCCGCGCCAAGCTGTATTATCTGCGCGGCCGCGTAGGAAAGGCAGCGAAGGTAAAAGAGAGAATTTAAGACGGAAAAACTCCGTCCGCCGACGACTAAGGCGGATATGCGGTACGGCAAATAAGAGGGACTTAACCCTCTTATTTGTATATATAGTTGATTAGTCTGAAGCTGAAGTCCGCGCAGACTCGGCCGTTGTTCCGGCATTTCAGGCGGAACTGCGCGAGCCGCAGCGCGCGGCAAAACGCGCGGCTGACGCATTGAGGTATAAGCCTTTACCGGCAGAAAAACGCCGCGACTGCGGGCAAAACAACCCGCGTGCTTTACGCAAAAGGAGACCGCTGTTTGACAAAGCAAAACAAAGACGTGAAAACACCGGAGGAGGAGCTTCCCGCTTCCGAGCAAAGGCTTATTTCGTTGTACGACTGGCTGCACAGCATAATTTCCTCCGTCGTCATCGTTATACTGCTTTTCGTTTTGTGCCTCCGTCAAATTTCGGTTGACGGAACAAGTATGGTGCCGACGCTGCACCATACTGACCGTGTGCTTGTCTCAAATGTGCTGTACACGCCGAAAAACGGCGATGTCGTCATTATAAAGACGAATTTTTGGGGTGATATTCCGATTGTAAAGCGAGTTATAGCCGTCGGCGGACAGACGATTGACATTAACTTTGACACGCACGAGGTTTTTGTTGACGGTGTTTTGCTTGATGAGCCGTATATTAATGAGCCGACTGCCGTTCAGGAGAGCTTTACCGGTCCCGTTACCGTGCCCGAGGGGTGTGTTTTCGTGATGGGAGATAACCGAAACCACTCGTCTGACAGCCGGGATAACAGACTCGGAGTTGTGGATGTACGCAACATTCTCGGCAAGGTGCTGCTTATTATAGTGCCGTCAAAGGACGACGCGACAGGCGGCCGCGACTGGCGGCGCGTCGGAAAGCCGTGATTTCGCGCCGTTTGCGCACAGCAGAAGCCTGACGCCGATTATTATTTTGAAAACCTAATAAACAAAAATGCCTGAAAACCAAACTCAACTGAATATACAATGGTTTCCCGGGCATATGACCAAGACGCTGCGGAAGATAACCGAAATTTTGCCGCAGATAGACGCAGTTTGCGACATTCGCGACGCGCGAGCGCCCGGATATTCCGAAAACTCCGCGCTGCTTGAGGTGACGCAGGGACGGCCGAGGCTTATCGTGCTGAACAAGCGGGACTTAGCCGACGAGCGTGAGACTGCCGCATGGAGTGAGCATTTTCGAGCACTCGGCTTTGCGGTTTTAACGTGCGACTCACAGTCGGGACGCGGAACGGCGGACTTTAAGCCGAAGCTTGAGGCACTTTTGTCCGAGAAAATCGCGGCAAAAAAGCTGAAAGGTCAGACGGGAATGACTCTGCGCGTTATGGTTATGGGTATCCCGAACTCCGGAAAGTCGAGCTTTATTAACCGCGTCGCCGGACGACGCGCGGCGGAAGCGCAGGACAGACCGGGCGTTACGCGCGGCGGAAAATGGGTAACAGCCGGAACGGGCAGCGCCGGAATCGGCTTTGAGCTTTACGACACACCGGGCGTTCTGCCGCCTAAGATCGCCCCGCCGGAGCGGGCGGAGGTTCTCGCCTTTTGCGGAAGCGTGAGAGATGAGGTTACGGACACTGAGGCAATAGCTTCACGGCTGATGCTTTTTTTGTGGAAAAACTACCGCGGAAATTTGTCCGAGAGGTATAAGCTCGGCGAAAATGCGGAGCTGGACGAGCTTGAGCCGCTGCGGCTGATTGCCGAAAGACGCGGATTTTTGCAGCGCGGCGGCGGATATGACGCGGAGCGTGCGGCTGTAGTATTGCTTGATGAATTCCGCGCGGGACTGCTCGGAAAGATTACGGTTCAGCTGTGCCCGAGCAAGCCGGGTAGGCAGGAAAATGCCTGATTACAGCTACGAAAAACTGTATACCGAAAAGGGCTACGGCATTGTCGCCGGAGTGGACGAGGCAGGGCGCGGTCCCCTTGCGGGGGACGTGTATGCGGCGGCGGTTATACTCCCGCCCGGAACCGTGCTTGAGGGACTGGACGACTCAAAGAAGCTGTCTGAGAAAAAACGCCTGATATTGCGCGACAAAATTCAGCGCCTTGCCGTGAGCTTTGCCGTCGGCACAGCCTCGGTTGAGGAGATTGACACGCTGAATATCCTGCGAGCGTCGCAGCTTGCGATGAACAGGGCAATTGAGCGGCTTGACCCAAAGCCGGGAATTTGTCTGGTGGACGGCAATACCGTCAAATACATTGATTTTACGGCGGAACCGATTATAAAGGGCGACGGACTGTCAATGTCAATTGCGGCGGCGTCTGTCCTCGCAAAAACCTACCGGGACGACTATATGCGGGCGCTGCACCTTGCAATGCCGCGCTACGGCTTTGACCGCCACAAGGGCTACGGCACCAAGGCACACTATGAGGCGATAAGGCTGTACGGTGCTTCGAATGTTCACCGAAAAGATTTCCTCAAAAAGATGGGTCTGTAATGAAGCTGAGTGAATCTGTTGCGCATAAGCTCGGAGGGCGGGGTGAGGACGCGGTTCGCGCCTATCTTGAGGGACTGGGATATGAGTTTTCGGCCGAAAACTATTTTACGAAATACGGTGAGCTTGACCTTGTTATGATGAAAGGCGGCGAGGCTGTATTTGTGGAGGTCAAGACGCGCAAAAGAGCGGCTGCGCGCGACCCGTTTGAGTCGATAAACGAAAAAAAGCAGGGACGCATAAAAAAGGCGGCCGAAATGTGGCTGTCGTGTCAGGAAAAGGAGTACTCCTGCCGGTTTGACTGCGCGTCGGTCTATTTACCGGAGGACGGCGAGGCGCGGATACTTTATTTAGAAGACGCGTTTTGTTAGCGGAATTATACCATTGTTCACACATTTGCATGTACATACTGAATACAGCTTGCTCGACGGAGCCGCAAGAATCCGTGATGTTGTCGCGCGGGCAAAAGAGCTTGGGCAAACGGCTCTTGCGATAACAGACCACGGCGTTATGTACGGCGCGGTGCAGTTTTACAAGGAATGCGAGCAGGCGGGGATTAAGGCGATTATCGGTTGCGAGATATACCTCGCCGGGCGGACGCGCTTTGACCATGACAAGGGCGACAACGACAGGTATCACCTGATACTGCTGTGCAAAAACGAGACGGGGTATAAGAACCTCTGCCGTATAGTGTCGCGGGCGCACACCGAGGGGTTTTACTTCAAGCCGCGCGCCGATATGGAGCTGCTGGAAAAATACTCTGACGGGCTTATTGCGCTGTCCGCCTGTCTTGCGGGCAGAATACCGCGCCTTGTCGCGGCAAGAAAGACAGACGAGGCAAAGGCGCATATTGCCGAGATGAAACGCATTTTCGGCGACGACTACTACCTTGAGCTTATGGATCACGGTATGAGCCTGCAAAGAACGGTGAACTCTGCACTTTTGACGCTGGCGGAGGAAACGGACACGAAAACCGTCGTCACCAACGACGCGCACTATGTCACGCGGGAAAACGCCTACGCGCAGGACATTTTGATGTGCATTCAAACGGGAAAAACACTGACGGAACCCGACAGAATGCGGTTTGAAACAAAGGAGTTGTATCTCAAAACCGAGGAGGAGCTGCGCGAGACGTTTCCCGGAGCGCCTGACGCGATAGACAGGACGCAGGAGGTCGCGGATAAGTGCAACTTCAAGTTTGAGTTCGGCAAATATCACCTGCCGGAATTTTTGCTGCCGGAGGGTGAGACGGATTCAGCGGCTTATTTGCGAAAGCTGTGCGATGAAGGGCTTGCCGCACGCTACCCGCAGGACGACGGAACGGCAGTGCGTCAGCTTGAGTATGAGCTTGAAATGATCAATGAGATGGGCTTTACAGACTATTTTCTGATTGTTTCTGACTTTATCCGTTTCGCAAAGGAAAGCGGAATTCCTGTCGGCCCCGGGCGCGGAAGCGCGGCGGGCAGCATTGCGTCCTACTGCCTTGACATTACAACGGTTGACCCCATAAAGTACGGACTGTATTTTGAGCGGTTTTTGAATCCCGAACGCGTTTCAATGCCCGATATTGATATAGATTTTTGCGAGCGTCGGCGAGGCGAGGTTATCTCATACGTTAAGAACAAATACGGTGCGGATCACGTTGCGCAGATTGTTACGTTCAACACGCTCAAGGCAAAAAACGCCGTGCGTTCGGTTTCAAAGGTGCTTGACCTGTCGTTTCAGGAAGAAAACGCGCTTGCAAAGGAAATTCCGTTTGACCTGCATATGACGATTGACAAGGCGGTGGAAACGTCCCCCTCTCTGCGCGCGATGATCGATAACGACCAGCGTTTTGCGCGGGTTATAGACGCGGCGCGTCAGATTGAGGATATGCCGAAGGACTCCGGTACGCACGCGGCGGGTGTCGTCATAACAAAAGAGCCTGTTGAGGAATACGTTCCGCTTGTGCTGTCCAAAAAAGACGGGTCTATTACAACGCAATATACTATGACGACGCTTGAGGAGCTTGGGCTTCTCAAAATGGATTTTCTCGGCCTCCGAAACCTCACCGTTATAGACGACTGCGTGAAGATGATACAAAAAAATGAGCCGGAGTTTGACATAGAAGCTATTCCGGAGGACGACGCGAAAACCTTTGACCTGCTGTCCCGCGGGAAAACACTCGGCGTGTTCCAGATGGAAAGCACGGGCATAACGTCCGTCTGCACGGGACTCGGACCGAAGTCGATTGAGGACATTACGGCAATAATCGCGCTATACCGCCCGGGGCCGATGGATTCAATACCGCGCTTTCTTGCCTCCAGCCGCGACGCTAAGCGCATTACCTACAAGCACCCTCTTCTCGAGCCGATTCTTTCGGTTACCTACGGCTGCATAGTATATCAGGAGCAGGTTATTGAGATTCTGCGGCGGCTCGCGGGCTTTTCTCTCGGTCAGGCGGATATGATTCGCCGCGCGATGTCGAAAAAGAAGCTCTCGCAGATTGAAAAGGAAAAAGAGGCGTTTATAAACGGAGACGCGGAGCGCGGAATTGAGGGCGCGGTATCACGCGGAGTTGCGCCTGCCGTCGCCGACAGCATTTACAACGAAATACTCGACTTTGCAAACTACGCCTTTAACAAAGCCCACGCGGTGTGCTACGCCGTTGTGACGTACCGCACGGCGTACCTCAAAACGCACTACCCGCGCGAATACTTTGCGGCGCTGCTCACGTCTGTTCTTTTTCAGCCGGAAAAGGTTGCTGAATACGCGGCGGAGTGCCGCGAGCTTGGAATTGAGCTTTTGCCGCCGGATATAAACAAGTCACTCGGCACGTTTTCGGTCGAGGGCGGCAATATCCGCTTCGGCTTAACGGCAGTCAAGAACCTCGGCGCTAAGTTTATGGAAAACGTCGTTTTTGAGCGGCAAAACGGCGAGTTTCGCGGCTTTGGGGACTTTATCCGCCGAATGTTCGGCACAGATCTTAACCGCCGCGCGGTTGAAGCGCTCATAAAATGCGGCGCGTTTGACGGCTTCGGACACAAACGAACGCAGCTTATTGCCGTGACCGATATTCTTCTGAATCAGGAGACGGAGAAAAAACGCCGCGTGCTGGAGGGACAAATGTCTCTTTTCGGCGGCGGGCAGGAGGAGTTGCCGGACGCGCAGGAGCCTGTGTTGCCCGAATTGCCGGACTTTACGGCGGAGGAAAAGGCGTCGCAGGAGTTTGAGGCGACGGGACTGTATTTGTCCGGTCACCCGTGCGACGCGTACCGCGCGGGGGCGCGAGGGCGCGGAGCGGTTTCCGTCGGAGAAATTCTGCGAGACCCGGAAAGCTATGCGGACACCGAAGCGCTTGTGCTTCTCGGCACGATTACCGCGTCAAAAACGAGGCTGACGAAAAAAGGCTCACAGATGTGCGCGATGACGGTGGACGACGGCACCGGCTCTATGGAGGTTCTCGCCTTTGAGAGGGCGATTGTCAAGGCAGGGACTTACATGGGCGTCAGCAACACGGTTTTAATTACAGGCCGCCTGTCTGTTCGGGCGGAGGGCGACGTTACCGTTATGGCGGACGATGTAACGCCTGCCGCATACCTCGGCGCGGAGGAAAAAAAGCCGCAGGGCGCAAAGGTTTATCTCAGACTGCCCGGAGAGGACAGCGAGGAGTTTACGGATATTCGAAAACGGATAACAATGTTCCCCGGAAAGGACAAGCTTATATGCGTCTTTCCCGATAAAAAGCAAAGATCCGCGACATTTTCGGCAAGAATCGAGTTCATAGAAGAACTGCGGGAGATTCTGGGTGCGGAAAACGTCGTCGTGAAAAACGGAGATTAATTATGGCAGAAAACAATAAAAAATTCAAGAAAATACTCGCGGCAAACCGCGGAGAGATTGCGGTGCGCATTTTCCGCGCCTGCTTTGACATTGACTGCACGGCGGTTGCGATGTACTCGCAGGAGGACACGCTGTCGCTTTTTCGCACGGTGGCAAACGAGGCGTATCTTATCGGAAAAAACAAGTCTCCCTTGGGCGCGTATCTCGATATTCCGGACATTATCGACCTGGCAAAACGCAAGCACGTAGACGCGATTCACCCGGGGTACGGCTTCCTGTCCGAGAATGCGGAGTTCGCAAAGGCCTGTGAGGATGCAGGGATTGCCTTTATCGGCCCTCCGTCAGAGGTGCTTGCGAAAATGGGCGACAAGCTTGCCGCAAAGGCGGTTGCAATCAGCTGCGGTGTGCCGGTTATTCCCGGCGACAAAACGCCTCTTTCCGGCGACGAAGAAGCGGTTGAAAAAGCGAACCTCTACGGCTACCCGGTTATACTAAAAGCGGCGGCGGGCGGCGGCGGACGCGGTATGCGTATGTGCGAAAACGACGACGACGTTCGGCGCGAGTTCCCGCTTGTCAAGTCAGAGGCGTACAAGGCGTTCGGCAACGACGATATTTTTATCGAGAAATATCTTGTTCACCCGAAGCACATTGAGATTCAGATTCTTGCCGACAAATACGGCAATGTGCGCCACCTCGGCGAGCGTGACTGCTCACTTCAGCGGCGGTACCAGAAGGTGGTTGAGTTCGGGCCGGCTTTTTCCGTGTCCAAGGAAATACGCGAGCGGCTGTATGCCGACGCGGTTAAGATTGCGGCGGCGGTGCATTACGAAAACGCCGGAACAGTCGAATTTCTGGTTGACAACGAGGGCAAGCACTACTTTATTGAGATGAACCCGCGTATTCAGGTTGAGCACACGGTAACGGAGCAGCTAACGGGCGTTGATTTAGTCCGCGCGCAAATACTTATTGCCGAGGGAGAGCCTGTATCGCACCCGCAAATCGGACTTGCCTCACAGGATGATTTGGATATGCGCGGCTTTGCTATCCAGTGCCGCGTTACAACAGAGGATCCGTCAAACAATTTCGCGCCGGACACAGGCAAGATAACAGGCTACCGCTCCGGCGGGGGCTTCGGCGTTCGGCTTGACGGCGGCAACGCGGAGGCGGGCACAACAATCTCGCCTTACTACGACTCGCTGCTTGTCAAGGTCACAGTATGGGACAACACGTTTGACGGGGCGGCAAAACGCGCCTCCCGCTCAATAAACGAGCTGCGCGTTCGCGGAGTTAAGACAAATATCCCGTTTGTAACGAATATTCTGCACCATCCCGTGTTTCTTGAGGGAAAGTGCTACACTAAATTTATCGACGAAACGCCGGAGCTGTTCGACGTTTCGGAGGGACGCGACCGCGCAACGCGCGTTCTGCGGTATATCGCGAACATTCAGGTCAACACACGTGACACAGGCCGCCCGCAGTATGACGACCCGCGCGTTCCCGTAAAGAGGGGCGAGGCAAAGCCGGGGCTGAAGCAGCTTATGGACGCGCAAGGACCGAAAGCCGTTGCGGACTGGGTCTTGTCGCAGAAAAAGCTGCTTATCGGCGACACGACAATGCGCGACGCGCACCAGTCGCTGTTTGGCACGCGGCTTCGCACGCACGATATGGTCGGCGCGGCGGAGGCATCCTCCGAAATTCTGTCTGACCTGTTCTCCTTTGAAATGTGGGGCGGCGCGACGTTTGACGTTGCGTACCGCTTCCTGCACGAGTCGCCCTGGAAGCGGCTGGACGTTTTGCGCAAACGCATACCGAACGGGCTGTTCCAGATGCTTCTGCGCGGCTCTAATATCGTCGGTTACACAAACTACCCCGACAATTTAGTTCGCGCGTTCGTCGAGGAAAGCGCAAGGTCGGGCATTGACGTGTTCCGCGTGTTCGACAGCCTGAACTGGATTCCCGGTATGGAGGTCGCGATGGACGAGGTTCTCAAGCAGAACAAGTTCCTTGAGTGCGCCGTTTGCTACACCGGCGATATTATGGACGGCTCACGCGACAAGTACACGCTGGACTATTACGTTAAAATGGCAAAGGAACTGGAGCACCGCGGTGCTCACAGCCTTGCAATAAAGGATATGTCGGGACTTTTGAGGCCGTATGCGGCGAAAAAGCTTGTCACGGCGCTGAAAAACGAAATCGGCATTCCCGTGCGCTTTCATACGCACGACACGTCCGGCAACCAAATCGCGTCTTACCTAATGGCGGCGGAGGCGGGAGTTGACATTGTAGACACCGCAATTTCGGCGGTGTCCTCACTGACAAGCCAGCCGTCTATGAACTCGCTTGTGGCGGCGCTTGCAGGTACTGAGCGCGACACGGGTTTTGACCTTGACCGTTTGCAGGAGCTTGACAACTACTGGGCGGACGTTTGCCTGCGGTACAACAGCTTTGCTTCGGGACTCAAAAACCCGATGACGGAGATTTACCGCTATGAAATTCCCGGCGGGCAGTACACAAACCTGCAGCCGCAGGTTGTGTCTCTCGGACTTGGCGACAGGTTCGAGGAGGTAAAGGCGATGTACAAAACCGTCAACGATATGCTCGGAGACCTTGTAAAGGTAACGCCGTCGTCCAAAATGGTCGGCGACCTTGCGATATTTATGGTGCAGAATAACCTGACGCCTGAAAATATCGTCACAAAAGGCGCGTCGCTCACGTTCCCGGATTCTGTTGTGTCCTACTTCAAGGGCATGATGGGTCAGCCGGCGTGGGGCTTCCCTCCCGAGCTGCAAAAGGTTGTGCTTAAAGGTGAAGAGCCGATAACCTGCCGACCCGGAGAGCTTTTGACGCCTGTAGACTTTGAAGAGGGGCGCCGCGAGCTGGCAAAATACACGCCGGAGCCGACAGAGCGGGACATTATCTCATACTTTGTATACCCGAAGGTGATTCCGGAATATTTGAAGCACCTGCGGGAATACTGGGCGGTTGCGCGGCTTTCGTCTAACGTGTTTTTCAACGGGCTTGACATCGGCGAGACGACAGTAATTGAGATTGACGACGGAAAAACCCTTGTCGTAAAGTACATTGGGCTCGGCGACGTCGATGAAAACGGTATGCGCACCGTGCAGTTTGAGCTTAACGGAATGCGGCGCGAGGTTTTGGTGCCCGACCCGAAGGCGATAGACACAATCCGAAAGGTTACAATGGCGAATCCGGAGGATAAGAGCCAGGTCGGCGCGTCGATTCCGGGACTTGTGTCGAAGATAAATGTATCTGTCGGCGACGTTGTCGAGGAAAATCAGGTACTCGCCGTTGTTGAAGCGATGAAGATGGAGATAAACGTCGCGGCGGGTATGGGCGGCGTTGTGGACGAGGTGCTTGTGGCGACAGGACAGGTTGTAAAAGCAGGCGAGCTGATAATTCGCTTAAAAGACCCGCAGTAGCGGGTGCAGGGGCGGCACTTTGACGGCGGGCTGGGTTTTGGCTTTTGTCGTAAGTACCGGTCGCCGTCAAAGTGAGGTAATATGGTGAAAAAATGGGGAAAATGAATTCCCCCGTTTTTTCGGATTTGGATTCATTCGCCGAGGGCGAATTGGGGTGCGGTGTTTGTAATTGAAGCTCTGTGAATGGAGCACGCAACCGCACCGTGCAGGTGCACGCTTGTTTCGGCAGGACAACTCGTAAAAGCAGGCGAGCTGATAATTCGGCTGAAGGACCCGCAGTAGTGGGCGTAGGGGTTCTTTTAAGAGGGCAGTAATGATATTTACGCGCTATTCATCAACCGACAACTTCTATGCGGCCGCGTTGAAAATATTGCACCGGAATGAATTGCAGAACAACGGTATTTTGGCCATTAATTTCGGTGGGGCAAACATTGCCGCACTGGGGTTTTTTCTCGCAACCGTTTCAGACGAGTCCGGGAAGGTGCTTTTAGCTGCTTTGCAAATGCCGGCGTTTAATATTAAACTGTATGAGACCGACAATATTCCGAATGATGAAGCGTTGGAGTTCTTTGTGCTGGAACTACGGAAAAGCGGAATGAACTTTCCCGGTGTTACGGGTGAGCGCGGTACGGCCGAACGGTTTGCAAAAGCTTTTGCTGGAGATAAAAATTATACAAAGCAAACGAGTGTGAACCTAATGCGTGCAGACCGCGTGGAGATAAAAGCTGCTCCTCCGGGATTCGGGCGTGTGGCAACAGCGCAGGACATGCACTTCTTGCCATTTTGGTATAGGGAGCTTGATATTGACATCGGCGATTTAAGTAGAATATCACTGATACAGCAGGAAGGTATGGTGAGCCATATTGTGCAGCAGAAGAGACTGTTTATTTGGGAAAAAGACGGTGTTCCTGTGTCAATGGCAGCCCATTCGCCCAACATAGGTAACAGTGCTCTCATTTCACAGGTCTACACCCCGCCGTTCTACCGTAACCGCGGCTACGGCGCGGCGGTCGTCGCCTATGCGGCGAGTTCGTGCCTTGCGGACGGCAAGGAATTCTGCTGCCTGTTTGCGGACGCGGAGAACCCCGTTTCGAACGGGATATACCAAAAGATAGGCTTTCGCGGCATTGGCATTGTTGATGAGCTGAAGTTTTAAGCAGCCTCGCACAGCAGGGAACAATGATGTCAGCGTCCCGCGCACCTGCTTGACGTAAGTGCGGCGGGCAAACCCCGCTTTATATTGATAAAAAGGTTGGCGACTGCAAATGCCGGGTAAACTAATTGTAATAGAGGGAATCGACGGGGCGGGAAAATCCACGCAAATCGCGCGGCTTCTTGAGTCCCTGCAGCGGCTCGGAACCGATGTAACGCAAATTGCGTTCCCGAAGTACGGCACACCCGGCGCGGCGCTTATTGAGGAATACCTCGGCGGGAGAATCGGGCTTGAGGCAGAGCGCAGCAACCCGCAAACGGTGAACGCATATGCCGCGTCGCTCTTTTTTGCGTGCGACCGATATGTTTCGTATAAAAACGACGCTTGGCGCAGCTTTCTGGCAAGCGGCGGCATTGTTATAACCGACCGCTACACGACCTCAAACGCGGTACATCAGGGGGGCAAACTGCCAGAGGGTGAGCGCGAGGAGTATTTTCGCTGGCTGTATGACTTGGAGTTCGGCAAAATGGGCTTGCCTAAGCCCGACGCGGTGATTTTGCTCGACATTTCTCCCGAGGTTTCGGCAGCGCGGCTGCAAAAACGCAACGCGCAGGAGAACACAAGCTCTGACATTCACGAAAAGGACAGCCGTCATCTGGAAAACGCCCGCGCGGCGGCGCTGTTCGCGGCAAAAACGCTCGATTGGACAGTGGTCGCGGCGGACAGAGATGCGGATTTGGTTGCGGCGGATATACTGGCGGCGGTGCTGCGGTGCGTGGACGGGAAATGAACCGCGCGTACTCATTATACACAATTAGCACACAACATTGAGTAGATTTATGCCCTTGCGAGGGCATTTTTCTTTGTGATATAATATAAGTATCAACAAATGTACAGCTGCGGCAACATCCGCTTGCCGCACAACACAAAAACACACGCGCCGGAGGAAAATCCATGTCAGATTTATTTGAAGCTCGTACAGGCAGCCTGCTTTCGGGAAAGGTTGCGGTTATCACCGGCGCGGCCTCCGGAATGGGCGCGGCGACGGCACGGCTTTTTGCCGCGCACGGGGCGCACGTCGTCATCGCGGACTACAATACGGAGCGGGCGCCGGGTGTCGCCGAAAAAATCGGCGTGGACGAGTTGACTCGCTCGGCGGGCGGCTCGGCAGTGTTTTTCGGGCGCACAGATATTACAAGCTCTGCGAGTATTCGCGAAATGGTTGCAAAGACTATAGAAAAGTACGGCAAAATCGACATTCTTGCGGCATTTGCAGGGCGCACGTTTGACGGGGACGACTTATCCGCCCGCGAAAACTTCGACAAAACGGTTGAGAGCAACCTCTGGGGAACCTACGACACGGTAAACGCAGTTGTGCCTCATATGAAAGAGCAGGGCAGCGGCAGCATTATAATCTGTTCGTCCAACGGAGCGCTGAACCCGACGACGCCCGCTTACGCCTACCATATGGCAAAGGCAGGGTGCGAGAGCCTTACGGTTAACCTTGCAATGGAGCTTGCGCCGCTCGGAATCCGCGTGAACTGCATTAAGCCGGGGCCAATAAAAACCTCCTTCTGGGACGAGCTTGGCTCGCCTGAAGAGATAAAGCCGCTGCTTGACGGAATTGCGGGCTTTGAGGTGCCGCTTGGCAGAATCGGCGAGGCGGAGGACATTGCGGGGCCGTGCCTGTGGCTTGCGTCCGCGCTGTCGAGCTTTATTACGGGACTGTGCCTGTACGTCGGTGGCGGAATCGGGTATATTTACTCACACTCACAGTCGTTTTTGCTCGGCAAGACGCCGACGGGGAATCAGGGAGAGGGGAAATGAAACACGCAGTCTTGAGCGTCGGGTGAAACCGGTGACATATGATGTGCTTTTTTATGCAATAAACGCACTGCTTTTGTTTTCTGCAATCGGCGCCGCTGTCCGGGGGATTAAAGCGTTAAAAATACGCAAAAATCTTGCTGTGTCTGACAAAAAAGTCAGATTCAAATACTTCATAACTTCGGCTCTGCATACGGTTTCAGGCTTTGTAATAATCTTTTGCTATGCTATTGTATTAACACTGATATTATTGACGTGCATATTTGGAGAGATGCCGCTGGCAGAGTCTTTATTTGTCGTAGCAGTGCTGACAAAAACACTGTGGGGACTGTTAGTATGGCTCACGGCAACCGGCGTACTGGCACTGTCAGCCGTTTGTATTGCTGTTATCAGCTGTACAGGCATAATAATGAGCAGCTTGTACGGTAAGTATATGAGCAAGAAAACCGGTGCGCTGATAACGGCGCATAACATGTGTTCGGCGGGACTGGTCGGTGTGTTATTGATTTTTATTATAATTAATCTATTTCGCTGAATATAAGGAGCGCGCGTGAAAACTCTAATCATAAACGGCTCTCCGAGAAAGCAGGGGGACACGTCCGCGCTGCTCAGCGTACTAAAAGCCGCACTGACGGGCGAAATAACCGAAATCTCGGCATACTACGATAAAATCTCGCCCTGCATTGATTGCCGACACTGCTGGAAAACAGGCAAGTGCGCAATTCGCGACAAAATGGATATTATATACGGCGACGATTTTGACAATGTAATCATTGCCGCGCCCGTGTATATGTTGAACCTGCCGGGACCTTTGCTCAGCCTGGCGGGCAGGTTTCAAGCCTACTATGCGGCAAAAAGATTTTTAGGCGCGGAACCTAAGATTAAAGGCAAAAACGGCGCCTTGATTTTAGTCGGCGGCGGGGGCGGTTCTGCCGATACAGCGATTGTCTCGGCAAGACGGATGCTCAAAGCAATGAACGCAAGGCTTGACGAGGAAGATATGATTTTTTCTCTGAATACCGATGTCGTCCCGGCTTCTGAAGACAAGACCGCGATTCAAAATGTAAAGAACACGGCGAGAAAGCTGAACGGAAAAAATTCACGCTGAACTGGGTAGTCCCGCCTTGGGAGCTTTTGCAGATGGGCAGAATAAAAACAACAGACCGGAAAATTTCCGGGGAGGAGATATTACAATGGCACAAAACACATCGCCTGTTAACAAGGACGAAATCAAAAAGGTGCAGGTGCTCACACCGCGCTTGGCTCGGCTAAAGGAAGAGTGGGAGAACGCGCCGCCGCAGATTTATGTTGACGATACGCTGCTTTTTACGCAAAGCTGGAAGGAAACAGAGGGGCTGCCGGTTGACATTCGCTGGGCAAAGGCGCTTGAAAAACGTCTGCTTGAGTGCCCGATAACGCTGCGGGACGGCGAGCTGCTTGCGGGTTCGCTTACCAAATTCATTCGCGGAAACGGCACGCTTTGCGCGATGAAGCCGCGCGAGATACTCAAAATGGTCGAGAGCGGCAAGTTTGACCGCAAGACCTCCGACACGTCGTCAACAAGTATCACGCCTGAGGACCTTGAGGCTTTGCGCAATGACGCGAAGTATTGGATTGAGAATATGCCCAAGGTGTCCTCCGTCAACGCGGCTGTCGCCTACGATATGGGCGAGGGCGTGTTTGACCTGCTGTTTGACCGCGGAGTGGTATTTGAGGGACGCGGCGTTCGCTACGAGATGGATCGCGGAATCTTCCAGAACTACTCGGCGTACGGCGGCGGCGTTGCGCAGGTTTCCAACAAGTGCGTCGCGCACGGGCTGAACTACGTTATCGACCTGTGCCGCAAGGAGCGCGAGAGAATGCTCGCCGAGGGCGATGAGAATTCCCACGGCACGGCGCAGTACCTGCGCAAATACTGGCTGCTGGAGGCGACGATTATCTCCTGCGAGGCGTTTATTAAGTACGCAAACCGATACGCGGAGCTTGCGCATAGTCAGGCGAATCAGACAAGCGACCCTGTGCGCAAGGTGGAGCTTGAGCGTATTGCGCGCGCCTGCGAGCGCGTTCCGGCGGAGCCTCCGCGCGACTTTTTCGAGGCAGTGCAGTGCGTGCGGCTGTATCACCTTGTGTGCTGGAAGGAAAGCTCAGACCGCCCGGAGGTTCCTGTCGGGCGGCTCGACCAGATTCTGTACCCCTATTACAAGGCGGACAAGGCAGCCGGCAAGGTCACCGCGCAGGACGCGGCGGAGCTTCTCGGTTCGCTGTGGCTGAAAATCCGCGAGTGCGAGAACCTTGTGACGATTCCGCGTGAGCAGCGCGCCGCGCCGGGTTCACTTCTGCCGAACATCACGCTTTGCGGCACGGACGAGAACGGCAACGACCTGACAAACGAGATTTCGTGGCTTGTCCTTGAAGCAATGGCGCAGGTCAAGCTGTCCGAACCCGCGATTTACGTGCGTTACAACAAAAATATGGATCCCGCGTTTATTATCCACGCGCTTGAGTGCAATGTCGAGTTCGGCGGCGGAAACCCCGCGTTTTTGAACGACGAGCTTGGCACGCGCCGCTATGTGGACCGCGGTGTGCCGCTTGCCGACGCGTGTAACTGGAACGCCTCGGGCTGTCTGGGCTATCACCTCGACTCCCTCGAGCATATGGGCGGCGGACACAACCTTTCGCAGATGAAGGTGCTTGAGCTTGCGCTGAACGACGGGTTTGACAAGCGCACAGGCAAGCAGCTCGGCGTGCATTCCGGCGATGTGCGCACGTTCACGGACTTTCAGCAGGTGCTGGACGCATACTATGCGCAGCTGGCGTACTTCACGCCGATTCTGCGTAAGTTCAAAATGCTGTCGTGGGCGACAGAGATTGCAGAGGGTCCGATGTCCGGACTGCGCGTTGCTATGCAGTATGAGGACTGCATTCCGGCGGGGCTTGCCTCCCGTGAGGGCGGCGCAAGGTATCCGGAGGGACGCGCCTGCTGGCTCGGCTCACGCGGCGTCGTCGATTTGGCGGACAGCCTTGTTGCGATCAAAAAGCTTGTTTTCGACGAGAAGAAAACGACGATGGCGGAGCTTATGGACGCCTGCGACAAGAACTGGGAGGGCTATGAAAAGCTGCACCAGCAGTGCCTTAACTCCCCGAAATTCGGCAACGACAACGACTATGCAGACGAGATTTACGACATTATCAGCAAAAAGGTGCCTGAAATTATGCAGCAGGAGGTTGACCCGCTCACAGGCAAAAAGCCGATGCTGTTTATCGGCGCGGCGGCGGGACATGTCGGAATCGGCAAGTCTATCGGAGCTATGCCGAACGGACGCCTTGCCGGTACGCCGACCTGCGACGCGGCGTGCTCCGTTTCGCCGGGCTGCGACGTTTCCGGCCCGACGGCGGCGATTAACTCCGCGACAAACGAGTGCTACGGCTACGAATACGCGGGCTACGCGATGAATATGAAGTTTTCCAAGGCGGTGCTGAACACGCCTGAGAAGATTGAAAAGCTCGCGGCGCTCGTCAAGGCGTTTATGCTGCGCGGAGGCTGGCACATTCAGTTCAATATCCACTCACGCGCGGAGCTGATGGACGCGCAGCAGCACCCGGAGAACCACAAGAACCTGCTTGTGAGAGTCGGCGGATACTCGGCGTATTTCATCGACCTGCCGCCCGGACTGCAAACAGAAATTGTGAACCGCACAATGCACGAGGTTATATAGTGCAATCGAAAAAGACCGCAGGAGAAATTCCTGCGGTCTTTTTGTGTCTTTGCCGCGAGGTTTGTGGAAGGGATATTACAGGAGCGCAAGCATTTTGCCTGAAAAAACAGCACACGAAAATTTTGTGAAAAAAATTTTCGAAAACCTATTGACAAGGTACATAAAGTATGCTATAATCGCTTCATTGCATATCAATTGTATATGTAATATATATTATGATTACTAACTCAGGGAGAAATAAAAATGAAAAAGAACCTTTCCGCAAAGCTGATCGCGCTTATACTCGTTATTGCAGTGGCGTTTTCAGTTGCGGCTTGTAAATCAAAACCCGTCGCCACGCCGACACCGACGCCCACGCCGGACCTTCCGGTTGAAACGCCGGATGAATCCACACCGACACCGGCAGCTCCGCTTGAGCAGAAAACCTTTAAGCTCGGCCACCTGAACTCAACGGCGCACCTGCTCGGCTTTGTCGCAGAGCAAGAGGGCTTCTTCGCAGAAGAGGGACTTGAAGCAGAGCTTCTTCTGTTTTCCTCCGCAGGCGAGCTTGTCGCGGCACTTGAGGCTGGTCAGCTTGACGCGGCATTCATCGGCTCAGTCCCGACAATTACATTCCAGAGCCAGGAGCACGCAATCTCCATTTTCGGCGGCGCAATGTCTAACGGACACGGCTATGTCGGCAAGCCGGAGCTTTTCGAGGGACTTGATTCCTGGGACATCACGATTCTTAAAGGCAAAAACGTCGCCTCCGTTAAAAACTCCGTTCAGGACCTTGAGCTTCTTCAGCTTCTGACTGCGGCAGGTCTTACATACGGCGCAGAGGGCGAGGGTAAGGACGTCAACGTTATCTATTTCGACAGCCAGAAGGATGCGTTTAACGCGCTGGCAAACGAGGGAATCGATGCGGCGTCGGCCTACAGCCCGTACACGTCAATTGCAAAGAACCTCGGCTATGAGGTTATCTACTACTGCAACGAAGAGTCGCTGTTCGAGAATCAGCCCTGCTGCCGTCAGGTTGCGCTCACAGAGGCGCTTGAGGCGAAGCCGAACACCTACGCGGCGTTTGAGCGTGCGATTATCCGCGCCTACAAGTTCAGCCAGGAAGACAAGACAAAGACCATCGCCGACGTTAAGGCGTACATCGACATCGAGCTGACGGATATTGAGTTTGAGGTGTACGGCGGTCATGCGCTGTCGTTCCCGGATCCGGATAAAAAAGCAACTTCAGAATTAAAGGCGGGGGTAGTTGACTTTGGCTACACAACCGACTATAATATAGAGGCGCACTATAATACATCAGTTTACGACACCGCTCTGGCTCAGCTTCTTGCGCAAAGCCCGAACGATGCAATCTACAAAGAGCTTCGTGCGCATTTCGAAGCAAATGACAAATAAGATTGAAATAAAAAACCTAACAGTGAACTATGTCGAGCGCGGTGTGAATAACACTGCGCTCGACGGCGTATCTCTGACCGTCAAAGAGGGGCAGTTTATAAGCATTGTAGGCTCCTCAGGCTGCGGAAAATCGACGCTCCTGTCCGTTTTAGAGGGGCTTTTGCCACCCTCGGAGGGAGAAGCTTTGATTGACGGTGTGCCGATAACCGGACCCGGTCCGGAGCGCGGCGTTGTCTTTCAGCAGTACTCGCTGTTTCCGTGGATGACGGCGCGCGCCAACGTCCTGTTTGGCATACGTCAGGCAAAACGCGGCATTTCGCATAAAGATGCGCGGCTGCTTGCCGACGAATACCTCGGCAAGGTCGGACTGCTGGACGCTGCCGGGCGTTATCCGTCGCGCCTTTCCGGCGGAATGCAGCAGCGTGTCGCGATTGCGCGGGCGCTTGCTATGGACTCCGATATTCTCCTGATGGACGAGCCGTTCGGCGCTGTTGACGCGAAGAACCGCACTATTTTGCAGGAGCTTTTACTTGAGCTTTGGCAAAATGAAGCGGAGCGCAAGACAGTTGTCTTCATCACGCACGACCTTGACGAGGCGATTTTTCTTTCCGACAGGATTATTCTTTTGACAGACAGTCCCGGCAGGGTCTACCGCGACATTAAGGTGGATTTCCCGCGCCCGCGCTACCGCGACGAGCTTATGGGCTCTCTGATTTACGACGATTTCCGCCGCGAGCTGTTTGCGGACTTCTTCGGCGATAAAAACCGCGCCGCCGAAAACGACGGGGTGATTATATGAGCACATTTAACGCAGAGCTTACGCCGAAACGCCGCTTTTTGCGGGTCGTGCACCTGCTATTCCTTGCTTTCCTTGCGATTCAGGCGCTTGCCCCGGCATACTCAAAAATTCGCGGCAAAACAGACCTTCTTGTTGCTGACGCGCCGCTCTATGCAATTATCTTTATCGCGGCAATTGAGCTTGCGCTCATTTTAGTCTCGATTTTCGCAAAAAAGAACTCCGCGCTCACGCTTTTTGCAGACCTTGCGTCGGTTGTATACATACTTTTTATCGCGTGGACTCTTGCAACGGCGAAGTTCAACGTGCTGCGCGAGCAGCTGTTTCCACCTCCGGGAATAATCCTGCGGCAGGCGGTGCAGGACGCCCGCCCGCTTCTGGGTCATATCAGCGCGTCGCTTTTGCTTATCGTAAAAGGGTATTTTTTAGCGGCTATAATCGCGATACCGGCGGGACTTGCCTTTGGCAGCAGCGAGCGGTTCGGCACGGCGGCGACTATGGTTTCAAAATTTATCGGGAGCATTCCTCCCGTTGTGTATATTCCGTACGGAATCGCGCTTTTACCGGCGTTCAAAACAGTTTCCGCTATGGTTATATTCCTCGCCTCGTTCTGGCCGATACTCGGCGGCACGATGAGCGGCGTTATGCTCATTGACAAGCCTATTATAAACTCCGCGCGCGTTCTCGGCGTGCCGAAAATATCTATGCTGTGGCACGTGACGCTTCACGCCGCCCTGCCGCAGATACTTCTCGGCGCACAGCAGGCGCTTACCGTGTCGTTTATTCTTCTGACCTCGGCTGAGATGATTGCGGCAAAGTCCGGACTCGGGTTTTACGTCAAAAACTACTCGGATCTCGGCAACTATACGCGAACAATCGTCGGCGTTCTCGTTATCGGCGTTGTGATAAGCCTTGTGTTTTTCGCCTTTAATAAGCTGCAAAAATTCCTTTTGAGGTGGAAATAATGACTGAAATTTTATGGCACGGGCGCGGCGGACAGGGCGCGTTTACCGCGGCAAGAATTCTCGGTGCGGCGGCCGTTCGTTCCGGCGGGTATGCGCTGGCGTTTCCGTCCTTCGGACCCGAGAGGCGCGGCGCGCCAATGCGCGCGTTTACAAAGCTGGATGAATCGCCGATTTCAGACCGCTCGGAGATTGCTTTGCCGAGCTACACCGTGTATCTTGACGAAACACTTGCGCCGGACGCGCTTTCTGGCAGCACGCTTGTTCCGAATGCCGCAGACTACGAGATTGCGGCGCGGCACAGACTGCCTACGGTGAATACCGTTATGCTTGCAAGACTGGCGCAAACCCTCGGCTTTTCGCGCGAGGCGATAATCGGCGCGATAGACGACGTTATGCCGGAAAAGATACGCAAAAGAAACGCGCAAGCGGTTTCGGAGGTGATGGCGTGATTAAACCGACGCTTCATTCGGGGGAGTTCACTTATCCCGAGGGTACTTACTTTCAGGCGGGCTACCTCACGCAGAAAAACGCCGGTTGGCGCACAGCTCGCCCGGTGCTGGACACGAACGCGTGTGTCGGGTGCCTGCAGTGCTATCTGCACTGTCCCGACGGGACTATTCTTGAGACGGACGATAAAAAGGTAACCTTTGACCTTGACTTTTGCAAGGGCTGCGGTATATGCGCCAAGGTCTGTCCCAAAAACGCCATTGCAATGACGCCTGAAAGGGGGCTTTCTCAATGAGTACGCAGTTCATTTCCGGAAACGACGCGTTTGCGGCGGGCATCCTTTTAGCAAAGCCGGCTGTAATCTCCGCTTATCCGATAACGCCGCAGACAGTTGTTGTTGAGCGTTTATCCGAGTACGTGGCGGACGGGCTACTCCCGGACGCGCAGTTTATACATGTTGAGTCCGAGCATTCGGCGCTCTCGTGCGCAATGGGCGCTTCAGCCGCCGGAGTGCGCACGTTTACCGCCACAAGCTCACAGGGCCTTTTGTATATGGCGGAGTGTCTGCCGTACGCGGCGGGCGGGCGGTTTCCGATTGTTATGATGAACGCGAACCGCGCGCTTGCACTGCCGTGGAACATTTACGGCGACCAGAGCGACAGTCTTTCACAGCTCTCCTGCGGGTGGATTCAGGCGTACGCCGAAAACGCACAGGAGTCGCTCGACCTCGCGCTGATGGCGTTTCGCATTGCGGAGGACACGCGCGTTTCAGTCCCGTTTATGGTGAATCTCGACGGCTTTCACCTGACGCATACATACGAGCCTGTCGAGGTGCCGGAGCAGGCTTTGGCGGACAAGTTTCTGCCGGAATTTGTCACGGACAATAAGCTGGACTTTGCCAAGCCCGTTAATATGGCGTTTTCGGCCGGGCCGGGACACAACAAGCGGTTTCGCATAGGTCACCACAACGCAATGCTCCGCGCATTTGACGTGATTGCGGAGACCGAACGTGACTTTGCCGAAATTTTCGGCAGAAGCTATTCAGGCGCGCTTGACGCTTACCGCACAGACGATGCGGACTATGTGCTTGTCACCCTCGGCTCTGTTTCGGGACTCGCGCGAACTGTCGCGGACGAGCTGCGGGACGAGGGCGTTCGCGCGGGGGTTTTGCGTGTGCGGTATGTGCGCCCGTTTCCGGGAAAAGAAATCGCGGCGATACTTGCCGGAAAACGCGTGGCGGTGCTGGAAAAAGACCTTGCGGCGGGGCGCGGCGGCGCACTGTTTACCGAGGTTGCGTCGGTTAGCCCGAACGCGTCGCTTTCCGTAATCGGAGGACTCGGCGGCGAGGATATTTCGGCCGGCGCGATTCGCGGGATATTCGAGACGCTTCGTCGCGAGCCTGAAACGGAGGTGCTGTACCTGTGAACACGCGTGAATTATCTAAAAACGAATACTTTTTCGGGCACAAGGCGTGCGCCGGCTGCGGCGGCAGCCTTGCCGTCCGGATTGCGCTGAAGGTTCTCGGAGACCGCGCGGTCGCCGTGTTGCCCGCAGGGTGTATGAGCGCGGTGGGGTTTAACTTCCCGCAGCTTGCCTTTGCAAACAACGCGATTATCTCGACCTTTGCGGGAACCGCCAGTATGATGACGGGAATCCTTGCAGGACTTAACGCCCGGGGCGAAAAGGACTTTACGGTCGTGAGCTTTGCCGGAGACGGCGGCACGGCGGACATCGGCATTCAGGCGCTTTCCGGCGCGATTGACCGCAACGACGATATTCTGTACATCTGCTACGATAACGAGGCTTATATGAACACCGGCATACAAAAATCGTCCCTCACGCCCTACGGCGCGCGGACGACGACGACGCCGCCGGGTACCGTATCGCGCGGAAACGAGTTCCGCAAAAAGGATATGTTAGAGATTGTGCGCGCGCAGGGGATTCCTTATGCCGCAACGGCGAGCATCGGCTATTTGCAGGACTATATGAACAAGGTCGAAAAGGCGTCTAAAATCCACGGGACAAAGTATATTCACGTGCTTGCGCCTTGCCCGACAGGATGGGGCTACGCAACGGACGACACGGTGGACATCGCAAAGGCCGCCGTAGACTGCGGCGTGTGGCCGCTGCGCGAATTCGAGAACGGCGTTTACTCCGAAACACCCGCGCGGGGCGGAGACAAAGCAGAATATCTGCGCCGGCAGACAAGATTTTCACACCTGACCGACGAGGAAGTCGGAGCTATTACAGGCGGCAGCCTGTAGGCGCGTACTATGTGATGAAATTGCGACCCTGTATCGGGGCTGCAACTTACAGAATACATCAATAAAACGAATACACATAACGAGAGGATTATTAACAAATGGCACGTCACAAACCAACCGGAAAATACTGGCGCGAGGAGTTTGAAACTCAGCCGCGCGAAAAGCTTGAGGAGTACCAGCTTGAGGCTCTGCGCGAGGAGCTGGCATTTGCTTACGAAAATTCACCCTACTATCACCGCAGCTTCGACGCGGCGGGAGTTCGCCCTGAAGACCTCAAAACTCTTGAGGATCTCGCGAAATTTCCGTTTATCGACAAGAAAACGCAGCGCGACACGCAGGGCGTCGGCTCATTTTTAGGTGAGCTTGCGGCTGTTCCGGAGGAGGAGGTTGTGTTTGTTTCAACCTCGTCCGGTTCAACCGGCGTTCCGACGATGAGCCCGTTTACACAGCAGGACTTTGACGAATGGCAGGACGTTGAGTCCCGCTGGTTTTGGCAGGCGGGTATGCGCCCGAACGACAGGTACGTTCACGCGCTGAACTTCTCGCTCTATGTCGGCGGACCTGATGTTATCGGCGCACAGCAGCTCGGCGCGCTCTGCATTTGGGGCGGAACGCTGCCCTCGGAGCGGCTTATCTTTATTCTCAAGGCGTATCAGCCGACGGCTATCTGGACAAGCCCCTCCTACGCGTGGGCGCTCGGAGAAACCTGCCGCAAGTCAGGAGTTGACCCGAAAACAGACCTTGCGATTAAGCGCATTTTCGTCGCGGGCGAGATGGGCGGCTCTATTGCCGCAACGCGCAACGCAATTGAGGACCTTTGGGGAGCGGAGGTGTTCGACTTTTACGGACTGTCAGACATTTTCGGTGCCTGCGCCGCGCAGTGCGAGCATCACGACGGACTGCATATTGCGGAGGATCACATCTACGTTGAGACGATCGACCTTGTAACGGGCGAGCTGCTTCCTCCCGGTGAGCGCGGAGAGCTTGTATTTACAACACTGCGCAAAAAGGCGCGTCCGATAATCCGTTTCCGCACAGGCGACATCGGCAGGTTCGTAAAAGACAAGTGCGAATGCGGACGCACGCTTGGGCGTATTTATGTTGACGGGCGCAAGGACGATATGTTCATCGTCAGCGCGGTTAACGTTTATCCGTCCGACATTGAGTACACCGTTCGCGAGCTGACTGAGGTCACGGGCGAATACGTTGTTCGCGTGTACGAGGAAAACTACACCTGCAAATTTGAGGTTACGGTTGAAAACGCGACTGCCGGAAAAATCTCCGACGCAGACGTTGCAAAGCGCGTGACGGATTCACTCAAGGCGCGCACGGGCGTTAAGCCGTCAAAGGTTATCGTTCTTCCGGACGGAACGCTTGAGCGCTCAACCCACAAGGCAAAGCGCATAATAGACGAGCGCGTCGTGACGAAGGTCTCGGCAAAAGACGACTACTCGATATAACAGGGTGTGTTGACCTAAATCACCCGAAAGCTCCGCGCAGATTGGCGTTTTTGCTGACTGCGCGGGGTTTTTCGCTACCTTAAAGGAACTAATTTATGAAACAGCTATCCTCCCGAACGCAGTCCTTTACAGACTCCGTGATTCGCCGTATGACGCGCATTTCCGCGCAGTACGGCGCAATAAATCTGTCGCAGGGCTTTCCGGATTTTGATCCGCCTCAGGCAATACTTGACGCGCTGTCTCAGGCAAATTCCCTGCCGCACCAGTACAGCATAACATGGGGCGCGCAGAACTTCCGTGAGGCATTGGCCAAAAAACAGAGCCTGTATATGGGGTATGACATTGACCCGAACACGGAAATCGTCGTCACCTGCGGGTCTACCGAGGCAATGATCTGCGCTATGATGACCGTTGTTAACCCCGGCGACAGTGTCGCGGTTTTCTCGCCGTTTTATGAAAACTACGGGGCGGACGCGATACTTTCCGGCGCGGAGCCGATATATATCCCGCTTGTGCCGCCGGATTTCGGCTTTGACCCCGAAAAATTAGAGGACGCTTTTCGCGCGGGCGCAAAGGCGCTGATACTCTGCAACCCGTCGAACCCCTCCGGCAAGGTTTTTACACGCGCAGAGCTGCAAACAATCGCAAGCCTCGCGATAAAATACGACGCGTATGTTATCACGGACGAGGTGTATGAGCACATCATCTACGCGCCGTATGAGCACGTGTATATTTCGGCGCTGCCCGGTATGCGCGAGCGCACGCTTGCCTGCTCCTCCCTGTCCAAGACGTACTCAATCACCGGATGGCGGCTCGGGTACATCATCGCACCGCCGGAGATTATCGACACGGCAAAAAAGGTGCACGATTTTCTCACAGTCGGCGCGGCGGCGCCGCTTCAGGAAGCGGCGGTTGTCGGGCTGAACTTCCCCAAGGAGTATTACGACGGACTCGCGGCGGAATACGCGGCAAAGCGCACGCTTTTCCTTGACGGACTGCGGCGGGTTGGACTGACGTTCACCGAGCCGCAGGGCGCTTACTATGTTATGGTGGATGTGAGCGAATTCGGCTTTGCGTCTGACCTTGAGTTTTGCGAGAAGCTTGCCGAAAAGGTCGGCGTCGGCGCTGTGCCGGGGTCAAGCTTTTTCCGCGAGGAGGAAAACCGGCTGATTCGCTTCCACTTCGCGAAAAAGGACGAAACGCTGAACGCCGCGCTGGAGCGGCTGGGGGACATTCGGAAGAAGCTGGGGTAAGGTCAGGCAAATACGCAAGCAGCAGTCGGGGAAAAGTCCTCGGCTTTTTGCTCGGGCTGCGATACTGCAATAGCAAGGAGTAATATATGCACTTTAGTATATTTGAAATCGGAATGCTTGTCGGGTTCGGCTTTGCCTGGCCTGTTAACATCTACAAATCTATAACCTCGCGCACCGCAAAGGGCAAAAGCGTCGTCTTTCTTTGGGCGATATGGCTCGGCTATGTTTGCGGCATTACGCACAAAATTCTGTACAGCCGAGACATTGTTCTGGCTCTGTATCTGCTAAATATCGCAATGGTCAGCGGAGATATTGTGATGTATTACATTAACCGACGGCGGGACAGAGCGGCGGGGTGGATTATTCGTAAATAATGATTGACAGGTGTCGGAATTAGTAATGCAATTGACACATAAGTAGCGGGAGCTTTGGCAACGCACGCTGTTTTCATATCGTCAAGCCCCGCAATAACCGGGGAGTGGACTTTTGGCGTTGCTAATAGAGTTTATGATTGCGCAAAACGCAGGCAGCAATGGGCAGCGGCAAACTTGAGCCGGGACGCTGAGGGCAGCGTCCCCTACAAAGGCAAGCCCTGCGGCGACGGAGTACGCAACCGCACCGCACAGGTGCGCTGATTGCCGCAACGCACCTCGCCGCGTCGGGAGACGCACCTACTTGCCGCCACAGCGGGCGGCAGCAATCGTAGCAGACCAGTCTTTCTGTGGCCACCCGTAGGGACTTCGCGGCAAGCACTCCCTTACCACAGACGCCCAACCCCGCAACAGGCTTTGACCCTGCGTGCGGCGCAGCTGAGGCGTTCGCGCACTCCACCGCGATACGTCGCGGGGAAAGGCAGACGACCACATTGTCACAACCGCAGTTCACGTATAAAAAAAGATTGCTTCTTTTAAAGAAGTCGTCCCTTTTTTGGTTACTTTTTTCCGGCGAAGCGGAAAAAAGTAACCGCCCGCCGCGTAGGCGCTTAGCAGCGCAAGGTTGCGAAGCTTCGCCCCAATTACAAACACCGCCACTTGCGCCGCAGGCAACACGCTTGCACCAAAGTAAGAGCAAACCCGCACGGCGAAGCAAACCACCGGGACGGTCGCCCCTATGTCCCAACAAAGTATCTGCAAAAAACCGGCAAGCGGCACGTGAAATCTACCCGGATTTCTTAGCAACGCCGTGTGGCCACTCCAAAAAACCACAAGCAATGTATGAACCCGCCTCTATGTATTCTTCCGCCCCCGCCCCGCCCCCAGCAGATACCCCGCCGCTATAATCAGCGTGGGGTTTTTTGTTTTCCACAGCAGCAGCGCGCCGCCTACCGCCACGACTGCGCTGACCACGATTTTCAGTGCGCGGCACACGGCGGCGGCCGCGTTAAGCCCGAAGATGTGCGCCAGCACGCAGTACAGCGCGCGCCCGCCGTCAAGCGGGTACACAGGCAGCAGGTTAAACGCCGCAAGCGCAAGGTTCAGCCCCGAAAAAAAGTACGCGCCGGGAACCTCGAGCAGCTGTCCCGCAAGCGCCGCGATAATAGCCGAAATCAGTGACGCGGCAGGTCCGGCAAGCGCGGCGGCTGCCTCGCCGAGATAGCTGAGGTTATCCGTTTCCGCAATACCGCCCGCCGCTGTGCTGCCGGAGCCGTAGCCGATTTCCGCGCCGACAATACCGAAGCGCACAAAAGATATGCTTCCGCCGAGCATTTTCAGCATAAAAATGTGCCCGAATTCGTGCAGAGCTACAGCAAAAATGATTGCGGCGAGTATCCGCCACTCACCTGTTGCGGCAAGCACCGTCGGCAAAATCGCAAAAAGCGGCGACACCTGTATTTTTTTTCTGACAGCTTCGAGCACGGTGGCAACACTCCTGCGGTATGCTGAAAAAACGCGGAAATAAGACCTATGTATGCTGCAAACGGCCGCTATACCGCGCCGAGCGAGAAATCGTAAAACGAGCCTGCCGGGACTCCCTCGCCCGCGCCGCTCAAGTAAGCGTCGATTATAGCCTTAGAAAGGTCACCCGCAGCCGGAGCTTCGTTTTCCGGCGTAGGCGACGGCGACGGGTCGCCGCTGTCGGGCGCTGCGACGCCGAAGTTCCCGGCAGGGACGGCGTCCCTGTCAGGAGTGAATGCGGCGGTCCACGCGTCCCTGAGCGACTGCCCAAAGTCGCGCTCACCGGAAACGCCCTCTCCGATTATGGAAAATGCCGTTTTATAGTCCACAACATTTGTGATTTTGTCCTCAACGGCGGTGGAAAAGTGCGGGAACGCAATTTTTACAAAAACGCCGAAAAGAAATATCACCGCAATGATAACAATCGCGGGAATTTTCTGCTCATTTGATCGGACGGCGCTGCTTCGCCGTGCCGGGTGCCTTCTGGCAGACATCGTGCTGTCCTCCGGTGGAAAAGTGTACTGGTGGATTATATTTTTTTGTTTTGGGGAATATGCAAGGGGGGCTTTTTTTGGTGGGCGCCACCGGTTGCCTTCGGGACTTTCGGAGGATATAGGGGCGACCGTCTCGGTCGCCCGGAGGTTGCTTCGCCGCATTGCGCTGCTTTACGCCTGCGCGGCGGGCGGTTACTTTTTTTAGGGCTTTGCCTTTTGTAGGGGACGATGCCCTCATCGTCCCTTGTCGCGGCTGTGCCGGGACTTTCGGCGGGCGTAGGGGCGACCGTCCTCGGTCGCCCGCTGTTTGGTTTGGCTTATATTTTGGTGCAACCGTTGACCTGCGGCGCAGCTACCCTGTTTGTAATTGCGGCGCAGCTTGGCAGCCTCGCGCAGCTAAGCGCCTGCGCGGCGGGCGGTTACTTTTTCCGCTTCGCCGGAAAAAGTAACCAAAAAGGGGCGACTTCTTTGTAAAGAAGCAAACACCTTTTTATACGGGAACTGCGGTAGTGGCAATG
>JAISLF010000038.1 GCA_031260605.1 Oscillospiraceae bacterium
CGGCTTTGCAGTTTCGTGCAGTTTTTGCGGCGACACGCGGTCGAGTCCGAGCTTACGCTTTAGGTGGTCAAAGCTGCCCGCCGCCGCGAGGGTGCCGGAGGTCAGTACGAACGGAACGCGCATGCTCCACAGGTCGCGGTGCAGCATTTTTCCGAGCTCTTTCGGGATTCCGCGAAGTGCGGTGAGTTCGCCGCCCGCGCCGCGCTCAAGCCAATAGACAAGCTCGCCGTGCCGCGAAAACCGCGCAAGACCGTCCGAAATTTGTTCGAGTGTGCGGCACAGCTCCGCCGCTTTCGGCGCGCACCGTGAGGTGGACGGTTTCGACTCAATCAACTCCGCAAGCGCGTCCACGTCCTTTTTTAGCGCGCGGATTAGCCGGTCAGTTTTCTCTCGGATTGCGGTTGCAAAGCGTTCCGCGTCACCACTTTCGTCCGTGATTTCAGGCACTTTCTTGCCTAAAAGCCGAAACAGCAGCTCGCCTTTTGACCGAAGCTTGCCCGCTAAAGTCCGCATCTCCGCAGTCGCAACTCCCGGCACGAATGTAAGCTCCCGCGCGGTATTTGCGGCGTCCACCACGTCCGCAAGTAACAGCCCGCAGCCGTACATTTGCCGTGCTGCGTCGGCAAACTTGTGCGCCTCGTCAAGGACGACCGCGCTGTAATCTGGGATAAGCGGCGGCAGTTTTTTTGCGCGGCGCAGAACGTCCGCGAGCAGATAATTGTGGTTGCAAATCTGAAAATCCTGACCGACGCTCCGCGCTTGGCGCAGGTAGCGCAAGTAGCGGCACTCGCGGCGGCGCGGACAGCCACGGCCGCAGAGGCCTGCTACGCACACTGCGTGTTTTTGGTGCGGCGTGAGATTTTTCGCCGCGTCGAGGTCGAGAAAGCCGCAGTGCAGCAGCGGCTTGAGCGCGGATTTTGTTTCGTCGTCAGCAAAAAAATAAAAATGTCCAAGCCTGCGCTCACAGACAAAATGGCTCTTGCCCTTGCGTAAAACGCAGGTCAGCGGCGTGGAAATAACGCCGTGCCCCAGTAAAATTTCGGACAGCTTCGGTATGCAGTCGAGCTCGATTGCGCGCTGCAAGGCAATGCTTGAGGTTGCGATAACGATTGGTGCCGGGCTTTCGGTTTTGCTGCTGCGGCGTGTAAGAACAGCCGGAATCAGGTACGCGAGCGTCTTGCCCGTGCCGACCTCCGCTTCCGCAAGCAGCACGTCCGAACTGCTGAGCGCGGCGAGGATTTCCTCCGCAAGCTCGGTCTGGTTGCCGCGCGGAACAAAGCCGTACTGCGGCAGAATTTCGTTGAATATGCCGCGCAATACGGCACTTAATTGTTGGTTCATATGGTCTCCTGTGCGCTTGGCGGCTCTGTACTGCCGACTGAGCTTGCGGCCCAATCGGCAGCGGCAGAACCTCCAAACGGCGTGAATTTTTGTTGTTTTGCGGCGAGGTTTTGCTTGTAAAAGGGCGCCGAACCGAGGAAAAATCCCCCGCATAGAAGCGCCCCGCGGTCTGTGTGACCGCGGCGCACTTCTCCCGCCGTGCCTTGCGCGGGCCGATTGCCGGAAGTGTCATTATGGCGTACCCGCGTCGTGGCAAGCCCGAAATTCGGGCTGAAAGCCGGCGCTTTTTCGCTCTGCGCGAGGCTGCGGATTGCAGCCCTGCGCGTCTTGGCGGCGTCGCTTTTTGTGTGCTCGGCGGGACGGTACTGTTTTTCGGCGTCCTGTATGACCGCGCGGGTTGCGCGGTGTTTGTCAAGGTGCGGCAGAGGGTCGGCGGCGAGTTGCCGGCGTTCAGCAATCGTGTTTCTCGCCCCTCTACCTAATGCACGGAAAACGGCGTTTTGAGAGGTGCTTTTTACGCCGCAGCGAGAAATTTATTTATTTTTCTTTGCGCAAGCTCTAAGCTGTCCATAACCGAACGCTGTGAAACTCCCTCTGTTTCAGCGATTTCGCGAGTTGTCATGCCGTGCAGCTTGTGTAGTATGTACCGCCGCTGCTGCGCTGTGGTCAGTACGTCGAGTGCGGCTTTTGCAAGGCGAGTACGCTCCGTATAGGCGAACCGCTCTTCCGGCGACGGCGTGATGCAAAGTGCGGATTCCGCTATTGAACATAGTGGCGTCGTGTGCTTGCTCTGAACGTTGTCCCCGCGCGCCTGCTCCAAGAAAAGCGCGTCCGAAAATGCCTTAATCGCGGCAAAGTCGTCCTCTGACCTACCCGGATTCTCGCGCAGATAGTCCGCGAGTGTTACCTCAACGGTGCCGTCCGCAAAGCGGTACACGATACCGCGAGCATATTTGTTGGCAGCATAGTCGCTGTTTCTGTAATTTTTCATTTGTATTCTCCAAGATTTGAATTTTTGTTGTGTTGTGAGCAAAAATTCAAGTCCCGGAGGGGCGCGTGGCCAAAAGTATGTAACCATAAAAACCTCCGTTTCGCGCTTTGGCAAAACGAAGGTTTTTACTTGACACTCTGCCGAAAACGCGCATTTTCAGCGGTTTTCGGCAACAAAAAAACACCCGGGCAGCATAAACGGGGTTTCCTTTCGGATAACCACTGTTCATGCGGCTCGGGTGTATGCGTCAGCGTGCTGACGTCCCCATGCTCCTGTCCATGATGTATTTAGTTTTTGTTGAAGCTAAGGCGTTATTTGACCTTCCTCCAGCTGAATAGATCCACTACAAACGCCTCGCCGCATTTGGTGCAGCGGCAGTCGATGTGACCCGCCGCGTCCGTGTATTTTCGCATTAGCAGTCGGCGGCATTTCGGGCAGTAGATGTCCTTGGCGTGCTGCCCCTCGACCTGCTCCTTTGCGCCGCGAATCCGCTCAAGCATTTCCGGCGTTATCTCAAGCGGTCGCCTCCCTGTTCTTGCTCTGTACAATTTCCTCGCTCCTCGTCAAGTAAAAATATGGGTCGCCCTCGCACCCCTGCCGCCTAACAAATCCGAGCTGATTCAGCCGCAGGTACATCGCCGTCAGCGACACGCCGTACTCCTCGGCAAGCTCACACATCGTTATTTTGCCCGGCAATGCGCCGCCGTAGATTCCGAGCCGCCGAATTATCCGCTCTCTCGGCATTAGGATTGCCGACGCCAGCGCGTTTGCCTGCCACTCGCACCAGTCTCCGCGAGATTTTAGCTCGCGCAGTGAATACGGTCTGCCCGAAACGGTGCGGTAGTCCGCCTTGCGCGTGCCGGTGTCGCTGCGGTAGAGAATTTGGTGCGCGCACTCGTGGGCTATTGTGAAGCGCAGCCTGCCGAGCGAAAATGGGTTGCGGTCACGGTGCGAGTTTTCCCGCAGAAGCGTTCTGCTGATGAGAACTGTGTTTTTCGGCACGGTGACAGTGCGTTTCTCGCCTTTATCCCACTTGTCAAAACCATACACGCTAACCTCGACATCCTCATAGGTTGTCAGTCCGAGAATGCTATCGTCTGCGGATAAATTCTCATACCTGATTACGAGGTCAAGAAAATCTCCCGCGAACCACTCAAGGTCAATCGGTGCGTCGCGGCTGTCGCCATAGTCGCGCAGAATGTGCGCCGCGAGGGCTTCTATGTCGTTGTGGGTTAGGTGCATCGCTTGTCTCCTTGCTTTTGTCAACACCATTATTATATATCTCATCACGCGAGAAGTCAAGCACATATTTCCCTGCACTCAAGAAATTCCTTGACAATCATCTCACAATGCGGTATATTGTACTCACGAGGTGACCTATGCACAACATCTATGAAACACTGCGCCGCCTGCGGCTCGCCACAGGTCTGTCGCAGACCGCGGCCGCCGAGCGACTGACTGCGGCGGGCGTTCCGACTTCCAACAAGAGCGTTTCGCGCTGGGAAATGGGCGCGTCTCAGCCCACAACAGAGCAGTTTCTCGCGCTGTGCGAGCTGTACGGCGTGCGCGACGTGTCGGCGGCGTTCGGCGGCGCGGCGCGGCTTAACGCGCAGGGACTGGCGCGGCTCGCCGAATACTCCGGGTATTTATTCGGCGACCCGAAATACGTCGAGCGTCAGCTGCGGCTTGTCCGCCTGTACGACCTGCCGGCCTCCGCCGGAACAGGCAGCTACGTCGATTCCGACGACTACGAGGAAGTCGAGTTGCCGGCGGACGAAGTGCCGTCCGGTACAGACTACGCGGTGCGCGTCACGGGAGACAGCATGGAGCCGCGATTTCGCGACGGGCAGGTTGTTTTTGTGCGTGCGCAGGAGACGCTGGAGGTCGGCGAGGTTGGGATATTCTCGCTCAACAGCGATATGTACATAAAGCAGCTCGGCGGCGGGCAGCTCGTGTCGCTGAATGCGGCGTACGCGCCGATTGCGGTGGGTGAGTACGACACGCTGCACGTATTTGGGCGCGTGCTGGGGTGAGGGGAGATTAAGGTGGCGGGCGGATACTATTATATATATAATGTATAACCCAATAGGAGCCTGACAAAATGTGCGGACGCTATTATGTTGACATGGATGACACGGAGCTTGCGGACATCGTCTTTTCCGCCGAGGAAAGCTGCGCGGACAGCGAAAAGCCGCCTTTTGCGGGCGGCGAGGTGTTTCCGGGAATGCAGGTTCCGGTGCTGTCGGAGCGCGGCGCGGAGTTTATGCTTTGGGGATATCCGCTACCGTGGAAAAAGCATGTTGCCGCGGCTTCTGACAACGAGAACCGTCCGCTGATTAACGCCCGCAGTGAGACCGCCGCCGAAAAGCGTACATTTCGCGACGCATGGGAAAACCGCCGCTGCCTGATTCCGGCAAGCGGCTATTTTGAGTGGAAAGACACGGGTGCAAAGCGCAAGGAAAAGTACGCGTTCGCCCTGTCGGAGCGCGGCGTGATGTACCTCGCGGGACTTTACAACAAGGACGGCGAGTTCGCGATTCTAACGCGCGAGGCCGCGCCGGAGGTCGCTGAAATTCACGGCAGAATGCCGGTGATTATACCGAAGGAGCTTGCGCGGGTATGGCTGCGGGATACCCCGGAGGTCACGGTGGAGGCGGTGACCGATGTTGTGGCGGAATGGGTAAGGCGGGGGTAACGGAAGTGAGGGGTAGCGCGATACAAACAGGGATGCGGATTAGTGGTAATCCTCGCCCCTGTTTTGTTCATGCACCTATTACGCGCGTTCTGACCTGTATTTACACGAGCGCTTTCACCGACAGCTGCGAAAGTTTCGCCCGCAGACCGTGCTCAATACACTCGCGCGGCAGCTGCAACCGAGCCTCGAACTCCTCCGCAGTCGCGCCCCACGCCGTCTCAAAAAACGGTCGGCGCGAGTACACCACGCCCTTGGACAGCTGACGCATTAGGTTCACGTTTTTCAGCTCCTGCGCCGTCCAATTATTCCCGACAAAATCGCGGTTTGTCGCGTTAAGCGGTGCGTATCGCATTGGGTATGAGTACGCCTCAAATCGCGGCAGCCCGAGCTGCTTTCGCCGCGCGTTAGCACTTTCCGCGAACTCGACATTGAGCCGCAGCCGCTCCCACAAATCATGCGGAGTGTCCGCTCGGCGCGGCGTTCCTTTGCCTGAAAATTCGGTGGTGTTAAACAAAATGTAGTTGCTCAGCCGGTCAAGTCCGGCGCTTTCGGCGATGCGTATTGCGGTCAGGTATTTGTCCGCGTCGTCAATGTGGTCAAACGCGATTCTCGCGGTTTTCAGCGCAATTTTCGCCAGCAGCTCCGCCTTTTGCGGCGTGAGCAGATTCGCGTCCAAGCCCTGATTAAAGTCCACATATCTGCGATTCGGCTTGCCGGTTTGCGGGTTAATCCGCATCGCGCCGCGCCCGAAGCCGAGGGCGATAATGTCCTCAATAATCCGCTCAAAGTGCGGCGATAACAACACGTTATTGTCCATCAGAATTAAGTTTTGCCGCGCGCCGTACCGGCTTTCAGCCTCGCGAACCTGCTCCGCAATTGAAATATATGGCGTATATTCCGGCTCAAGCGTCTGCACCGCGCAGAACCCGCAGCGCATTCCGCAGCCCTTTGTCGCGCTGACAAAGTACGTGTTTTCGGCGGGGTATTTGTACGAAATGTGGTTGAGAATGCTGTAATCCGGGGTTAGGCGGTCAATATTCACGCGGTCGCCGAAACCCAAAATGGCGGAATCCGTGAGCAGTCCCGTCATCGGCGTTATCCCGGTTTCAACCGCAAGCTCCTCCGGCATCAGCGAGGCGAGTATGCCGCCGACAAACACCTGACCCGCAGGCACGAGCGTTTTTGCGTACTCGATTGTTTCAACCGTGCGCCGCCACTCGTAGGTGAACAGCGTGGTTACATATACGCGGTCCCAGGCAATCTGCGGCGCGGCAGCAGTCAGCTTTCCTTTGGAAAAGTATACGAAATCGTTGCGAAAATCGCGGTGGTACGCCGCGATTTTCATCAGCCCCAGCGGCGGAAAATTGTTGCGGTAAGGCGGCTCAATTAGCAGTACATTCATGCAAAACTCCTTTGCGGCAGCGGAAAAACAGCCCGCTGACGGCGTTTTGCAGTATACAAAGAAATCCCGGCTTGTCAATGAGCCGGGGTGGATTTTGATGATTGCTCATTTATGAGCGCAAAAAAGCCCGCCTTGAAAAAGGCGGGCTTGATTTTTATTGTCGCGTTATTTGTAGTCGTCAGGGTCGATAATAATCGTTGTAACGCCGCGCTCCTGCGCGTATTTCACGGTTTTTGCGGTGCCGCCGTTTGTGCCTGTCCACACGGCAAGTAGATAATCCGCATGGTCTACCATAAAATAGTTGCGCTCAAGCATACAGGTGTCTGTATATTCCGCGCTTTGAATGTGAACGTTGTCGCAGTTGCCGAGCAGCTCGCGGAATCGGTCGCGATCGGCGTTGCTCCACTTAATGTCTTGCGTGCTGCACGGCAATGCGGCTTGCAGCGTGAGGTCGGGGTAAATTTGCTTGAGTTCAAGCACAATCTCGCAGCAGACAGTGTCAATTCCGAGTGCCATGCCGCAGATGAATGCGCGGACATTTTCGGTTTCGACGAGTCGGATGATTTGCTCACGGATTGCTGCTTTTAGCGCGGCAAACGCAGGGGAGTCGTTGGTCATTGGAAACGGTAACTTGAATGGGCGCAACCCCGCAAGTGCGAGGGTGCGGGGGGGGGGGAATTTGAGTTGGGCAAATGGAATATATTCTCCAAAGTATGAATCACCAGTTGCAGTCAAATAGCCACAGCCCACGGTAACTTGTATAACACATTGAAAAAATGCTAAAAGCTCAAATTATTGGTTAAAGTGATTACCACATGTTTTGCATAGACATTAGTTTTAACTAAAACAGCCTGTTTGTTACCTCAATATATTTTCAATAAATCTACAAAACATTGTTGCGGCTTCTGCTCTTGTTGCGCCTTTTCCCGGATTGAAATTTTTGTTGTTGTCACCGGTAATAATACCTCTCGCAGCGCACCAACTAACCGCAGGCTCTGCCCACGAAGATATGTCGGCCGCGTCAACAAACTTTGAGTTAACACGCGCCGATGTATCCTTGTCTTTTGTTTTGGCGTAATTAAACAGAATTAACGCAAATTGCTCGCGGGTTACCGGGTCGTCAGGGCCGAACACGCCATCGCCGTAACCATTTACAATTTTGTTTGAAACAGCCCAAATAATGTACTTTTCGTACCATGAATTTGCGGCGACATCAGTAAAACCGCTTGTTATTCCGGATACTTTAGGCGAACCCGCGATGCGATACAAAACTGTCACAATCTGTGCGCGGGTAAACGTGTCTTCGGGCGAAAATTTACTATCACTTGTGCCGACCATAATTCCGTTTTCATATGCATAACTTACAAACTCGGTATACCAAGCACCGCAGGACACGTCGGAAACATTAGCTAATTTCGGATACTGTTTCGCATTGTAGTATCCGTGAACAACTGCGCACTTCGAATCGAGCGTGCCCGCTGCCGCCGTGCAGTAGAATTCGAAATGCAGCGCAAGCCGAGCCAGCATATCTGCGTCAAGACCGGTAAATCCATCATCGCCAAGGCAATTTTGTCTTACATCAAGTTTTCGCAACTTAGTCAATTGGTTACTTAGCTCTATTTTTTTAATTTTGTTATTTATACATTCTACTTTTTCTATTTCGGTATTCAAAGTAAGTTTGAGACCGGCAAGCTTGTTGTTGTTTGCCGCAATCCAAGCAAGCCGCGGATTTTTGCTTGTATCGAGCGATGTGAGTAGGTTATCTGAGCAATTAATCCAAATAAGACGCTTAAGTCCACTCAAATCAAGCGACGTTAAGCTGCAGTTTTGGCAATAAAGATATTCAAGTGCCTCATTTTTGCTTGCTGAAAACGTAATTGCGGAAAGGTTTGAGCAGCCGGAGCAGTCGAGATATTTTAAGGCGGAACACTCAGATACATCAAGATAAGTCAATTTATCAGACGTTATAACGACCTCTGTGACAAAATATCGGTTTACGCCATTTACTACAAAATCGGGTATCGTAGCTTCCGCCACGTTAGCAGGGGCGGCGGTTATCCTTACAAAATAGTTGCTTAATGTCGGGTCAATTATTTCGTATGTAAATCCGTCGACGGTAGTGTCGGCGAGTGCGTTTTGCGGTGAGACAAACGCCAGTGCAACAACTAAGCAACCGAAAGCCACACAGCTTAGCAATAGCCTTTTAATGTATTTTCTGATATTCATATTATAAGTTCCTCCAAAAAACTCTGGTTCAATAATAACGGTTCTGCTTGTAGGTTTTTACAATTAAGGATTAAGCACTTCGTCAAAGCGATGTATCATTGTCGCAACCTCTGCGCGTGTGGCATTGCCGAGCGGGTCAATAATATCATCAAAATTATCGTCCCATTTTCCTTTAATAATTCCGTTTGCCACGCACCATTTAACCGCATCAGTCGCGTAAGCCGAAACATCTAAAACATCTACAAATTTACTTAGCGGCTGAGTTTTGCTTACGTCAATTTTAAGGTAACCTTTTGCGTATCGGTACAAAATAGTTGCGAACTGCTCGCGTGTGACATTTGCGTTTGGGGCAAACTCCGTTGGTGACACGCCTGCGACAATGTTGTTTTTAGCCGCCCAAGCAACCGCGTTCGCGTACCAAGCATCGGCGGCAACATCAGAAAATCGGTTGTCTGCCGCAACATTCGGCGCGGCGGCGTAACGCTGCATAACCGTGACAAGCATTGCGCGAGTCATTGACGCGTCGGGTGCAAATTTAGTCTCAGAAACGCCTGCAAACAAATGTCGGTCGAGCGCAAAAAGCAGCTCGTTAACATACCATTTGTCGCTTCCGCCAAATATGTAATCCCAACCAACATCTGTGAACCTACGCAGCGGCAAATACTTGCTGTCTAACTGATCGTAATACGTTAGCCGGAAGTTCGTGAACATTCCGGTAACGTCTGTCAAGCCAATTATATCGTCAAGAGATCCAATGAAATTTTTGTTGCAGTAAATCACTGCGTCAGGGCTGTTCAGGTTTGTGTTGCGCATATCAAGCGTAGTCAGAAGATTTGAATAGCAATATAGGGTGGTTAGCTTTGTGGCGCCGTTGACATTCAGCGTTTTCAGCAAATTCGTGCTGCAAAGAAGCGTCTTTAACGATTTGCAATTTCGCACATCTAAGGCAGTTAATTCATTTGCCATACAATCAATGCGTTCAAGGTCTAAACTCGCTGAAACGTCAAGGCTTGTTAAGCTTGCACGTTCAAAAATAATCTCTGTTACAGAATACTTTACGCCGTCGTCTTCAATATAACGAGGAATTTTTATGTCGGTATTAGTAGTGGTAAGCCCGTTAATTGTAGCTTTGCCATTAGTAATGTAGTACCAAAAAACCTCATTGCTTTTGTTCTCAATAGGTGCATTCAGCGGTTGGGCTGCCACGGCGTATTTTGCGGGCAACAGTGATGAAATTACGCATAGACATAGTACCAAAGACAAAGTCTTTCGAAGAGCGTTTTTCCTAAGCAACATAACATTTCTCCTGTATATTTTGTTATCATTATACCATTTGAAATTCAGTTGTCAAGACACACTTCAATAAAATATGCGTTTTTTGCAATTTTCGACTTGACAAATTCCATATAAGTGGTAGAATGGGAGCAAACAAACTCGGAAAAAGGTGTTAAAAATGAACAGTTCGCACGAAACGTATACCACCAAGAAATCCCATCCCCGCCTCAGACCGCAGATTTCCGCACTTGCCTTGAGCATTGCCCTGATCCTCGCGGTCTTTTTTGCGCCTTTTTCACATAGCACTGCCCTTGCGGCGACCGAGGTCGGCAGCGTCGTC
>JAISLF010000039.1 GCA_031260605.1 Oscillospiraceae bacterium
CGCCCGGCATAAAAACAAGATTGCTTCTTCTAAAGAAGTCGCCCCTTTTTTGGTTACTTTTTTCCGGCGAAGCGGAAAAAAGTAACCGCCGCCGCGCGTAGCGGCACGTTTGCGCTGCCACCAGCACTTCTGGTGAACAAGCAACAAGTAGCAATAAGCAGAAGTCCCGAAACTAAAAAACATCCCCCGCCCACCAGCGCCCTCGGTGAACAAGCATTAAGCCACAATAAGCAAAGTCCTTAAAGTAAAAACCACCGTCCGCCGATAAACGAAAGCCCCGCCGCACTAATTCCCCTTAATCCCCCCGGCATCCATAAGCGCCAGCAGATTAAGACTATTCTCAATCAGCTCAGAATAAGTTTCATAAGAAACACTCGTGTTGTACCGAAAGCACAGCGAGCGCAGAACTCTGTCTGTTATCGGGTGCAAGCCTGCCGCGTAAAACACCGCAAGATATTCATCAGCATTTTTCTGGTTTACCTCAAACGGCACGGTTTGGAAATGCGGCGGTTTTCCGTTTTTGTCAAGGATTTGGTGCCCGTCAAGGTAATTGAGCAGCAGTGTCGGCGCAATTGCCGCCGCGAGAACAACACCGTCGTTCCCGCGCTTAATTACGCCTTGTAAAATAAGCTCAGCAGACGCCTTGTCAACGCCGGACATATACAGCGTGAATTTTCCGGTCATTCCTTTTCGCGCAAGGGAGCTCATAACGCCGGCAACGTAGTCACCGCTCATAATATACAGCGTGTCAACCTCCTCATTGGCGGAGATCGCGTCGTCAGTCTTTGTGACGCACTCTGATACGTCCGTGCAGCGCACCTCGTCGAGTATTATGCCGCCTCCGGCGCGAAACGCCTCTGAAAATCCGGAGGCCTTCAGATCCATTGTGCTGCTGCCGACCGCTCCGCCGATTACGAGCGCCATTTTTGCCCCGTCAGACAGCGCTGCCTGACCCATCAGCTTTCCGTCGCGGTAAGCGTCCTCGTCAAACGCGCCGACATAGTAGCTGTTCGTCTCGGCAAACTTCTCGCGGTCCTTGTCGTCTCCAACAAGCGTGTATAGCAAAAAGGGCTTTTTCGCGTCCTTTGCCGCCGCCGCAAGCTGCGGAACAGCCTGCTCCGCCCCGCCCTGAAACATCAGCGCATCCGCTCCCTCGGCAATCAGCCGCGCAATGTTGGCGTACTGCTTTCCTGTGTCTGCTTCGTCAGACACGCGCAAAACCTCCATTCCGGCGGTTTCGGCGGTGTGCTGTGCCTCGTCGCCGTAGCCGTCAAACAGCGGCGTTCCCGAGTCCCACGTGTCAAGCCCGAGCTTATAGACCTCTGTCTTGTCGGCGTTTGCGGGTGTTTCGCCCTTGTCCGCCGGCTTATTGCTGCACGAAACAAGAAGTAATACCGCAGCGGCGAGCATGAGCGCAATTGTTTTTTTGGATTTTGTCATTCATTCACCATATATCTAAAATTACCGGTCGTTCAAAATCAGTTGTGTTACTGGAATAATAGCACAATCGGCGGCGCAAGTCAATAAGTAGTATGCGATTGCGGCGGCGCACTTATGCGCGGCGCGGGCAGGCACGCACGACAGGCACCCAACACAGGGGCGCGTCCAAATAAAGCAAGCACCCACGACAGGCAGAAGAAACGGACGCGCCGGGACCCCCACGCGGCGCGGCGAGGACGGAGCGCGACCGACGCCCCCCGCCAGACCCGCGCGGAGGACGAGCCGCGCCGCGAGACTACCCCACCCGGCGCAAAACCCGGACGCGAAAACCCCCGGAGGGGGCGCGGGGGAGGAGGGGGTTTTTCTTGAATCGGCGGGGGGCGCGCAAAGCCCGGAGCGGCACGCGCAGGGCGGACTTCGCCCCCACAAACAGCCCCGAATGGAGAGCGGTAACCTTACGCGGCGGTGTCAGTCGGCAAAATCAGACGAGCCGTCAATGTGTATCGTGAATGACGGCGGCGCGTCCGGCGCGGCGTTCTCCTGTCGTAATAGTAGGTTCCTGCCCGTTGCGTTGGTTGACGTGAACAGCGCCCGCTCAAGTAGGCTCTTGCGGCGAAGTTCAGCCTGTTGTAGTGCGGTGTGACGCAGCCAGTCGCTTTGGTTCTTGAGGTCGTCAGCTTCAAGCAGCCTGTCGTATTCCTCCGGCGTGAGCTTGAGGGCGATTATTAAGCCGGACTTGTCCGGGTATGTGCCGTTTGTCTCTGCGTCCTTGAAGTATTCGCGGATTCTCCGGCGAAAGTCTGTAATCTTCATTGTTAGTACCTCCTTTTGGTACAAGCGAGTATACAAGCGGGGCGCAAAGCGTCAAGTCACGGGAGCAAAGCGACCAAAAAAAGGGGCGAAAGCCCCTTTTCTTATTCTGTTGGGTATCCGAAGAATTTGACAACATCATCAATTTCAATGTCTCCGTCTTGAACCTCCTCTGCGTATAAATCGCACATATATTCGCCGATTCTGTATTGAAGCTCATCTCTGTATGCTTTCGTTCCAACTATCACCTTTGGAATGTAGCCCGGCGTGTGATTGTCAAGCACCATTCTTTCGCCGTGTATAAGGCTGTGATGAATCCGGCAAAGGCACACGAGATTTAATTCGCTGTTCTTGCCCCCGCGAGAGCGGGGGACGATGTGATGAATATCTGTTGCCGCGTTATCGCAGAAGATACACGTGTAAGAATCCCGCTCAAGGATTTTGCGCCGGAGGGCTTTTGAAACTCCGCTGTTCATTGTGTTGTTGTTCATTTGTGTGAACTCCTTTGTGTTTATTGAAAGCTTGCTTTCGCCCCATTGGAGCGCACGAAGTCAAGGGCGCGAAGCGGGCGCGCCCTTTGCGCCTTTACCCTTGACCGTGTGATATAATGGGACGAGAGCAAGCGACCCGCAGCCGGAAGAACGGCGCGGAGCGAACCCCTGCGAGCGCGCGAGGGCGGCGGCGGGCGGCGGGGACGGGGGCGCGAGTAGCCCACGGGCGCGCCCTTTGCGCCCGTCGGGCGTAGCGCACCCGGCACCGCCGACCGCCGCCACCCGAAGCAGAGCGGAGACGCACTCACGGTTGACATATACAAGATGTTGTGGTAAGCTGTGCCTATGTGGTACAAGATATGGTGGTTAAGCCCCGAAAAAACTGAACGGGAAGAAATAGCCCGCGAATTAAAAAAAAGCTACCGGAGAGAGCGAACTCTCCGGGAGCTTGATATGCGGCACGGCGTTGTGCCGCTTGAGGGCGTAGGCAGTCGCGGGCAGCCCGCTCCAATCGACCTTGTGGCGGCGGCAGCCTGTGATGTTGAGCGGGTACTCGAGGAACAAGAGCTTGTTTTGTCGATGAAATACGCGCTTTTGACGTTGACAGCGGCGGAACGTGCGCTTGTGTATGCCTTGTATTGGGAGCGGAAGAGTTTGGCAAAGTACAGCGAAGAAACAGGTACGCCCGTGCGCACTTTGAGCTACAGGCGGGCGGGTGTCCTCCGGAAATTGCGCGCTTTTATGGGTGTGCCGGAAGTCTCAAAGGGCAAAAAAACGGCTGAATACGGGTATCTTGCGGATAGTCACGGGGCGGGCGTCTGTCGCGGGTAATGCGGCGCGGGCAACCGTGTAAATTGTGGCGGAGTGTGCGCCGTGCTATGTCATTCACCATATATCTAAAATTACCGGTCGTTCAAAATCAGTTGTGTTACTGGAATAATAGCACAATCGGCGCAGTAAGTCAATATCTGTAGTATGGCGGCGCAGTGTTTGACTTATGCGCGGCGCGAATGGGATACGGCGGCGCGGGCTTGCGGCAAAGTACCGTCCGAAATCCCCATACAAAAAGCAAGCACCCTGCGGGAAACCCGTCCCACAGGGTGCTTGCTGAACATCACAGCGTATGCTATTTTACCGTATCCGCAAACACATGCAGCATTTTCGCCACCTGCGCGCGTGTTGCGTTCTCCTGCGGGCCGAACGTTCCGTCCGGGAAGCCGCTGATTATCTTTGCTTTCACGCACCAGCGCACAGAGTCCACCGCATAGCCTGAAATATCGTCCCTGTCGAAAAAGTCTATTCCCGGCAGTCCCGCCGCGCTTGCCTTGCCGAGTTTGCCCGCGTATTTGTACAGTATCGCCGTGAACTGCTCGCGCGTTATTGCGTCGTCCGGCGAAAACGTCGTGTCAGACGTGCCGCGGACAATTCCGTTTTCCTGCGCCCACGCAACCGGCGCGGAATAGTACGCGTCGGCGGGCACATCGGTGAATTTCGCCGTCCCGGAGGACGCAGGCTTGCCCGCAAAGCGCCAAAGCACAGTCGCAAGCATACCGCGCGTCATTGTGTCGTTCGGAGAGAAGGTTGTATCGGAGGTGCCGGCAAACAGACTGTTTTCAAGCGCGTAGCGAACGTCCGCTAAGTACCACGCCTGACGCGGAACATCCAAAAACGGCGGCACCCACGGCATCCCGGCGGCCTGCGGTGAGAAGGTGTATACGTAGTAGCCGTAGTAGCTGTTATCGTCATATCCTTCCGTATCAAGCTTGTCGGCGTCAATGCCGGTGAGCTTGGATTTTTCGATGTAGTTGTTCGAGCAGTCGAGCTGAAAAATGTCGGCGTTGCTTGAAAGGTCAAGCGCGGTGAGATAGTTCCAAGCGCAGAATAACCCATGCAGCTCGGTGTTTTTTGATACATCAAGCTCGGTCAGCCTGTTATTTGAACAGTTTAATACCATCAGCTCCGTATTTGCCCTTACATTAAGCTCAGAAAGCTGATTTCCGTCGCAGTTCAGCTCACTTAAAGACGTGTTTTTATAAACATCAAGCCGTGTAAGGTTGTTGTTTGAACAATCCAAACCGTACAGGTTTTGTGCGTTTTTAATATCTAAGCTTGTCAATTCGTTGTTGGCGCAGTTCAGTTCGCTTATGCCCACTCCCTGCGCAATTGTGAAAGTT
This sequence comes from Oscillospiraceae bacterium, assembly GCA_031260605.1. Lineage (GTDB taxonomy): Bacteria > Bacillota > Clostridia > Oscillospirales > Oscillospiraceae > JAIRRO01. The sequence goes on from JAISLF010000039.1 coordinate 4,916, forward strand.
TTCAGCTTATTGTAGCTGCAGTCAAGATAATACACGTAACTCGACAAATACAGGTCTGTAATGCTGTTATACGAGCAGTTGATCCAAGATATGCTACTATGGCTTGACAGGTCAAGCGTCGTCAGCTTGTTGTTTGCGCAATAAAGCGCATATAAATTAGAATTTGCGCTCACATCCAAGTACGACAATACGTTAGAAGTGCAGTTCAAATATTCCAATTCAGTGTTTTTTGACAGATCAAGCGCGGAAATGTTGTTGTTTGCGCAGTAGAGGTTTATTAGCTTTGTGTTTTTACTCACATTAAGCGATGTAAGCTTAAGACCGGAACACCAAAGTTCTGTCAGCTCGCGGCAAGCGGATACGTCAAGCGAGTTTAACTCGACCCAATAGATGTCTATTTCCACAACCGGGTACCCGTTTATGTACCCCGGGACAACGACATCCTTGCTTTTCCCGTTGTAATCCGTAATAAAACTTCCTTATTTCTTACCGAATACGAAAAATCGCTCACACTCGTTGCTGCGTCGGCAACGGGCGCCGTCGCAAAAATAATACCGATTGCCGCAACTATACCGATAAGTAACGCTGCGCTTCTGCTGAACATTTTCATATTTTTCTCCTTTGTGTTTTGTTCTTCTCACCTAAAATTTATTATTTTGTACTAAAGCTTGGGCGTATGCGCCCTTACTCCTCCGTACGGCTCACCGCCGCCGGCTCCTCCGCCGCGCCCTTATTCAGGAATCTGCCGACAACTTCTTTAATATCCAGTCCGAGTGTTTTCTTGCTGATTTCGTTAATCTGCGAGATTTTGTCAACTCCGCCCTGAATCAGCTGCGTTGTTGAGTCGCCGTACATTACAATGCTGTCGATGTTGGAAATCGGCTCGGCAAGCGCCTTTGCAATCTCCGGCAGCTTCTCAAAATACATATTGAGTATGGCGGCGCTCTCCATTTTCGCCTGCGCCTCCGCCTTGCGCTCAAGCGCCTCCGCCTCTGCAATGCCCCGTGCGCGAATGGACTCAGCGTCCGCCAGGCCGCGCGCGCGAATCGCGTCAGCGTCCGCCAGCGCCCGGATTTTGATTGACTCCGCCTCTGCAATCGCCGTCTGCTCGATTCTGTACTTCTCCGCGTCCGCCTGCTTGCGGACTATCGCGTCCAGCTCTTTTTCTTTAAGCGCAACCTGCTTTTCCTTTAGCTCAAGCTCTTTTTCCGCACGCGCGGTCTGCGCCTGAACCTCCGTTTCGTTCACGGTTTTAAGCTGCTCGTTGGACTGAATCTGATACGCCGCGTCCGCCTTTGCCTTTTCGCTGTCGGACTCCTGCTTGTATGCAGCCTCTTTTACGGAAAGAATCTTGCGCTGCTCGGCAATATTCGCGTCCGCCTGAGCGCGCGCGTGAGCGCCCTCCTCGTCGGCCTTTGCCTGCGCGATTTTTATGTCGCGCTCACTGTCCGCGCGGGAAATTGCCGCCGCTTTCTGGATTGAAACAAGGTTGTCTATACCCAAATCGACGATTGCGCTCTGATTATCGTCAATATTCTGCACATTGAACGAGACGATTTCGAGTCCCAGCGCGTTTATATCGTCCACGGCGTTGCGGTGTATGTTCTCAGAAAACAACTGCTTGTTCGTGACAAGCTCCGTCAGCTTCATCTGACCCGCAATTTCGCGCATATTACCGGAAAGCACTTCCTGCACGTTCAGCCCAACGCTTGCGAGCGGCATATTGAGAAAATGCTGCGCCGCAAACTGAATAAACCTCGGCTCCTTGCTGATTTTGACGTTTGCAACAGCATCTACATTGACGTTTATATAGTCCGAGGTCGGAATATCCTTTGCCTTAATATCAAGCTGAATCACGGCAAGGTTCAGCTTGTCAATGCGCTCAAAAAAGGGTATGGCAAAGCCCGCCTTGCCGATAAGCACCTTTGGCTGACGGCGCAGACCGGAGATAATTAGCGCCTTATCGGGCGGCGCCTTGCGGTACGAGATAAGAAAGATAAAAATCAAAACCACAGCTGCAATTATTATGTAAAGCCAGCTCTTATTTTCAAACACACCCATTATGATACTCCTAAGGTTTAGTACAGTACAAATGTTGTACTGCCGAAATATTACCACAAACCGGCGAGAAAGTAAAGGGTTTTTTCGCGATTAAAGGAAAACTGTTAGATTTTGACGCAGGCGTTGGTACCACCTGCGCGGCGGGCGGTTACTTTTTTTAGGGCTTTGCTCCCGTAGGGTGCGCCGCTCTCAGCGTCCCTTGCCGCTTGCAGCTGACGGTTTATCTTTTAGGATTGTGATTCGCCACTCTGTTTTGCTTTTACTCGGGTGCAAGCGTAGACCTGCGGCGCAGGTTGCATTGTTTGTAATTGGGGCGAAGCTTGGCAGCTTCGCGCAGCAGAGCGCCTGCGCGGCGGGCGGTTACTTTTTCCGCTTCGCCGGAAAAGTAACCAAAAAGGGGCGACTTCTTTAGAAGAAGCAATCTTTTTTCTATACGGGAACTGCCGTGGCGGCAATGCAGAGTGTACCTGTCCCCGCGACGTATTACGGTGGTCGCGGCGAACGCTTACGCTGCGCCGCACGCAGGGTCACAGCCTATCGCGAGGTTGGACGACTCGGGCAAGGCTGCAACTTGCCGCAAACTGCCGTCGGGTGCCAACCAGACTTGGCGAAGCACGCCCGCACCGCGCCTGCGCTGTGTTGTGCGGCAAGTAGGTGCGTCGCCTGTTGCCGCAGGGTGCGTGCGGACTGGCCACCGCGTTCCGCGATGGTCTCCATAGTGGGTTGACGTAGGGCGAGGGCACCTCGCGCTGTGCGGAAACCACAACCCCGTGTGTCACGACGCGCAAAGCGCGGAGGTAGACGTACGCACCCGACGCACCCACATAGCAGGGCGCAGTGGTTTGACGCAAAATGCAGCGGCAAACAAGACAAGGGACGTCGAGGACGCCGTCCCCTACGGAGATTGTTGTGGTAACGGGGCATTGCCTTGAACCGTAAGAGCGCACCCACCGCCACAACAAACCCACCGCGTCAGGTGACGCACCGCATTGCCGCACAATGTGCGTCAGCAATCGTAGCAGCATAGTCCTTCCGGTTGGCACCCGTAGGGAGTTCGCGGTAACCTAATGTTTTACCCGAGTCTCCAACCCCGCGACAGGCGTTGACCCTGCGTGCGGCGCAGCGGAAGCGTTTGCCGCTACTACCGCAATACGTCGCGGGGAAAAGAACAAGCCTTACACCCACAACCGAGTTCCCGTATAAAAAGGTGTTTGCTTCTTTACAAAGAAGTCGCCCCTTTTTTGGTTACTTTTTTCCGGCGAAGCGGAAAAAAGTAACCGCCGCCGCGCGTAGCGGCACCTCTGCGCCAACACCAGCGCCACCGGTGAACAAGCATTAAGCAACAATAAGCAGAAGTCCAAAAGTAAAAACCCCCACCCCTCAAAAAACCGTTTGAGGGGTGGGGGCAAAAACCCAAAATCATTCACTTATCAAGCGGATTCTTCAAAAACTCAGGCTCGAAGCGAATATAATCATAAACATCCGCTCTCATAATAAAAATTCTTGTGTCGTTCGTTATTGCACCGTTCATTCCGAGCCCCGCAACGCAGATACGCAGGTCATATTCGTAGTCCTGCCTTGCGGCTGCCGCCTTTTCTCCGAACTGTTCTTTATAAATATTTCTGATGTTTATTATCAGAGGATGCGTAGTGTCATCAATATTGCACTCCACCCCGTCCCGTGTTATATAGTCACGGAAATACTTTGTGAAAAAGCTTTTATCAATGCCTGACGCGTGCGCAAAAATTATTGCCGAGACCGTGACAGGCTCTCCGGATTTAGTGCGGTGTGTAAACATATAATCCGGCAGCAGCGAGTATGCCGCCACCTGACGGGACTGAATTGTGTCGTAAAAGCTCGGCGCGCCGTAGGCGTATTCGAGTTCGCCGCGCGTTAGCCAAAACGTTTTCGTGGCGGTTTCGAGAAACGGACTCAACCCCGCTTTTACCGCAGTCTTTACCGCGTCTTCCCGGCTGCGGTACGCCGCGAATACCGGGTCGTTGAGAAGCGTTTCATACGCGGCGGCGGAAGACGGCCAAATCTCGCAACGAAACGGCTCGCCCTGCCGCTCTACCGTTGTTTTTGCGTAAAAATAACCGGTTCCCTTTGCGTCCGTCCTCAGCTCATATTCAAGGTCGCCGCATTTCAGCACGCTATCGGCGTATGTAAACGCCCCTGTGCCGTAGTCGGTATAGTTTTCACACAGGTACGAATACGTGCCGTCGGCGTGAAACAGCGCTTCTTTGCCTCCGGCAATAGTCGGTCCGTCCGAAATGTGCCAGTACGTCTCGTCAAAAAGCGCAGTGCCTGTGTCAGGCAAAGGGGGCGGCACAGAAACCGGCGCGGAAAGCGGCGAGTTGCTTATTGTCCCTGTAAATTTCAGTGTAACCGACCGTTCGGCGCCATCCCAGCCAACTGACGCGCCGATGAAACCTGCAACAAACTTTGTCGGCAGATAAAGCGTGCCGTCAATGATTTTTGCCTCGGCTTGCAGCTTGACCGCCTCCCCGTCTATAAAAGCAACACTGCTGTCCGGGATTATCTGCGCGGCTTTTCCGCTCAGAAGCAGCTTTATTGTCTGCGTCTCGCCGTTATACTCGGCCTTTCCGCCGGCAAGCTCCACAAGACTCCGCACAGGCAGCATTGTAACATCATCGGCACTGTACGGCCGGCTGCCGCTGCTGTCAATTGCGGCTTCAACTCCGTTGATGACGGCGTTCGGGTTCCCGATTTTTAGTACAACAGTATTTTCCGGCACCTCAACATCCGTCGGCGCCGCGCTTGGCTCGGCGCTCGGCGTCTGACTCGGGAGCGGCTCGGCGCCTCTTGCCGTCACGTCACTGCCGGAGGGCGACGGCGCGGGCTTTTTGCCGCAAGCGCACAGAGTTATCGCCAACGAAAGGAGTAAAATCAAGGTTACGCAGCTGCGGGAATAGCTTTTCATAGCATTAGTTGTTTCCTAATGTGTATATTTTGCCGAAAGATAGTGTAAGCATACCACGAAAAACCCGAATTTGTCAACGACAAATTTCGCGCGCACTTTGACGGCGGAGCGGGTTTTTGCGTTTGCAATGGGTGCCGGTCGCCGTCAAAGTGAGGAATAAGGAGACAAAACGGGGGAAATGAATTCCCCCGTTTTGTCGGATTGGATTTATTCGCCTTTGGCGAATTTGGTGCGGTGTGGTCGCGAGGTTAGTTCACGTATCCGTACAATATTGTCACTACCTCGGCGCGTGTTGCCGTGTTCTGCGGGCCGAACAAATGGTACGTCGGAGAAGGTTGGTGCATAGGGTGCTTTCGGCGCGCCTGCAACAACTACGACGTCCATTAATTAGCGCAGTTGTTTTGAAGGAATCAAAATTATATCAAGGAGTCAAACTCGGGCAAGTAAAGCTCTCGAATCGTCTTTATTGCATTTATTGTGTGAAGCAGCGTTCCGTCATCAAATTTATCAGGTGTCTTTATAATTAGTTTTGCATTAAGATCAGCGACAAACAACGCAATTAACTTATGTATTCTGCAACGTCTCTTGTCCCGTTGTTTAAATGTGCTATTAACAAGGTAGTTAGCACCATAGCATGTCGGGCAAATAGGATAAATATAGCAATCGTTGCAGCAATCGTTATCCACAAAACAGCTTGCATCTTCAAAATCTGTTTTCATTATTGACGCCAATGCCGACTTATTAAATGTCATTGGCGTGACAAAAGGACAGGGATACTTACGGCCATCAATGTCAAAAAACACCGTGCTTGTTCCAATTCCACACCATTTATCAACATTGCTATTTTTCACATCACACATTGACAATTTTTTATCGAACATTTGATTCAACTTTAATGAATCATTTTCAACATAGAACTCGACCAAATCGCTGAGTTGAGTAATAATTACATCAATAAACTCATCGGAATCCCAATTAAAATCGCCCTCCGCTAAATTCACTCCACCTATCTCTGGAAACCCAAGCGAATGGCAGTACTTAATGTTTTCAGCGAGATGACTCAGAGAGTATTCCGACAATGTCATTTTTATTCCTTGTTCAGGATAATGACGACGAAAAAAATCAATATCAATACGATCGAATGAATTGCTTCTGTTATAATCATGCGTATCTTTTTGGCCATCAAGACTTAACCCAAGAACGAAGCAATTTTTGTGTGCAGCAAACCACTCTTTCATCTCTAAATCAAGCACCGTGCCATTTGTCGTTGCATAAAACAAAAATTTTACTTTTCGAGGTGTTGAACAGGTATATTGAACAATATCTTTCAGTAAATCAAATTCCAATAGCGGTTCTCCGCCGATGAGGTCAATTTCAACGCTATCAAATCCAGGCGGAATATTATTGAATATTTCGTCAATTACTTTTTTTGCGGTTTCAAATGACATTCGCTTTTCGTCGTGATTTTGATAGCAATATGTGCAATTTAGGTTGCATTTATGCGTTATACAAATTGTTGGGTAGTATCTACTTAAGGCAGTAATTGTATTGTCGCTTTTCACAAAATTGCCACTCCTCTGTGTGTATTATCAGTTTAAATGCGCCGTTGCTTAATTTCTTTGTTTAATTAGGTAGTGGGTACTATTATTCAATAACCGCCTATCCAAGTATCAATTGCCTTGATACTTACAACTGCCGCTACAACCGCTACAACCCGAGCAACTACCTTGGCAACCGCCAGTACAACTACCCGTACACGCCGAAGAGCAGGTTCCAGAGCATGCACTAAAGCCGCAGGAATGACACGGTGACGCTATATTTGCATAAGCAAGTAGCCGGTCATCTGTATTTTGGGGAATAATACGCTCAAGTGCTTCCATCAGTTTTTTGCTAAGAATAGACATTGCAAAACTCTCCTAAATTGATATTGTTAACTCGTTTTTGTTTTATTATACCATATAGTTGGGCAAGACTCTATTGGCTTTATACGCAGTATAAAGCCGTTTTCCTTAGGAATACGCGTTTTTTCGCCCAAATGCTCCCGAATGCTCCGTCTCCAAGTCAAAATTTGCATTTTCTCGCAGGTTCGGAGGGCTGCGCACGCCCGCTTTTGCGTCACTCAAAGCCCTGCTCCCTCTGCACACAAAAAAAGACAGCCCCAATTGGAGCTGTCTTTCATTACACCCTCAAAACTGAACAACAAAGAACACAAGGCGGATTTTCTGCATATTCACACAAGACCAAACGCAAATACTGAAACTTGCGTTAAGTACAAGCTGTCGGGTTATTAGTACCGGTCAGCTGAACACATTACTGTGCTTACACTTCCGGCCTATCAACGTTGTAGTCTACAACAACCCTTATCCAATAAAGGATAGAGAACTAATCTTAGGGGGAGTTTCACGCTTAGATGCTTTCAGCGTTTATCTCGTCCATACGTAGGTACCCTGCTATGCCGTTGGCACGACAACAGGTGCGCCAGAGGTATGTCCATCCCGGTCCTCTCGTACTAAGGACAGCTCCCTTCAATTCTCATACGCCCGCAACAGATAGGGACCGAACTGTCTCACGACGTTCTGAACCCAGCTCGCGTGCCGCTTTAATTGGCGAACAGCCAAACCCTTGGGACCGAATCCAGCCCCAGGATGCGACGAGCCGACATCGAGGTGCCAAACCTCCCCGTCGCTGTGGACGCTTGGGGGAGATCAGCCTGTTATCCCCAGGGTAGCTTTTATCCGTTGAGCGACGGCATTTCCACTCACATACCGCCGGATCACTAACTCCAACTTTCGTTACTGCTCGACCCGTCGGTCTCGCAGTTAGGCTCGTTTATGCGTTTACACTCAATGCACGATTTCCGTCCGTGCTGAACGAACCTTT
>JAISLF010000093.1 GCA_031260605.1 Oscillospiraceae bacterium
TCCCGTATAGAAAAAAGATTGCTTCTTCTAAAGAAGTCGCCCCTTTTTGGTTACTTTTTCCGGCGAAGCGGAAAAAGTAACCGCCCGCCGCGCAGGCGCTCAGCAGCGCGAGGCGGCGAAGCTTCGCCGCAATTACAAACATAGCACCCTGCGCCGCAGGTCTACGGTTGCACCAAAGTAAAAGCAAAACAAAGCGGCGAAGCAACCCCCGCGGCGCACGGTTGCAAGCACTCGACAGTCCGCCGCGCCCTCCGGCGCACAGCCCACCCATTGACAAACAAAAAATCCACGGTTATACTCCCCAAAAACTCAACCCAAGGAGAACCCCGTGGACATTACCCTATTTGAGGACGGCGATTTTTTTGAGGACGAAGCCGATCACCTCCCCCGACCAAAGCAGACGTTTCTTGTAGACCTCGGCCGCGCGAACCCAAAGCAGGAGCAGCTATACAAAAGCCGCCGTCTTTTCATCGCGTACGGCGGAGCAAAAGGCGGCGGCAAAACCCATGCGGTGCGCGTCAAGGCGATTCTCGGCGCGGCGCGGTACAGCGGGATTCGTATTCTGATTGTGCGGCGCTGCTACCCGGAACTGCAGCAAAACCATATCGAGCCGCTGCTGCGAATGCTGCCGCGCGAGCTTGCACGGTACAACGGGTCGCTGCATACGTTGAGATTTGCAAACGGCTCGCTGATAAAATTCGGGCATTTCCAAAATTCGAGCGCTGAGCGCGAATATCAGGGGCAGGAGTACGACTGGATTTTTCTCGACGAGGCGACGCAGGTAACTGAGCGCGAATTTCGCTGGCTCGGCGCGTGTCTGCGCGGAACAGGGGAGATTCCAAAGCGGTTTTACGTAATGTGCAACCCCGGCGGCACAGGGCATTCGTGGGTTAAGCGGCTGTTTATCGACAGACGCTTCAAAAAAGGCGAAAATCCTGAGGATTACGCGTTTATTTTTGCTTCGGTTGAGGACAACTCCGCGCTGCTCAAGGCCTCCCCGCAGTACATCTCAATGCTTGAGGCGCTGCCGGAAAACCTTGTGCGTGCGTACCGCTACGGCGACTGGGACGCGTTGTCAGGCAGATATTTCTCAGAGTTTGACGAAAAGCTGCACGTGTGTGAGCCGTTTTCTGTCCCCAAAGACTGGCGGAGATACCGCGCGTTTGACTACGGGCTGGACGCGCTTGCGTGCCTGTGGGTTGCGGTAGACCGCGAGGGCACCTGCTATGTGTACCGCGAGCTTGAGCAGTCCGGGCTTATCGTCTCCGACGGTGCGCAAAAAATAAGGCTGCTCACAGCGGGTGAGCAGCCTGAAATTACATACGCGCCGCCGGATATGTGGGCGCGGCAAAAGGATACCGGCCGCACGCTGGCGGATATCTGGAACGGCACGGGCGTGTATATAACAAAAGCCCCGAACGACAGAGTCGCGGGGCATATGATGATAAAAGAGTCGCTGCGAATGCGGGCGGAAACAGGCAAGCCGAGACTTGCGGTGTTCAGCAGCTGTGCGCGGCTGATTGCGTGTCTCAGCACAATACTTGCCGATGAGGAAAATACGAGCGACTGCGCGAAAAATCCGCACGACATAACGCATATTGTTGACGCACTGCGGTATTTTTGCGCGTCAAGACGCGCGGAGGCGGGTTTAGAGGAGGACGGCGGGGGTGGGGATTATGATAAATTTATGCTGGGGCGGTGGTGAGGTTGCTTTTTTCCGGTTTACCGGAAAAAAGCAACCTCAAGTGGCGAATTCTTTGTAAAGCAACTTTTGGAGAGGTGTTCCGGCGGCGTTGGGTGCGGACATATGTCTTTGCTTTTGCTTTGGTGCGTGCAGCTGTGCGCCTTGTGTTGCGGCGTTTGTAAGTAGGGCGAAGCTTGGCAGCTTCGCGAAGATTTACGCCTGCGCGGCGGGCGGTCACTTTCTTGCTGCGGCAAGAAAGTAACCAAAGAAGCCGCGTTTAAGGGCCTGCTCTCGGAGTCCGGCTGTGGCGTTCGACGTTTCGCCCCGCGAGTTTGGGAAAGTTCCTCCGATTAGGTAAATCAAGAGGCAACGGTCGGCTAACGCCGACGGGTGCCAACCGGAATTTGGCGAAGCCCACCCGCACCGCGCCCTGCGCTGTATGGTGCGGCAAGCAGTTGCGTGTCCCGACGCGCAAAGCGCGGAGGCAGACATGCGCACCCTACGCACCCACATAGCAGAGTGCAGTAGTCTGACGCAAAGGTCTGCGGCAAACTAAAACAAGGGACGTCGAGGACGCCGTCCCCTACGGAGATTGTCTTGGTAACGGGACATTGCCTTGAACCGTAAGTTTGCACCCACCGCAACAACAACACCCGCCCCGTCAGGTGACGCACCGCATTGCCGCACGACGCGCGTCAGCAATCGTCCGTGCACCATCCTTCCGGTTGGCACCCGCAGGCAGTTCGCGGCAACCATAAGCCTTACCCAAGTCGTCCAACGCCGCGACAGGCTTCGCCCCTGCGTGTGGCGCAGCAGAAGCGTTCGCCGCTACTACCGCAATACGTCGTGGGGACAGGCACAATCCGCATTGCCGCTACTGCGTTCCCGTATAGAAAAAAGATTGCTTCTTCTAAAGAAGTCGCCCCTTTTTGGTTACTTTTTCCGGCGAAGCGGAAAAAGTAACCGCCCGCCGCGCAGGCGCTTTGCTGCGCGAGGCGGCGACGCTTCGCCTCAATTCAAAACATAGCACCCTGCGCCAAAGTTAAACGCTTGCACCCAAGTAAAAGCAAACCCACAAAGCGAAGCAAACCCCGGGCGACCGAGGACGGTCGCCCCTACAGTGTTCCCCGCGAAAAATCCGTCCCACGACGGCGGGCGGCGGATTGCCGCCCCTACGTCCGCCAAAAAATCTGGCGGCAACCGTGACAAGGGACGCTGAGGGCAGCGTCCCCTACAGAGACGAAGCCCTGAAAAAAGAAAAATCCCGCCCCAAACACCGCCCCCTGCGCCGCAGGCAACACGCTTGCACCCGAATAAAAGCATAACAAAACGGCGAAGCAAGACACGGACGCCCCCCCGCACTCTGGCAAAAAAAGCCCGCCAATAAGGCGGGCTTTTTCACAGGGCAAAAAGCCCAAACAAACAATTTTTCTTTACGAAGCGAAGAAAATCACCCCGCCAGACTAATTGTGCTTGCTGAGTTTTTTTCAAAGGCTTTCGGCAGCGCCTTGTCCAGCACGGGGAACCAATAGGCGCCGGTCTCGACGATTGCGGTGTGGAACGCAAGGTCTGAATAGCCTGAGCCGAGGGCTTCTCTTGCTATATCGCGGTATGACAGGAATTTGCACGCGCCGTATGCGTAGGACAGATAAGCGCCCGGCATAGCCGTGCAGATGTCGTACATCTCCTGCGCGGTTTCAATGTTGTCAAGCTGAAACTGCTCGTTCAGCTCCTCGACAGTCCAGCCGTCATAGTTTATGTAAACGTCTATCATTGCGCTGAGCAACGTGTTCAAAAGCTCGTAATTCATCAAGTAATCCGCGACCCACGGCTCAAGCTGCGCGTATTTGTAGGAATAGCCCTGCACATATGTCGCCCAGCCCTCATCGTAGCCGGAGGTTGAGATTATCGACAGGTTTTGCCAGCCGCGTTTGCCTGACTGGTACTGGTACAAATGCCCCGGAACGCCCTCGTGGGCGACAACTGTAAATATTGCTGAAGACTTTTCAGTGTCGCCAATATAAATCAGGTTTTGTCCCGCCGCGTCAATCGGCGGCAGGAAGTACATCGCGGGATTTGTGAACGGCATAAGCTCCTCAGGCAGCAGCTCAAGCTCATAGGTGAAATTGCCGATAGTCGGAAAATCCTGCTCGTACACTGTGCGCAGATACTCGAGTATATCCTCCGGGTCGGAATACGGATAAGTGATACCGTCGAGAAATTCTGACTCCGCCGCCTCTGGGTGCTTGCCGATAGCGCTTAAAACAGGCTCGTACAGCGCGTTGATATAATCCGAAAGCTCGGCGCGGATTGCCTTTATCGTTTTCGTTGTACCGACGTTATGCTGAACCATCTGCTCGTATTTGTCCTTTGACTCAGGGGAAAACGCGTAGGTGAACTCGCCGTCATAATCGTCGCGGAGAATCTCCGTCGTGTCGGCTATGGACTGATATGCCGGCACAAGCGCCGTTTTTACCGCGTCCGCACTGCGCAGCTTGTATTCTGCGACTTCATCTGTTGTCAGCTCCGGGTGCTTCGCCGCAAAAGCGTCCAGCTTCCGGTCAAATGCCGCAATCAAAAACAGCTCGTCCGGATTCTCGGTTACAAGCCTGCACTGCTCAATAATATCGTCCGCCGCCTTGTTTCCCATCACATACCCGGCGTCGGCGCGCGCAAGCTCATATTCGTTTGCCTCGGCAAAAAAACGCGGCGCGTCAAGCAAAATGCCGATATAATCGTCAATATCCGCGGAGGTGTAAAAGCGGTATTCGTTGAGTATGAGAAGAAGCTGTATTCCGAGGCTGTTCAGCGGCGCGTACAGCTCGTCAAACATTGTGTCGTCATTCATCGCACGGCTGCTTTCAAGAACAAGCTCCCAGTTGTCATAGGCATACTTGTATTCCCGGCTCAAATCCTCACGCGGTATCTCGTCAAGACGGTCGAGAAAATCTGCGTACACCGCGTCATACTCTTCGACTAAATCGTCGCCGTATACGCGGCCGAGAGACGGCGCGGGGCGCTCAATTCCAAACTCCTCCGGGTAAGCGACGGTAAAGTGCATATCGAGCGTTGACATGGACGCAGCGTATTTGAAGTAATCCTCCGCAAACGCGTCAAGCAGCGCGTCGGCATTTTCAGCCGTCGCTGTCGGACTTGCGGGAGGAGGGGCAAAGCGGCACGAATACAGACTTATAATAAGCGTGAATGCCAGAGCTAAAGCCGGAATACGGGTTTTTAGATTTTTCAATTGAATTTTCCTTTACGCATTTTGTTTTGTGGCGTGGCTACGGGGCAACGCGGTTGTGCTTTGCGGCGGTTGCGGTGAGCAACCGCCGCAAAATCCTACCCCTTGAAGATAAGGTTAACAAGCCGCCCCGGCACATATATCGTCCGCACAAGCTCCTTTCCTTCTGCCAGCCGCGTAATCTTCTCGTCCGACAGCACAGCCGCAATGACCGCCTGCTCGTCCGCGTCTGCCGCGACGGTTATTGTTGTCTTGAGCTTGCCGCCTATCTGAACGGCTATCGGAATGTCATTGTCGGAAAGCATTGTCTCGTCATACTCCGGCCAGGGCGCCGTTGAAGCAAGCCCTGAAAAGCCCTGAATTTGCCACAGTTCCTCGGCTATGTGCGGCGCAAATGGGGAGAGCAGCGAAAGCAGCGTGCGTATATCGCCGCGCGAGGGGTCTGCGCCCTGTCCGTAGAACTCGTTTACAAGCGACATCAGCGCGGCGATCGCGGTGTTGAACTTCATCGCCTCAATGTCCTCGCCGACCTTTTTTATCGTGCGGTTGACGGACTTTTCGTGCGTTTTCGAGAGCGCGAAATCGTCTCCCCCGCGCCGAGTCTCGGTCAGGTTCCATATTCTGTCGAGTAGGCGGCGGCAGCCCTTGACCGCGTCGGGAGACCACGGAGCCGTCTTTTCAAAGTCTCCTATGAACATAATATACAGGCGCAGCGTGTCCGCACCCGTTTCGGCGATTACCTCGCCGGGATTCACGACATTTCCGCGCGATTTGGACATTTTCTGCCCGTCCGCGCCGAGAATCATACCGTGGCTTGTGCGCTTTTTGTAAGGCTCCGCCGTCGGCGCGACGCCGATGTCGTACAGGAATTTGTGCCAGAAGCGCGAGTACAGCAGGTGCAGCGTCGTGTGCTCCATACCGCCGTTGTACCAGTCAACAGGCGTCCAGTAGTCAAGCGCTTCCTTTGAGGCAAGAGCCTCGCTGTTTTTCGGGTCTGCATAGCGCAGAAAATACCACGAGGAGCCCGCCCATTGGGGCATTGTGTCTGTCTCGCGCTTGGCAGCGTGACCGCACTTGAGGCATTTTACATTCACCCAGTCTGTCATTTTGGACAGCGGGGATTCGCCGGTTGTCGTCGGCTCGTAATTCTCGACCTGCGGCAACACAAGCGGCAGCTCGCTTTCCGGCAGTGGCACATAGCCGCAATGCTCGCAGTACACCATCGGAATCGGCTCGCCCCAGTAGCGCTGGCGGGCAAAAACCCAGTCGCGCAGCTTGAAGTTTACCGTTTTGTGCCCGAGTCCGCCATCCTCAAGCCATGCGGTGATTTTCTCCTTTGCCTGGCTAACCGCAAGTCCGTTGAGGAAGCCGGAGTTGACCATTTGTCCCGTTTCGCAGTCGGTAAACGCTTCTTTTTCAACATCTCCGCCGGCGACGACCTCAATTATCGGCAGCCCGAACACCTTTGCAAACTCCCAGTCGCGCGTGTCGTGACCCGGAACTGCCATAATCGCGCCTGTGCCGTAGGTTGCAAGCACATAGTCCGAGATAAAAACCGGGATTTTCTCGCCGTTTGCGGGGTTTTCCGCCGTGATTCCGTCAAGACTGGCGCCTGTTTTGTCCTTTGCGGTTTCCGTGCGCTCAAAGTCTGACTTTCGCGCCGCCGCGTCACGGTAAGCTGTGACCTCCTGCGCATTTTTTATCGCGCCGGATGTGAGCCACTGCTCAACGAGCGCGTGCTCGGGTGAGACGACCATATATGTTACGCCGAACAGCGTATCGGGACGCGTTGTGAAAACCGTCAGCTTATCACCGGTTTCGGGCACGGCAAACGTGACAGACGCGCCCGTTGATTTTCCGATCCAGTTTTTCTGCTGAACCTTTACGCGCTCGATAAAGTCCACAGTGTCGAGATCGTCCAAGAGGCGCTCTGCGTATTCCGTGATTTTCAGCATCCACTGGCTTTTTTCGCGCCGCACAACGGGCGAGCCGCACCGCTCGCACACGCCGCCCTGCGCCTCCTCGTTCGCCAAAACGCAGTTACAGGAGGGACACCAATTCACGGGCATTTTCTGTTTGTAGGCAAGCCCCTTTTCGAACATTTTGATGAAAATCCACTGCGTCCACTTATAATAGGCGGGGTCAGTTGTCTCAACGGCGCGGTCCCAGTCGAAGCTGTAGCCAAGAGCCTTCAGCTGCTCGGTAAAACGCGTGATGTTGCGCTTTGTAACGTCCGCCGGGTGAACCTTGTTTTTTATGGCGAAGTTCTCGGTCGGTAGCCCGAACGAGTCAAACCCTATCGGGAACAGCACATTCTGCCCGAGCTTGCGGCGCTTCCGCGCGACAATGTCCATCGCGGTATAGGGACGCGCGTGACCGACGTGCAGTCCGTCTCCCGAGGGGTAGGGGAACTCAATCAGCGCGTAGAACTTTTCCTTTGAGTCCTCCTGCGTAGCGGCAAAGGTCTTGTGCTCGTCCCAGTAGGACTGCCACTTTTTTTCAATTTCAGTAAAATTGTATTTCATCAAATACTCCTAAATAACATTAGACTTGCCGTGCCGGTGCCTGTCGGCGGGGCAATCAATAAAAAAAGGCTCCGTCAGGAGCCGTAATTAAACATACCTATGCAGGGCTCCGACTGTTTACGCTCGGAACCCGCTAAGTCGCGCGGCGGATATGAAATTGCACATTGCTGAAAATTTCATTATGAATTAGTATATCCGAAAAGAGCGGGAATTGTCAATTGGTAAATAAACCCAAACACTTTGACGGCGGCGCGGGTTGTTGCGTTTGCAATTAGTGCCGGTCGCCGTCAAAGTGAGTAATAAGGAGAAAAAACAGGGAAAATGAATTCCCCCGTTTTTTTGGATTGGGATTCATTCGCCGGGGGGCGAATTTTTGGTGCGGTGGAGTGCGGGGTTTGAGAAAAACCAAGAAAAATGTCATTCCGAGATAGCGTAAACCCCGCTCACTTGCGTGGAGCGCGGCAAAGTTCGGCGTGAAGTCTATCCGCCTACAACGTCCAGCGGCGGCTTTTCAAAATCGCGGCGCTGACGGCTCTGCCTACGCGGCGCGGGAGCCGGCTCCGGCGCGGCTGCTGCAGCACCCTCCGGCTCAGACTCTGCCTCTGCGCCGTCGTCCGCCGCGGCAGGAGCGGAGACAGCCGGTTTTTCCTGCATAAGTCCGCGCAGCTCGGCATAAAACTCGGACACATTCGTGAAGTTTCGGTACACCGAAACAAAACGCACATATGCCACATCGTCGAGTCCCTTGAGATGGCTCAGCACCATTTTGCCGATTTCCTCAGACCGAACCTCTCCGTATCCTCCGGCATAAAGCTCCTGCTCAATGTCGTTTGCCGCTTCCTCAAGCTTTTTTACGGGAATCGGCAGATTAGCGCAGGCGCGCAGCATACCGGAGAGCAGCTTGTCATTTGAAAAAGGCTGACGCGTGTCGTCCTTTTTTATGACCATAAGGTTCTGCTGCTCTACTCTTTCATACGTCGTAAAGCGCTTGCCGCAGTTTTCGGCAAGGCATTCGCGTCTTCTTCTTATAATGTTGGTTTCCCGGTTATCTCGGCTGTCTGTAACCTTAGACTCCGGAAATCCGCAAAAAGGACAGCGCATATGTCGTTCCTTTTCCTTTGCGGCGCACTCAAACGGACCCGCCGCGTTTTGCTTTAGGCCGCATATTTAGTCAGTGCCGCGCCCTTGTCGGAAACGGCAAAACACCAAGCTTGCGGCCGGGATATTAAAACTTGTATTCCTCTTTTTCGCCTGTGGGGAACGCTTCAATGGTCGCCGTTGCGTCTTTTAGCCAAAGCACCTGATTGTTGCCGTCCCCTGCGGTGTATCTTCCCTGCAGAAACGGGTATGCCGCCATCATATGGCGCTCTGCCTCAATGTCCGTATCGTCAATTGCCGTACCGGCAACGCGGATTACCTTGCCGCCGTGAAAGGCGCTTAGCTCAACCTTTGGGTTTTGCTTTATCTGCGCGGAAACGGGCTTTGAGCGTGCCGTTTGGATGTACAGGCGGCCGTTATACACATCCACGGTGCCGAACGGGCGTACGCGGGGTTGGTCGCCCTCCGCTGTTGCGAGATAGTAGGTTCCGGCGGCCTTTAAGAGTTCATATACTTCGTTCATTTTACAGCTCCTTGAAAAATTGCTGAAATTACAGGTGCGCCTTAATTAGCGTCAGCACACCATAGTTTATTATAAATACAAATCGTCGTTTTGCGAGTGCGCATTGCGGCGCAGATCGTCGTAATATCCGGCAAAGGTCAGCTGCGCATACGGCACCAAGAACAAATCAAAGAGCACGCCGATAACATAAGTGCCGATATATTCCCCAACGTCAGGAATGACAGCGCCGGCGAAAACAACAACCACCGCAGACAGCAAGTACCAGCCGATAAACGAAAGCAGCAGCGTGAAATAGCTGCCCTCCATCCCGCGCATCATACGCTTTGATTCGCGAATACACTCAAGTGCCGAATATTCAGGGTGGTCGTACATTATATATACTGCCTGCGAGTAGCGCAGAGCAGCGAATATTCCGGGGATTACGAACAGCATTAACCACAGTGAGATGAACAGGGTTTGCAGGATAATCAGCAGGGCAAGCTTTCCGGTTTTTGAAAAGGAGGAGAAAACAGCTGTAACAGACGGTTCTTCCCCGCGCTTTGTGCGCAAAAGAAACCATCGGTATCCGGCGAACAGCACATTAACCAAAATGCCGACCACAACTGAAATTGCTATGCCGACCGTGTTAAACAGCCTGAATATGTTGCCGTAGACCTCATTTGCGTCAAAATTAATAAGGGCGTAATGCTCAGCGCTGATCGTGTCGCGCACGGTGTTGATGTAAGCCAAGACACGGCGCTGACCCATTGCGTACGAGCTGAATTCACTGACAGCCAGCGATAAAACAACGTAAATAAGCGACGCGATAAGGATCGCTTTAATCCGCCGCCGAAAAATATCCTTTGCCTGGGTTTTAAGTTCCTGTCGTGTCAATGCGTGCTCCTTTTGCAAGGCATTGTTTCTTGCCGGTGCGCTTTTTTGCGCCGGCAAAAAACCTGTAAGCTATACTTAACTTATTTTACCAAAGGAATTGGTGAATGTCAAGAATTTGTTTTTTGTTTTTTTGGGGAAGGAAGGAAGCGTGTGCAGCTGTGCGCCGGATAGAGTGGTGTTTGAAATTGCGGCGAGGCTGCGCCTCGCCGCGTTGCAGAGCGCCTGCGCGGCGGGCGGTTACTTTTTTAGGGCTTTGCCTTTTGTAGGGGACGATGCCCTCATCGTCCCTTGCTGCGGGTGCTCCGCGACTTTTTGTTCGTAGGGGCGGCAACCTGCCGCCCGGGGGGTTGCTTCGCTGCTTTGTTTTGCTTTTGCTTGGGTGCAACCGCAGAGCTTCGGCGCAGGGTGCGGTGTTTGTAATTGGGGCGAAGCTTGGCAGCTTCGCACTGCAGCGCGCCTGCGCGGCGGGCGGTTACTTTTTCCGCTTCGCCGGAAAAAGTAACCAAAAAGGGGCGACTTCTTTAGAAGAAGCAATCTTTTTTATACGGGAACTGCGGTGGTGGGTGTAGGGT
>JAISLF010000096.1 GCA_031260605.1 Oscillospiraceae bacterium
TTCTTCTAAAGAAGTCGCCCCTTTTTGGTTACTTTTTCCGGCGAAGCGGAAAAAGTAACCGCCCGCCGCGCAGGCGCTCTGCTGCGCGAAGCTGCCAAGCTTCGCCCCAATTTCAAACATAGCACCCCGCGCCGAAGGTAAACGCTATCACCAAAGCAAAAGCAGAACAAAGCGGCGAAGCAAACCCCGGGCGGCAGTTTGCCGCCCCTACGTCCGACAAAAAAATCTGGCAAAGCCGCGACAGGGACGTCGAGGACGCCGTCCCCTACAAACGCACAGCCCTGAAAAAAGCACCCGCCCGCCGCACAAACAGCCCCCACCCAAGCCCCGCAAAAAAACGCTTGACAAACCCCGCACGCCGTGCTATAATACATAAAGATTATTGATAGATTTGATTTTTTAGGAGCGGCAAATGACCCGCTCTTTACTTTTGTGTAAACGCACGGAGCTGATTTTTGAGCAAAATTACCGATAAAACACGCGAAATACTTGAGCCGCTGCTTCCTGACCTCGGTCTTGAGCTGTGGGACGTTGAGTTCGTCCGCGAGGACGGGCTGCATTATTTGCGCGTGTATGTAGACAAGCCAGAGGGCGTTTCCCTTGATGATTGCGAGGCTCTTTCGCGCCTTGCCGACCCGCTGATTGACGAGTATGACGAGCTTTTCCCCGAGGATGGGTACTTTTTTGAGGTATCCTCTGCCGGAGCGGAGCGAAAGCTGCGCTCACCCGCCGATTACGCGCGTTTTGTCGGCTCCTATGCCGCCGTGCGCCTGTTTAAGGCGAAATTCGGCCGCAAGGAGCATTTGGGACACATTGTTTCAACCGAAGACGGCGGTATTACGATAAAGGCAAAGTCCGGCGAGGAGCTGTCCTTTCTTGCGGACGAAATATCCGCTGTCCGCCTCAGGCTTGAATAAGCCGCTGCCGCCGGTTAGCCTGAGATTTATTTCGGGATAACCGACCTTACATTTTAATTTGCAATTTTCATTGAACATTTTTTCATTTTAAGGAGTGAAAACAAATATGGAGTATTCTGTCAGATGAACGCAGAGCTTTTTACCGCTATTGATGAGTTAGAGCGTGAACGCGGACTGCCGCAAGGCTTTTTGCTTGAACGGCTGGAGCTTGCGCTTGTCGCCGCACTGAAAAAATTCGTGCCCGGCAGCGATGAATCCGCACATGTTGATATTGACCCGACTACGGGAAATATTGACCTTTATACGGCAAGAACCGTCGTTGAAGAGGTCGAAAACTCAAAGGCGGAGATTTCCCTTGAGGAAGCCCGCGAGATTTCCGGCATATACAACCTTGGCGATGTTGTCCGTACCGATGTTGATATAAAGGACTTTTCACGCGTCGCGGCGCAGGTTGCAAAGCAGGTTATCGTATCAGGACTGCGCGAGGCCGAGCGCAATAAGATATATGAGGCGTTCTCCGAAAAGGAGGGCGAGGTCATTTCCGGCAAGATTACGCACATTGATATGAAAAACGGCAAGATTACGATTCAGGTCGGCGCCGGTCAGGAAGCTAACGACGCGTTTTTAATGGCGTCTGACTGCATTCCCGGCGAATCTTTGTCCGAGGGCGAGATTGTCAAGGTCTTTATCCAGGAGGTCAGCTCCTCGACAAAAGGTCCGATTGCCAGAATCACGCGCCGCGCTCCGGAGCTTGTCAAGCGCCTGTTCGAGCTTGAGATTCCGGAGATTGCCGAGGGCACCGTTGAGATTAACCGCATTGCCCGTGAGCCGGGCTCGCGGTCTAAGGTCGCCGTTCGCTCACTGTCGTCCGACATAGACGCAATCGGCGCCTGTATCGGAAACAACGGAGTTAGAATCAACGCGATAACCTCCGAGCTTGCAAATGAAAAGATTGATATAGTCGAATTTTCCGAAAATCCGGAAAAGTTCGTTTCCAATGCGCTTGCACCCTGTCAGGTAGTCCGCACGCTGCGACTGGACGAGGAGACCGAGGGCGGCGCGCCCGCGCGGCACCCGTCAATCCGCGCGATAGTGCCGGATAGCCAGCTGTCTCTTGCTATCGGACGCGAGGGACAAAATGTGCGTCTGGCGGCGCGGCTCACAGGCTGCAAGATAGACATTAAGCCCGAGACCTTTGTAGACTAAAGCGCAAACTATGCCGACACCTCAAAAAGCCGTAAAAAAGTCGCCTAAGCGCCACTGCATAGCGTGCCGCACGGAGCGCGACAAGAAGGAATTAATCCGCGTCGTAAAAAAGCCGGACGGGTCAGTTATTATTGACGAGCACGGCAAGGCGTCAGGGCGCGGCGCGTATATCTGCCGGGACAAAAAGTGCCTTGACAAGGCGGCAAAATCGCGCGCTTTTTCGCGGCAGCTAAAGCTGGAAGCTCCTTTTCCCGATGAAATTCTCGCGCAGCTGGCGGAACTGGTTGCTCCGAGTGCGGAAAACGCACAATGAGCGGCGGCGTATTCGGGCTTTTGGGGATGTGTTACCGCGCAGGACGGCTTGCCGTCGGCGCTGACCCCGCTTTGGAGAGTATCGCGAAGAAAAAGGCGCGTTTGTGCGTGATTTGCTCAGACTCCGCAGAAAATACGCGGAGCAAGATAACTCTCGCGTGTAAAAACGCAAATGTCCCGCTGATTTCGGCGGATTTCACGAAATTTGAGCTGTCGCAGGCTCTGCCGCGCGGAACGCCCGCCGTCGTTACAATTGAGGACGAGGGCTTTGCCGCAGGAATTACGAGAGCCATGAATAAGTAATAAAGACAATCCGGAGGATTACCGATAAATTGGATAACAAATACAGAGTACATCAACTCGCAAAGGATCTGAACCTGACGACAAAGCTCGTCACAGACATCCTAACTAAATACGGCTATCCCCCGAAGAACCACCAGCACCCCCTTTCTCCGGAGGAGCTTTCTATCGTCTTTGCCGTGGTTACGTTTGATAATCAGGTTGAGTCAATCGAGGAAATCTTCAAGGTAGAGGAAAAGCCCGCGTCGAAGAAGAAAGAGTCCCCTGCTGAAGCAAAGACCGAACCCGAGGCCGCACAGGCCGTCGCAAAGCCCGCCGCGTCAAAGGGTAAGTCCGGCGAGGCAAAGCAGCCGGCAGCAGCCGACAAGCCGGCAGCTGAAAAGGCAGCGCCGAAAAAGCCCGTCGTCAAGCCGTTTGAGAAAAGCGACAAGCCGAAGACGGACTATGTGCACGTCGAGCGCGAAAAGCGCGTCGTCGTTATGTCGGGCGCAACGAGCAATATTGACAAGTATGACGAGCGGCTGGACTCCTTTGTCGCCGAGCGCGACGACCGCGGCGCGGCGCACGGCAAGGAAAAAATCACAAAAAAGTCAGACCGCAATAAGCAGGGCGCGGCGGCGCAGTCGGCAAAACGCCGCACAGAAGAGCGCGACCGCCTGAACCGTCTGCAGAAGCAGGTTCGCAAGACGACACCGCTGAAGGTCAACATTCCCGATGAAATTTCTGTCGGCGAGCTTGCAATCCGACTCAAAAAAACCGCTACAGATGTAATCCGCGTGTTAATGAGAAACGGTATTATGTCGTCTGTTTCGGAAATCATAGATTTCGATACTGCGTCAATTGTCGCTATGGAGTTCCGCTGCGAGATTATCCGCGAGGTTAACATCTCGATTGAAGAAAAGCTTATCGACACGACGGAGGATTCCGAGGAGGAGCTTGTTTCACGCGCACCTGTTATTGTAGTTATGGGTCACGTTGACCACGGCAAGACCTCTTTGCTTGACAAAATCAGAAGCTCGAGCGTCGCAACAGGCGAGGCGGGCGGCATTACGCAGCATATCGGCGCGTACCGCGTTGAGCTTAACGGCAAACCCCTGACCTTCCTTGACACGCCGGGACACGAGGCGTTTGTTGAAATGCGCGCGCGCGGCGCGATGATTACGGATATTGCAATACTCCTTGTGGCGGCGGACGACGGAATTATGCCGCAGACAAAGGAGTCAATCGCCCACGCAAAGGCGGCGAACGTCCCCGTTATTGTCGCGGTGAACAAAATCGACCTGCCGGGCGCGAATGTAGACCGCGTAAAGCAGCAACTGGCGGATAACGAGCTTGTGCCCGAGGAGTGGGGCGGAGATACCGTGATTGTCCCCGTTTCGGCAAGAACCGGCGAGGGTATTGACAAGCTGCTTGAGATGATTGTTTTGACGGCGGAAATGGAGGAGCTTCGCGCAAATCCGAGCCGTCTGGCAAAGGGCGCAGTTATTGAGGCGCGGCTTGACAAGGGTCGCGGCCCGATTATGACGGTTCTTGTACAAAACGGAACGCTGAATCAGGGCGACTATATTATTGCGGGAACGGCCGTCGGCCGAGTCCGCACGCTAAACGACGAAAACGGCAACAAGATTGAGTCCGCTGGACCTTCTGTGCCGGTTCAGGTTATCGGTATGAGCGAGGTTCCCCACGCGGGAGACGAGTTCAACGCCGTTACGGATGAGCGTATGGCGCGTGAGCTTGCGTCAGAGCGCAAAAGCGAGCGCAAGTCAGCGGCGGCGGCAACGCCGAAGGTCTCGCTGGACGATTTGTTTGCAAATGTCCAGGCAGAGGGTGTGCAGACACTGAACATCGTCGTCAAGGCGGACGTTCAAGGCTCTGCCGAGGCAGTGAAATCAGCGCTGCTGAAGCTGTCGTCAGACGAGGTTACGGTTAAGGTAATCCATTCGGCCGTCGGCGCTATCTCAAAGTCAGACGTTATGCTTGCCGACACGGCGGGTGCGATTGTCATCGGCTTTAACGTTCGCCCGGACCTTGCCGCACGCGACTGGGCGGACCGCTCAGGCACGGATATTCGCCTGCACAGCATTATATATGACGCGATTGCCGAGGTTGAGGCTGCTGTCAAGGGCAAAACCGCGCCGAAATACCGCGACGTTGAGTTCGGCAAGGCGGAGGTTCGCCTGCTGTACAAGGTCTCAAAGGTCGGAACAGTGCTCGGCTGCTATGTCACAGAGGGCAAGATTGTGCGCAACTGCTCAGTGCGCGTCGTGCGCGGAGGCGAGGTTATTTACACAGGCGAGCTTGGCAGTCTGCACCGCTTTAAGGACGACGTTAAGGAAGTCCGCGAGGGCTTTGAGTGCGGTATGACAGTCGAAAATTACAACGACGTGCAGGAAGGCGACATTCTTGAGGCCTTCGGCGTCGAGCAAATCAAGGATTAGCGGAAAAGAGTTTGTAAAAAAGCTATCCGCTGACCTATTCTATGAATACAGTTGGATAAAACAAAATGGGAATTACATCACAGCGCGCCGCCTCTGATATAAAAAGAGTAGTGTCAGACGCTCTGCGCGAGGTTTCGGATCCGAGAGTTTCGGGTTGCCTTATTACAATTACAGAGTGCTCCGTTAGTCCGGACGTTGCTTATTGCACACTATATATTTCGGTTCTCGGCGAATATAATGAAAAGGAGCTGAAAACCGGGCTGTATTCGGCAGTGCCGTTTCTACGCCGCGTGATTGCGAAAAACGTCAGGCTGCGCGTTGTGCCCGAGCTGCGGTTTTCGTTTGACAAGTCGGGCGAATACGGAGATAAAATAGAAGGCTTGATTAACAAGCTCCATGAAGGAGATTCCATATAGATGAAGCCAAACAAAAAGGTTAAGCTTGTTTTGCACAAGGAAAATGTGCCGCAGCAGTCGATGGTATATCTCGCGGCGGCGGAGCTTCTTGCGCGGCGCGATAATTTTCTTATAATAACGCACAAACGCCCCGACGGGGACACAATCGGCAGCGCGGCGGCGCTCTGCCGCTTTTTGCGTGGTCTCGGCAAAACAGCGTTTATTTACAACAACCGCGAGATAACGCCGAAGTATTATCCCCTTGTCGCGGGTCTTGTCGCGCTGTCGCACGAGTATGTGCCGGACACGATAATTACAGTTGATACGGCAAGTCTTGCTATGCTGCCAACAGGCGCAACGGCATACCGCGAGGACATAGACATTGTAATTGACCACCACGAGAGCAATACGCGCTACGGCAAGTATTGCCTTGTTGAAAACCGCGCTGCCTGCGGCGAGGTTATCTATGAGCTGATTGCCGCGTTTTCAAACGAGGGATTTCTGCTCCCTGCAGACATTGCCGAGGCGATTTATGTCGCGGTATCAACGGATACAGGCTGCTTTTCATATTCAAACACAACGGCGGAGTCGCTTTTTGTCGCCGCGCGCTGCGCTGTTTCCGGCATAAGCCTTGAACGGATTAACAAAATTCTGTTCAGAACCACCTCGCGCGCTCGCGCAATTGTTGAAAGCGATATGATGCACGGAATCAAGTTTTACGAAAACGGCAGGGCTGCCGTCGCCATAATCTCCTCCTCAATTCAGGAATCAACAGGCGTTTCAGCGGACGATTTGGAGAACATCGCGTCCGTCGCCTCCTCAATCGAGGGCGTGGACATTGCGTATACGATAACCGAGATTGCCGACGGGGAGTGCAAGGTTTCCGTTCGCACAAACGGCGCGGTTTCGGCAAACAATGCGGCAAAGCTGTTCGGCGGCGGCGGTCATCGCGGCGCGGCGGGCTTTGTCAGAAAAGGCAGCGGCAAGCAGGTGCGGCGGGACATTGAAAACCGGCTGAACCTCGTCTTTGAATCCGAAATTAAGACTGCGGACACACAGCTGTAATGCCGGATTCCGCTGACTCTCCCCTGCTCGCCTTATCCGGCGTCCTGCTCGTTGACAAGCCGCGGGACTGGACAAGCTTTGACGTTTGCAAGAAGCTGCGCGGTCTTTCGCACATAAAAAAAGTCGGTCACGGCGGAACGCTCGACCCTCTCGCGACAGGGCTATTACCTGTATTCTTCGGCAAATCGACGAAGCTTGCGCAAATTTCGACAGACGCGCACAAGGAATACATAGCCGGGATTAAGCTCGGCTTAACCTCCGACACGCAGGACATTACGGGAACGCTTACCGCAACGGAAAACCCGCGAACGGTGACTCCCGATGAATTCCGCGCGGCGCTTGCCGGCTTTACCGGCAGTCAGCTGCAGCTTCCGCCAATGCACTCGGCTGTACGGATAAACGGACAGCGCCTGTACAAGATTGCGCGGCGCGGCGGCGAGGTTGACCGCCCTGCGCGCGAGGTTACGGTGTTTGAAGCCGAGGTTTTAGAGGATTTTACCCCGGAAAACGGCGATGAGCGCGCGGATTTTTATGTGCGGTACGCCGTATCAAAGGGAACGTACATAAGAACGCTCGTGCACGACCTCGGGCAGACTCTCGGCGTCGGCGCCGTTATGCAGAGCCTAATCAGAACAAAGGTCGGCGACTATACGCTGGAGCAAGCGCATAGCTTAGCCGAAATAATAAGCTACGGAGACACGCACGGCGGAATTTCCGACCTGTTTTTCTCGTTAAACAATGACTGACAAAAAAAGATGTATAGCCCTCGGATTTTTCGACGGCGTTCATATAGGTCACGCCGCGCTTTTGCGCTGCGTCACTGAGGTTTCCGAAAGCAAGGACCTGATTCCGTCGGTTCTTACGTTTGACGCGCACCCGCGCAGCCTTGTGACCGGCAAAAAAACGCCGCTGATATGCTCCCCGGAGGACAGGGCGGGACTAATTTCGCGCCAATTCGGCATTGACGACGTAATTTTCGTCCATTTCGACGAGGAGACGCTGAAAATGAGCTGGCAGGAGTTTTTGCGCTACCTGCTGGAAGATTTCGGCGCGCGGCACTTGATTTTCGGCAGAAACTTCCGCTTCGGCTATCGCGGCGAGGGCACGGCGGAGCTGCTTGCAGCGGAATGCGAGCGCCTGGGCGTCGGCTACGATATAATCTCGGAGGTCACGGCAGACGGGCAGGTGTCCTCCTCCACGCTGATTCGCGAGCTGCTGACGGACGGGAATATGCGCGAGAGTGTACGGTTTCTCGGCCATCCGTATGTGCTGACGGACTTTGTGCGTTTTGGCTTTCGCCTCGGCCGCACCATCGGAACACCGACGGTGAATATGCGCTTTCCCGAAAACGTGCTGATTCCCGCGTTCGGCGTGTACTGCGCAAAGGTGTATCCCGACACGGGCGGCGAGTTTCTCGGCGTAACGAACATCGGAACGAGGCCGACCGTCGCGGAAAACTCCGACTCCGTGACTGCCGAGACATATATACTGGACTTTCGCGGGAACCTATACGGGCACACCGTGAGGATCGAGCTGTACGAGAGAATTCGCGGCGAGCAGAAGTTTTCTGATATAACAGAGCTTAAAGAGCGGATTTCGCTGGATGTTGCCGGAGTGCGGGAGTACTTTGCGGGGGCGTGACGTCGCCAAAGGGATTTTTTTTGCAAACCGTGTTGATTTTTTTATCGGCACGGTTTGTTTTTTTGCGTCTGCCGAAAGCTGAAGCGTTTCGGCGGACGGTGTGTTGAGAGTTTGGACTGGTGCTTTGTTCTGCTTAATGCTTGTTCACCGGGGGCGCTGGTGGCAGCGCAGAGGTGCCACTGCGCGTGGCGGCGGTTACTTTTTTCCGCTTCGCCGGAAAAAAGTAACCAAAAAAGGGGCGACTTCTTTAGAAGAAGCAATCTTTTTTT
>JAISLF010000097.1 GCA_031260605.1 Oscillospiraceae bacterium
TTCTTCTAAAGAAGTCGCCCCTTTTTGGTTACTTTTTCCGGCGAAGCGGAAAAAGTAACCGCCCGCCGCGCAGGCGCTCTGCAGCGCGAAGCTGCCAAGCTTCGCCCCTATTTCAAACAGGGCAGCCGCGCCGCAGGTCAACGGTTGCACCAAAGTAAAAGCAAACCAGAGCGGCGAAGCAAACCCCGGGCGGCAGATTGCCGCCCCTACGCCCGCCCAAAAGTCCGTCGCCACCCGCGGCAACGGGACGTCGGGGACGCCGTCCCCTACAGACGCGAATTCCTGAAAAAACAAAACCGAGTGGCAAAAACAAGCCCCGCGCCTTAATTAAAAACCACCCCCGGCACCCTGCCAACAATAACCGTCTCCGCTATTGCCACATTGACCGCCATTGTCGTCGTGTTGTGCCCGCCGGGGTACAGCACGGCTATATCCGCCGAAATTTCAATGCCGATTTTGTGTCGCGTCATATTAACTCCCGCCTCGGAGAAGTCGTTTGTTATCGCCGTTTGCAGGTTGTTGACCGTCGAGAGCTTTACAGTAACCTTCGGCCCGTGCCCGAACAGCAGAACGCCGCCGCATATATCCCCCAGCGGGATTTTATAGTCCGACGTCAGGTAGGGCAGCACGTCCCGCGCGATTCTGTACGCAACCGCGAATTGCAGCTTGTTTATCGCGCCGCTGTCTGTCGTTATCGCCGAAATGTTACCCTCGTTGTCGTATTTCAGGCTGACAAGGTCGTCATAATCAAAGGTTCCCTTTTCCACCTCCTCGGCAAGAATTTGCGTAACCGAAACCTGAAAAAACTCCGACGCTTTTGTCTGCGCCAGCGCCAAAAACAGCGACTCGGAATTCTTAAAGGTCTTTGCAAGAAACACGGAAACCCAAATGGTAAGCACAACGATAACCGCCGCCGCTATAATCAGCCGCAAACGTGTTTTGGGCGTAATCCGCACTCCGGGCGCTCTTTTTCTTATTGTGAAGGCTCCGTTTCTTACGTGATTTCTCAAATAAACAAAACGCATAAGCAAACCTCCGGTGTAACAGCCTATGCGAAAACGGCTCGAATTATGCCCTGCCCGCCGCTGCGAAAACGCAAAAACGGCCGCCCGGAGCAAGGCCCCGAACAGCCGTTTTTGTGCATTTGCGTTCGCGCGCTCCATGCGCGCGTTAAGCCGTTGCTGGCGCTTGTTACAGCGAAATCGCTTCCACAGGACAGGTTGCGACGCATGAGCCGCAGTTGACACATGTGTCCTCATTAACCTGATACTGTGTTTCTCCTGCCGTGATTGCCTCGACAGGACATGACGCTGCGCATGAACCGCACGAAACGCAAGCGCTGCTTATTGTTGCTGCCATAAATAGTCCTCCTTCCGATTTAGATTATTTATGCGGGCAAAGGCGTTTCCACCACAGTCCGCTATTTTATTATAGCACAAATTATTTGAATTTCAAGAGGGAATTTTGGAAAAACACTATTTGTCAATATAATCGCGCAAGATACCTGCATATTGTTCACTTTCACCTCAGGCATACCGCCGACGCCTGCACGGACACCAGCACCCACAACGACACCGACCGAATCGACACAAGAATACATTACAGTGGTGTATATTGCTATAATAGACAGCGTGCAAACAGAAATAGCCGACTCAATAAGAATACCTCTCCAAGACATAACTAAAGCCGTGTCCGACCGCTACGCGCACCCAATAGATGGCTTTAGATATAAAAATTCTACCCTGTATAGGTCTGAGACACGGATATTCTATCTTCTATATGAAAAAAATACTTAATCATATTTATGAAACACGGCTAACTTCGGTTAGCCGTGTTTTTTTATTTAAAAACTTATGCTATTATTATCTATAATGGATAACCAACAAAAAGACATCTTCAACTACGATAAGCACCGCAAACGGAACGGCGTACTTGGAATTTACAAATGAGGTGCTGTCAGCTTTAGAGGCTTATCCCGCCGATGACATCGAAAATTACTGCCGGTATTTCAAACTCGGCTTAGTTGAGATAATGAAAATGTTTTCATAAAGGAAACTAAAACTCAAGCGGTGCGGCGTGATTGAAATGCCACAGTAAATATAGCAAGAGGGCGAAATTGTTCTTAAATTTCGCCCTCTTGCCCGTTTTTATGATTTCGACTAAATAATTTCGCCGAGTTTTTTGTGAAAAAGCCCACCTACACCACCGACTCCGCGTGTCTCATTGAGTGGCACCCGACATTCACCGCAACGGGCAGCCCCGCAATGTGCGTCGGCAGCCAGCGCAGCGACACCCCGAGCGCAGTCACGCATCCGCCGTAGCCCATTGCGCCGACGCCGGTATTGTTGACGCTCTCAAGGATTTTTTCCGCAAGTGCACGGTATTTTTCCGCCGTTTCCTCGTCTTCGCCAAAATCCGAGCCGAACACAAGCGCGCGCTTTGCCTCAAGCGCACATTTGTCAAACGTGCCGCCGATTCCGACGCCGATATACAGCGGCGGGCACGGGCTTCCGCCGCCGAGCCGCACCGTCTCCGCGACAAAATCAACAACAGCGTCCTCCCCGTCTGTGGGATTCAGCATTTTTATGCGCGACTTGTTCTCACTGCCAAAGCCCTTTGGCGCAACGGTTATGCGCACCTTGCCGTCCGGTACGCCGGTTTTCCCTCCGTCAAAACTGACGTAAATGGCGGCGGGCGTGTTATTCCGCGTGTTTATTCGGGCAAACAGCGGGTCTGCGACGACGGATTTGCGCAAAAACCCCTCCGTGTATCCGCGCGCAACGCCCCGGTTCACGGCGGACTCAATGTCGCCGCTCACTGCTACCTCCTGCCCCAACTCAAGGAAAACGCACGCCATTCCCGTGTCCTGGCACAGAGGGATTCCTGTTTGCTCCGCGCAGTCGGCGTTTTCAAGGATCACCTCAAGCGCAGCGGAGGCTGCTCCGGGCGCTTCCGCCGCCAGCGCGGCGGCAAGGTCTGCGCGGACGTGCTCAGGCAGCCGCGTGGCGGCTGTCCGGCACAGCGCGGAGACGGTGTTTTCAATTTCTTTCGTGGAGAGGATTCTCATGGTGTGGTTTTGAGGTGTTTCGGAGGGCGTATAGGCGGCAGACTGCCGCCCGGGGGGGGCTTTGTCGCTTTGTTTTGCTTTTACTTGGGGACAACACTTGTCGGGGTTTTGCTTTTTTTCAGGGCTTCGTTTTTTGTAGGGGACGCTGCCCTCAGCGGCCCCTGTGGCGGTTGCCGCCGAAGCTTTTGGCGGACGTAGGGCGGCGGCAGCCTGCCGCCAGGGTTTTTGGGGCGAATTTCTTATGGAGCACACCGTAGGGGTGACCGTCCCGGTCGCCCGCTGTTTTGGTTTGGCTTTTATTCGAGTGCAACCGTTGACCTGCGGCGCAGGGTGCTGTGTTTGGCGGCATTTATCTTTTTTCAGGGCTTTGTCTCTGTAGGGGACGCTGCCCTCAGCGGCCCCTGTGGCGGTTGCCGCCGGTCTTTTGGCGGACGTGGGGCGGCGGCAACCTGCCGCCCGGGGTTGGCTTCGCTTCTTTGTTTTGCTTTTGTCAGGGTGCAACCGTTGACCTGCGGCGCAGAGTGCTGTGTTTGGAATCGCGGCGAAGCATCGCCGCCTCGCGCTGCTAAGCGCCTGCGCGGCGGGCGGTTACTTTTTCCGCTTCGCCGGAAAAAGTAACCAAAAAGGGGCGACTTCTTTAGAAGAAGCAATCTTTTTTCTATACGGGAACTGCGGT
>JAISLF010000008.1 GCA_031260605.1 Oscillospiraceae bacterium
AGCCCGTCAGCCGGCAGCTCTGTCAGGGTTCGGACGCACGGACACCTACACTTGCCGCTCCGTAACCCGCCTAAGCCCAAAAGCGGCTTCTTTGGTTCCTTTCTTGCCAAGACAAGAAACGAACCGCCCGCCGCGCAGGCGTAAAGCTGAGAGGCGAGGCAAAGCTTCGCCGCAATTAAAAACGCCGCACTCTCCGGCGCACAGCTGAACGCACCCACCGCCGCAGTTCCCGTATAAAAAGGGACGACTTATTCCAAAAAAGTCGCCCCTTTTTTTGGTTACTTTTTTCCGGCGAAGCGGAAAAAAGTAACCGCCGCCACGCGTAGCGGCACCTCTGCGCCACCACCGGCGCTTCCGGTTAACAAGCATTAAGCAGAACCAACCAAAAGTTCTAAAATAAAAAACGCCTGCAAAAAACAATCCCGCCGCAGGCAAATTCCCAACATCCACCGCATATAATTTTGATAAAAATCAGACTATTAATTCCAAACAACTGTTGACAACACCCTGTGCTCTGTATTATAATAAACTGGTGTAGTATACCAAAGTTGTTGCGCCGCCCGGCGCAAAAAAACTTACCTTTGGGAGACAAACTTGAGCTTTTTTACTAAAATAAAGGGTGTGCGCGTTCCGCACAAGAAAAACACCGCCGAGGCAGAGCCAAAGGTTTTGCCCGCTGTCAGTTCGGTGTTCCTTCCTATGAATATGCATATCGGAGCGCCGAGCGTGCCGTGTGTTGCGGCGGGGGACGCTGTGCTTGTCGGGCAAAAGGTTGCGGAAGCCGGCGGATTTGTGTCGTCGCCGGTGCACAGCCCGGTTTCCGGCACCGTTACGGCGGTGCACGATAAGCTTTACGCAACGGGCGAGAAGGTTGGCGTAATCGAGATTGCGTCTGACGGCCGTAATACTCCGTCGCCGGATATAAAACCGCCCGTGATAGAGAGCACAGAGGATTTTATCGCCGCTGTGCGCAACTCAGGCGCGGTGGGGCTTGGCGGTGCGGGATTTCCGACGGCGGTCAAGCTGACGGTTCGCCCCGAACAGACGGTTGACTATATTATTATAAACGCCGCCGAGTGCGAGCCGTATATTACGAGCGATACGCGCACTATAATAGAGTCGGCTGAAGATATTTTCTTCGGTCTGTCGCTGCTGAAAAAATACATAAACCCCGGCGAGCTGATAATCGGCATTGAGGCGAACAAAAAGACCGCCGCGGATTACCTTTTGCGCCAGTCGGAGCTGCACACGAACAAAGAACTCGGCGTAAAAATCGCAATCCTGCCGTCCGTGTACCCGCAGGGCGGAGAAAAGGTGCTGATTTACAACACCACGCACCGCATTGTCCCGGAGGGCAAGCTCCCGCTTGACGTTGGGTGCATTGTCCTGAACGTGACGACGCTTGCGGTTATCGCAAAATATGTGAAGACCGGTGTGCCGCTCACGCACAAGGTCGTCACAGTAGACGGCACTGCCGTTAAGTCGCCCGCAAACGTCCTTGCACCAATCGGCGCGAAAATCTCCGATTTGCTTGAGCTTTGTGGTGCTGACCCGGACGCGGCGGCAAAAATACTGTACGGCGGCCCGATGATGGGTACTGCCGTGCCGTCTGCGGACGTGCCGGTTCGCAAGAACACGAACGCGGTTCTTGCCTTTACCGAAAAGGAAGCTGTTTTGCCCGAGGAACAGCCCTGTATTCGCTGCGGCAGGTGCGTTGCAAGCTGTCCGCTAAAGCTGCAGACGGTTGAGATACACAACGCCTATTTGAACAACAAGCCCGAGTTTATCGAGCAGTACAAGGCAAATATCTGTATGGAATGCGGTTGCTGCAGCTATGTCTGTCCCGCGAAGCGGCAGTTAACGCAATATATGAAGCTGGCAAAGGCGGCGCTTCGGGAATATCAGGATAAGCAAGCGGCGGCGGCGGAAAAAGCAAAATTACTGGAGGAGGCGGCTAATGGAGAATAACAACAAAAGACTGCTGACGGTTTCATCCTCGCCGCACATAAGAAGCTCCGCGACCGTTTCGGATATTATGACAGACGTTGTAATTGCGCTTATGCCCGCGCTTATCGCCGGAGTCTGGATTTTCGGATACCGCGCGTTTGTGCTGACTGCCGTCGCGGTTTTGTCCTGCTTTTGCTTTGAGTACGCGTTTGATTACCTTGTTAACGGCTCGTACAAAAAAAATCGTCGCAAGCCCTCTGTTTGCGACTGTTCGTTTGCCGTAACCGGAATGCTGCTCGCGTTTTCCGTACCGCCGACACTGCCGGTCTGGCAGCTTGTTGTCGGCTGTCTGTTTGCGATGGTCATTGTAAAAATGCTTTTCGGCGGAATCGGGCGCAACTTTGCAAATCCCGCCGTTACGGCGCGAATATTCTTATTTTTAGCGTTTTCCGGCGCGATGACGCGGTGGACGTTTGACGGCGTTGCGTCTGCGACGCCGCTTGCCGGCGGCACGGCAAATTACCTCACGCTGTTTCTCGGAACTCACGCGGGCTGTATCGGAGAAACCTCTGCCGCGGCGCTTATTGTCGGCGGACTTTACCTGATTTTGCGCGGTGTTATCTCCTGGGAAACACCGGTGTTTTTTGTCCTCGCGGCGGCTGTTCTGTCCTCCGTGTTCGGGATTGACCCGCTGTTTACGGTTCTTTCCGGAGGACTTCTGCTCGGCGCGATTTTTATGGCGACAGACTACACCACATCGCCGCTCAATTTCTGGGGCAAGGCAATTTTCGGCGCGGGGTGCGGCATTTTGACCGTTGTGTTCCGGAAATACTCGAACAACCCCGAGGGCGTTTCCTTTGCAATATTGCTGCTGAATATTCTCACGCCGTATATTGACCGTGCGGTTCGTCCGCGCGCGTTTGGGGAGGCAAAACGCAAGTGAAAAAGAATTTTGTAATTCCGATTGTTGTTCTGCTTGCGATTTGCATTGTAATTGCAGGCGCTCTGGCAGCTGTTTCCGGAGCGACGGAGGAAGTTATAGCGCAGGGGCGCGAGGAGCGCACAAACGCCGCAATGCGGGAGCTTGTGCCCGCCGCGCAGAGCTTTGACGCGGCGGAGCTTCCGATAAGCACGCAAGAAACCGATTTTTCGGCGGTGCAGAGCATGTACACAGCCGAGACTCCTGACGGACGCGTAAGTATCGTCGTCGTCTCAGGCGACGGGTACAGCGGCGCGGGCAGTCTGCGGTTTATGGTTGTCGTGTCGGACAGCGGCACGGTTCTGGCGACAAAAACACTTGCCAATAACGACACAAAGGGGCTTGGCTCACGCGTGTCTGAAGCAAGCTTTGAGGCGCAGTTCGTCGGAATGGACAGCAGTCTCACCGGGTTTGACGGCATTTCAGGCGCAACGATTTCGTCCACGGCATATAAAAAGGCGGTTGCAACCGCAATACTCGCGGCGGCAAACAGGGAGGCAGCAAAATGAGCAAGCTCAAAGTTTTAACCAAAGGATTAATCCGCGAAAATCCGGTGCTCGTTATCGTGCTCGGAACCTGCCCGACGCTTGCGGTGTCCACCCAAGCCTCAAACGCAATCGGTATGGGAATCGCCGCAACCTTCGTGCTCGTCTGCTCGAACTTTGTCATTTCGCTTCTGCGCAACGTAATACCCGACAAGGTTCGGATTCCGTGCTATGTTGTGCTTATCGCGGGGTTTGTTTCGGTTGTGCAGCTGCTCCTGGAGGCGTACGCCTACCCGCTGTATGAGGCGCTGGGCATATATCTGCCGCTCATCGTTGTAAACTGTATTATCCTCGGTCGTGCGGAGATGTTCGCCAACAAGAACAAGCCGCTGGACTCGGTTCTTGACGGTATCGGCATGGGGCTTGGATTTACGCTCACGCTGTTTGTTATGGCGAGCATTCGCGAGATTCTCGGCTCAGGCACGTTTTTCGGCGCAAAGATTCCGTGGCTTTCAGACAACGGAATTTCTGTTCTGACAATGGCGCCCGGCGGCTTTATCGTGTTCGGCTCGCTTATGGCGCTTGTCAATCGCATTTTGCGCAAAAAGCCGCCGAAGGATCGCGATTGTGATTCCTGCGTACTGGCAGGCTCGTGCACATCTAAGGACGGGATTTCAGTTTCAGGCGCAAAACACTGCGCGGAGGTGAAGCATGGTTAAGTTCGTTTCGATAATACTCGCCGCCGTTCTGGTCAACAACTATGTTTTGCGGCAATTTCTCGGAATATGTCCGTTCCTCGGTGTATCAAAGGACCTGAAAAACGCAACGGGAATGAGCATTGCGGTTGTTTTTGTTATGGTTCTTGCAACCGCCGTGACATACCCGATTCAAAAAGCCCTGCTTGAGGCGCACAACCTCGCCTATTTGCAGACTATTGTGTTTATTTTAGTCATCGCGGCGCTCGTGCAGTTCGTTGAGATCGCGCTAAAGAAGTTCATTCCCGCGCTTTACCGCGCGCTGGGTGTTTACCTGCCGCTGATTACCACCAACTGCGCCGTTTTAGGCGTTACAATCGCGAATATCGACGCGAAGTATACATATGCCGAGAGCATTGTCAACGCATTCGGCTCCGGACTCGGGTTTTTCCTCGCGATGGTTATCTTCTCCGGCGTTCGCTCTAAGCTTGAGAATTCGCGTCCGCCAAAAGCCTTTTCGGGACTGCCGATTACGCTTGTTGCGGCGGGAATTGTGTCGCTTGCGTTCTTCGGCTTCGGCGGAATTGTAGAGAACCTGTTCGCAAAGGGGTAACCACTGCGGGGCGTGTGCGGAACATTATACAAAGCGTGCCGCGATGAGTAAAGGGAGAGCTGATGTGAGTGCTGTTATATTTGCAATTCTTATGATCATAGTTATTATTGTGCAGGGGATGATAAGGACTTCCGAGAGAGAAAAAGCCGCCGAAACAAGAGCAGCTAATGCAGCCAGAAAGAGACCCTTAACGCCCGCACAGAAAGAGACCGCGCGCACCCTGCTCACTGAGTATATTGAGCAAAAGGCGAGCGAAAACCAGCCGCAAATATCCGAATATTCCGTGCCGGTAATGGGGTCGCTGTTCGCGCAAAGCACGGAGGCGGGTCAGGCAGAAGAGCCGCCTGTGAAATTCAGGATACCTGCGCAAAGTGCACCCGACGGGCAGAAATCCTCGTATTTTGATATGGGCGAGGGGTATGACCAAACGCAGCGCAAATACAACCTTTCGGACGCTGAGATGTTTGAGCTTTTTCACGCACCCGCCATTTCTGACGCTATAGCAATGAACAAGCAGCTTAGATTTACGGATAACCCGATAAGCGCGGCGAATATTACAAGCCCGCTCGGAGAGCAGTGGCGTTACATTAAAGCCCAAAAGGGCTGGACAGATGACAGTCATCTGATTGCAAAGGCAGACGGCACGTGGTTTGCCGAATAATGCGGGGTGGCAGAGTGTGTATACAGTAAGCGATTTAAGCGAATACGCAAAAGGCAATCTTGAACACCTGAAGCACGGCATAACCGATTTCTGGGGCGAAAATGCCGCTGTCGGAAATGTTGAGGTTCAGCATCTCCACCACGGCGGGTGTTTTACAGTTCATTTCAGCGCCGTCGGCTTCAGCCTTGCCGTTGAATGCGAAGCAAGCTGCTGTACCTTTTATTTTGAGACTGAAAGCGGGCCGAAATATCTCATCACGCTGACGAATGAAGAGCCTGCAATCGGGTTTGAAAGCTGTTCGGCGGAAAACATCCGCCGCAACCTTGCCGTTATAGACCAAACGATTAAAGAAAACCCCGACTTAAAGCAGGTTCGGGAGTTTTAGTCCAAATAACAGTGCCGCATTTTGCCGCACACCGCTCAAACAATAATCGCGGAAACCTTCCGCACATTAGGAGTTCCCTTGTTTCCGATAATCATTGCAATATCAGTCGTCGCCGGAATCGGCGTTGTCGCCGGCGCACTCCTGACAACCGCCTCTAAGGTGATGAACGTTCCGGTTGACGAGACGGCGGAAAAGCTCCGCGAGTGTCTTCCCGGAGCAAATTGCGGCGCCTGCGGCTATGCCGGGTGCGACGGGTACGCCGCCGCGCTTGCAGGTCGTCTCGAGGCGGCGACAAACCTGTGCGTTCCGGGCGGAGACACCGTTTCCCGTGAAATCTCAGAGATACTGGATCTGCCGGTGCTCGATGTTATAGAGCAGGTTGCGGCGGTTCACTGTCTCGGCTGTGTCGGCACGGTTCAGCAAAAAATGACCTATCAGGGTATAAACAGCTGCCGCGCGGCTAAACTACAATACAGCGGCGAATACTCCTGTACGTACGGGTGCCTCGGCTACGGAGACTGTGCCGTCGTTTGCCCGAACAACGCAATCTGCGTGCAGGACGGCATTGCCCGCGTTATACACGAGCGCTGTATCGGCTGCGGATTGTGTGCGAGAACCTGCCCGAACGGCATAATTCACGTTCACGCGGACACAATAACCTGCATAATAGACTGCT
The DNA here is from genome assembly GCA_031260605.1 of Oscillospiraceae bacterium. Lineage (GTDB taxonomy): Bacteria > Bacillota > Clostridia > Oscillospirales > Oscillospiraceae > JAIRRO01. The sequence goes on from JAISLF010000008.1 coordinate 6,442, forward strand.
CAAACCATGCGCGCGGGGCTGAAGTTGTAAAGGTATGCTCAGCCGGCTGTATCGGCTGCCGCAAATGTGAGCGCGAATGCCCGGTGGACGCGATTTCCATCAAGGAAAACCTGCCGTTTATCGACTACGACAAATGCGTCGGCTGCGGACACTGCAAGACTGTCTGCGTCAGAAAATGCATTCGCTTTGCCGATTTTCGCGGCGAGCTGACCCGGAGCTATTAACCCAAAACATACATACTTTTTCGGAGGTTTGTATGCGCACTTATATTCGTTTATCCAAGTACTTTTTGCTTTTCATGGTCTTAGCCGCTGCTGTTTTGCCGGTTCGCGCGGCGGAATATTCCGCGCTGGACGACGCGCCGCCTGTGCGCTCGGGTAACGCGCAGGACAAGGCGAAAAGCACCGACAACGCCCGCTTCTCGGTGATATTTTTAGACGATGATGTTATTTACCGCGCGAGAACAAGAAACTCGTGTCTTTCTGACAAGGTTTATCTTAATGTTTACCGCCGAATTCTGGAAAGCCGGCGCTGATACAGTCAATTAACTTACACGGAGCTGTATGCTCCGCTACATAGGGCAAGGGCGTTTGCGCGTCCTTGCCCTACAGCACGCTGTGCCGCTTCGGATAAAGCTGCTGTACAAAACACAGTCGCTTGTGAGCCGTAAAGCGTGCGTGGGGCTTAGACTTAAAAACAGGAAATACATAAATGTCAAACAAAACAGAAGCAATCGTTCTTGCCGCAGGGCGCGGCAAACGGCTTGACGGTGCGGGCGCGGATTTGCCTAAGGTGCTGCGTCAGGCCGCAGGAAAGCCGCTTTTGCGCTACGTCGCACAGGGACTCGGATTTCTCGGACAGTCAGCGGTTATACTTGTCGTCGGATACAAGGCGGAGACGGTCGTTGCTGAATTCCCGGAGTACAAATACGCCGTGCAGGAGCAGCAGCTCGGTACGGCAAATGCCGCCGCTTGCGGTCTTGCGCGCGTTTCGGCCGACGCGGAGCATGTTCTTGTGTGCTGCGGCGATATGCCGCTGATTTCAGAGAACACATACCGCAGCCTTACCCGTCGGCACATAGACGGCGGCAATGACGCGACAGTTCTTGTCTGCACGTGTGCGCGCCCGTTGCCGTACGGGCGCGTTATAGTTGCGCCGGACGGCGAATTCGTCAAAATCGTCGAGGACAAGGACGCGACGGATGAGGAAAAGCGCGTCACTAACCTGAACGCCGGGCTTTATGTGTTCAGAAAAAGCGCGCTGGAACATGCACTTGGGCAAATTACAAGCAACAACGCGCAAAACGAGTTTTATTTAACGGACGCGCCAGCGATTATAAAGGCGCAAGGCGGGAGTGTTTCCGCGCTGTGCCTGCCGATTGAAGCAGAGATTACCGGGGTGAACACGCCGGAGGATCTGGCGTTTGTCGAAGCGGAGCTGCTGAAGAACCGCAAGGCGTAGGCGGCGCGCGGACAACAAAATAAAACCCTGCATATACTGCTAAAGACACAAAATCAAGCGAGGTGACTTATGCGTATTGCAATCGAGCTTATACTTGCGCTGGTGCTTTTTGCGGCAATGTATTTTCTGTGGAGGTTTTCGGGCGCCGTTTGCTTTACCCCAATCCGTGCGCCAAAGGATATTCGGATTGACTTCGTAGTTTCCGCCCGTGCAGAGGCGGACGGGCTGGGCGAAACGGTGCGCAGTCTGAAATGGCTGGCAGAAACTGCCGCGCCCGGCGCGAGGGTTATAATCGCGGACGCGGGGCTGTCCTCAGGCGCAAGAACGGCGGCGGAGCTGATAGAAAGGGACTCCACAAGGGTTGATTTGTATGATATGGGGGAGCTTACTAAGCTCTCGGCACTGATTTAGGGTTAGGCTTCGCCGTTTTTGATTTTACTTTTTTCAGAGCTTTGTTTGTTGTAGGGGACGCTGCCCTCATCGTCCCTTGTTGCGGGTGCCGCCGGGTTTTTGGCTTGTGTAGGGGCGGCAACCTGCCGCCCGAGGTTTGCGGCGCGGATTCTAAACGGCACACACCGTAGGGGCGACCGTCCCGGTCGCCCGGGGTTTTGGGGATTAGCTGTTTGTGGTTTGCTTTTACTTGGGTGCAAGCGTGTTTCCTGCGACGCAGGGTGCTGTGTTTGAAATTGCGGCGAAGCTTGGCAGCTTCGCGCAGCAGAGCGCCTACGCGGCGGGCGGTTACTTTTTCCGCTTCGCCGGAAAAAGCAACCAAAAAGGGGCGACTTCTTTAGAAGAAGCAATCTTTTTTTATACGGGAACTGCCGTGGTGGCAATGCAGATTGTGCCTTACCCCGCGACGTATTGCGGTGGTTGAGGCGAACGCTTCCGCTGCGCCGCACGCAGGGGCGAAGCCTGTCGCGAGGTTGGGTGACTCGGGTAAGGCTGTAAGTTGCCGCAAAGTGCCGTCGGGTGCCAACCGGAAGGTGATTGCTGCTACGATTGCTGCCGCGCGTTGTGCGGCAATGCGGTGCGTGTCCCGACGCGCCGGGGTTGTCGTGGCGGTGGGTGCGAACTTGCGGTTCAATTGCGTCCCCTGTTACCACGACAATCTCTGTAGGGGACGGCGTCCTCGACGTCCCTTGTCTGGTTTACCGCATACGCTTGCGTTGTACCACTGCACCCGTTCGGTGTGGGTGCGGTCGGGTACCCTCGTCTACCTCCGCGCTTTGCGCGTCGGGACACGCAATTGCTTGCCGCACCGCGACAGCGCAGGGCGCGGTGTGGGCGTGCTTCGCCAAATTCCGGTTGCCACCCGCCGACACCTACTATCTGCACATAGGGCTAAAGCCCGTCATTCGGCAATTCTGTCTGGGTTCGAATGTACGGACACGTTCACTTGCCGCAACGCAAATACCTAAGCCCAAAAGCGGCTTCTTTGGTTCCTTTCTTGCCAAGACAAGAAAGGAACCGCCCGCCGCGTAGGCGTAAAGCAGAGACGCGAGGCGCAGCTTCGCCCCAATTACAAACACCGCACCCCCCGGCGCACGGCAGCACGCACCTAAGCTACACCCCTGCCTATTCGCCCCAACGGCACCCTGCGCCCCACGCCCCAACTCCCTGCTAATACCTACCTAAATCTACGCCGCCACCCCTACCTTACCAATGAAAGAAACCCAAAAAAACTTCTCCGGCACGGTTTCCTCCGTCATTTTCTCCAACGCTGACAACGGCTATGCCGTCGTCAGGTTTGTGTGCGACAAAAATCAGAGCGTCGGCACGGCGGACAGGGAAATTGTGCTTGTCGGCGCACTTCCGGGAATCTCGCCGGGCGAGTTGCTTGACGTTACGGCGCATTCCGTTGTGCACCGCTCCTTTGGCGAGCAGTTTCAGGTGGACGCTTTCACGCGCAAAATGCCGACGACAGAGGCGGGAATCGCGGCATACCTCGGCTCCGGGCTTATCAAAGGGCTTGGGCCTGCGCTTGCAAAAAAAATCGTGCAGCAGTTCGGAGAATTAACGCTGCGCATTATTGAGGACACGCCGGAGCGCCTGTCTGAAATTCGCGGAATCACGCCGAAGCGGGCGCAGGAAATCGGCGGGAGCTTTGCCCAAATGGTCGGCATACGCAACCTGCTTGAGTTTATGAACGGGTTTTCCGCGCCGGTTGCGGTGACCTCGCGGCTGTACCGCGCCTATGGCTCACGCGCCGAGGGGCAGGTGCGCGACAACCCGTATATTATAACGGAAGCGGAATTCGGCGGCGTATTTGACATTGCGGACAAAATCGCGCAGTCACTCGGCTTTTCCGGGGACTGCCGCGAGAGGTGCGAGGCGGCTGTGAAGCTCACTCTGCGCCGCTACTCGGGGCTTGGGCACGTGTATTGCCCGGAGACTGAGCTTTGCCGCGAGGTTGAGCAGTTTCTGTGGTCGCGCGGCGCGGCGGGGGACATTGCGGAGACGGTTTCCGAAATGGTGAGCGTGGGGCGGCTAAATTCGCGCGAGGTATCCGGCGAAAACGCGGTATATCTGCCGGAGCTTTTTGCCTGCGAGCAGCAGACCTGCGACAGGCTGCTTGCTCTTTGCGAGGACGACGACCCGATTCCTGAGGCGGCGGCGCTTGAGGCGCTGCGCATCAGCGGACAGCAGGAAAACATTGAGTATGAGTCTAAGCAGGCAAATGCCGTTATGCTTGCGGCTCAAAAAAAGGTTTTGGCGATAACGGGAGGCCCCGGCACAGGTAAAACAACTACGCTAAAGGCAATTCTCGCGCTGTTTGACGCGGCGGGACTGCGAACACTGCTCTGTGCACCGACAGGCCGCGCGGCAAAGCGTATGAGCGAGGTTACAGGCGACCCGTATGCCTCCACAATCCACCGCGCAATCGGTGCGCGCGCATCGGCGGGCGACGACACGCTTGTGTTTGAAAACAACGCGAACAACCCGATAAAGGCGGACTGCGTGGTTATTGACGAGGCTTCGATGATAGACATTGAGCTTGTCGCCGCGCTGCTCGGCGCGATACCGGACGGCGCGCGGGTCATTTTTATCGGCGACCGCGACCAGCTTCCGTCAGTCGGACCGGGGAACGTGTTTGCGGATATAATTGACTCAGGCGTGATTCCCGTTGTATGCCTGTCGCGGATTTTTCGTCAGGGTGAGGGAAGCGGGATTGTCAGCGCGGCGCACGAGGTCAACAGCGGCATTTTTCCGGAGATTCGAGGCAGCGGCGCAAAGGACATTTTCTTTTTGCCGAGGAGCGGCGCGAATAATATTGCCGAGACAATCGTCGGGCTGGTGTCCGACCGTCTGCCGAACAAGCAGGGCATTTCTCCCGACAATATTCAGGTTCTCACGCCGACAAGAAAGGGTGCGGCAGGAACAGCGGAGCTGAACCGACGCCTGCAGGAGGCGCTGAACCCATCGCGGCGCGGGCAGCCCGAATACGCGCGGGGCGACACGGTTTACAGAATCGGCGACCGCATTATGCAGACGAAAAACAACTATGACATCACGTGGGAAACGCCCGACGGCGAATTCGGCGCGGGCGTTTTTAACGGAGATTTCGGCGCGGTCACGGAAATTGACGGAAATTTTGAGACGCTGACCGTGAATTTCGACGACCGTACGGTTACATATATGTACACGGAGCTGCCGACCACCGAGCTTGCCTACGCGGTGACAGTGCACAAGTCCCAAGGCTCCGAGTACAAATGCGTAGTTCTGGCGCTGCCGCAGGTGTATTCAATGCTCGCCACAAGACCGATTTTGTACACGGCGATAACCCGCGCGGCGCAAATGCTGGTGATCGTGGGCGAGGAAGGCGTGTTCAGGCAGATGGTAAGCGCGGCGGATGAGCGTCGGCGGTATTGCGGGCTAAAGGACGCGCTTTTGGGGGCGGATTTGGGGTAACAAGACAGCTTCGCCATTCGGCGAAGCTATCCTGTTGCAGGGTGGTGGTTTTCTTTGCCGTATCGGTTTGCTTTTGCGTGGGTGCGTACAGCTGTTTGCCGGGGGCGGTGGACAGGCTGGTGCGTTCAGCCGTGCGCCGGAGGGTGCGGTGTTTGTAATTGCGGCGAAGCTTTGCCTCGCCTCTCTGCTTTACGCCTGCGCGGCGGGCGGTTCCTTTCTTGTCTTGGCAAGAAAGTAACCAAAGAAGCCGCTTTTGGACTTAGGCGGGTTGCGTTGCGGCAAATGCACGTGTCCGTGCGTCCGAATTCGGACAGAGCTGCCGAGTGACGGGCTTGCGCCCTATGTGCCAGAAGTAAGTGCAGGCGGGTGCCCACAGA
>JAISLF010000022.1 GCA_031260605.1 Oscillospiraceae bacterium
GCAGTTCCCGTATAAAAAGGTGTTTGCTTCTTTACAAAGAAGTCGCCCCTTTTTTGGTTACTTTTTTCCGGCGAAGCGGAAAAAAGTAACCGCCGCCACGCGCAGTGGCACCTCTGCGCTGCCACCAGCGCCACTGGTGAATAAGCATAAAGCCGCAATAAGCAGAAGTCCTTAAACCAAAAAAACCGTCCGCCGACAAACCAGAGCCTGCGTCAAACAAAAATCCAGAACCAACCACCAGTCCTAACACTAAAAAACCGTCCGCCAAAACCCTTTAGCCACCGACAAACAAAAAGTCCCGCCGAAAGCAAAGCCTTGCCCCAAAAGAGAAGCCCCCTTGACAAATCCCCAATAATATAGTATATTATTCTAAGAATTTAAGTAATCATTGCGTTAAGCAAATAAACGGAGCGTTATCCCACCTATGGAAAACACCAACTTCACCCCCGCCTTGACACTTGACGGCAATTCCGCGTTTTCTGCGGCAGCGGCGATAGCTGTCGCTGAAAGCGAAGCCGCAGTACCTGCAGTTTCCCCCGGTGCAACTGAAAGCGCGCCCGCACTTGACCTGTCCAAGCTCTCGGAAGAGGAGCAGAAGCAGGTTGTTGAGTTTGCCGGACAGATTGACATTACAAATACAAATCAAATTCTGACCTACGGCTCGTCAAGTCAGCGCAATATTGCGGATTTTTCGCAGTCCACGCTGGACAAGGTGCGTTCAAAGGACGCAGGCGAGGTCGGCAAAATGCTGTCCAGCCTTGTGGTTGAGCTGAAGGGCTTTAATTACGACACGGAAGAGAAAAAAGGCATTTTCGGCCTGCGCAAAAAGGCCGCAAGCAAAATCGCGCAGATAAAAGCCGACTATTCAAAGGTTGAGACAAACGTCGAAAACATCTCTGAAATGCTTGAAAAGCACCAAATGCAGCTCTTAAAAGATGCCGCTATGCTCGACAAAATGTATGAGCTGAACGAGGGTTATTTCAAAGAGCTGACGATGTATATCCTTGCGGGAAAGAAAAAGCTTGAAGAGTGCAGAACCGTAACGCTGCCGGAGCTGCTGAATACCGCTGAGGCGTCCGGCTTGCCTGAGGACGCGCAAAAAGCTAACGACTACGCGAATATGGTTAACCGCTTTGAGAAAAAGCTGTACGACCTTGAGCTGACGCGTATGATTTCCATTCAGATGGCGCCGCAGATTCGCCTGATTCAGAATAACGACACGCTGCTTGTTGAGAAAATTCAGACCTCTGTTTCAAGCACAATCCCGCTTTGGAAGAGCCAAATGGTTCTTGCAATCGGTATGCACAACTCGTCTGTTGCGATGGAAGCGCAGCGCGAGGTGTCCGAGATGACGAACGCGCTTCTGCGCAAGAACGCCGAGATTCTCAAGACAGGCTCAATTGAGATTGCCAAGGAATCCGAGCGCGGAATAGCGGATATTGAAACGCTCAAGGCGACAAATGTCACGCTTATCGAAACGCTTGAAGAGGTTCAGCGCATTCAGGCGGAGGGGCGCACAAAACGCGCCGAGGCAGAAATTGAGCTTGGCAGAATTGAAAACGAGCTTAAAGACAAGCTGCTGACAATAAATAAGGTTTAGTAAAGTAACAAATGCCTCAGAGCGCGCAACAGCAACAGTATAAACCACCTACGGCAAAGCCCGCTTCTTCCGGAGCAAGACCTGCGGCACCCGGCGCAAGACCGGCAGCGCAGGCAAAGAAAACGCCTGAGGCGCCGATTAAGATCGAAAAGGCAAAGCCGACAGTAAAGCTGCGCATTGCGCGGTTTGCCTGCTTTGTTCTTGCGCTCATAATCGCGGCGGGCGGCGTTTTTAAGAATGTCCGGGTCTCGGCGCGCACGATTGACAATGCGTTTACCTCAACGATAACAACCGGCGATTACTACTACGGCGTTTCGGTTGCCGAGCATATTGACAATATAAGCCAGTACACCGGGGATGTGATGAAGGTCGCCGCGGGATATGAATTCTTTGATTTATCGGGCATTTCGCGCGTGAGAGCGTCGCTGACTACCGGAAACGCGCTGTCAGTCGGCGCAAAGATGAAGCTGTACGCTGAGCTGGGACGAGAGTTCCGCATTTTTCAGGACAGCTTTGTAAAAAATAAGGACCGTATGACAGAGGCGGACGTCGCGTCCGTTACGGCAAGCTTTGCGCGGATTAACGGTGCGAACAGCGCAATTGCTGTTTCTGGGTTTGACGCGGTGGTTTTCGCCGCGAACAAAAAGCTCTCGTCTTTCCCGGCGTCACTGTTTTCAAGCTCCCTCGAGACGGTCCCGCCGGTTTCAGATGTTGTCGCGGCATGGGGACACCTGAGCGCGGAGTAGCCGCATTTAAGAACAGCGGCATTTGCCGAAAATACTACACAACAAGCGGGAAGAACAAAGAATAATGAAGTTAATCCTTCTGCGCCACGCAAAAACAGAAAGCAACCTGCAAAAAAAATACTTAGGACTCACAGACGAGCCGCTTTGCGCCGAGGGAAAGGCACAGGCGCTGTTCAACGGTGTTTTTCCGGACGTCGAGCTTGTGTATTCCTCGCCGCTTGTGCGCTGTGTTCAGACCGCGACGCTGAAATTCCCGAACGCGCGGATAATCCTCGTGCCGGAGCTGCGTGAGATGGACTTCGGCATTTTTGAGGGGCGCTCAGCCGACGAGATGGAAAATGACCTGCGCTACCGCGCGTGGGTAGACGGAAACTGCTACGGACAGTGCCCCGGAGGGGAGGGGAGAATTGAATTTTCCTCCCGCATATGCAGCGCCTTTGTGCAGATTATCACGGAAAACATCGCGAGAATGAAGCCGTATACTATAATTGTCGGACACGGCGGCACGATTATGTCCATTCTTGAGCGATACGGGCGGCCGAATCTCGATTATTTCGCCAGAAACCCGAGCCACAACGGCGGCTATCAGTGCGAGGTGAACACGTACCCGACGGGCAACTTCAAGGATTTGACTGATATTGCGCAGATAACGTCAATAAAGATTCCGCAAAAGCAGGACGGCGTTCACTGACGCCGGGCGGAATGCCATTAAAACTGACAACAAGGCTTTATGATTCACGTTTATTACGGAAACGGAAAAGGAAAAACAACAGCCGCAATCGGACTTTGCGCCCGCGCGGCGGGCTGCGGCTTTGAGGCGGTGTTTGCGCGCTTTCTCAAGAGCTGGGACTGCGGAGAGGTTCACTCGCTGAAAAAACTCGGAGTTTTGGTAGTGGACGCGCGGCCGGAGGGAGCAAGCTTTGTTCCTGATCTGTCTGAGCAGCAGTTCGCGGCGACAAGCGACAACTGCCGCGAGGCGTTTGAAACCGCAGCTTCACGCGACAAGGAAAACGGAGTGATAGTGCTTGACGAAGTGCTTGACGCGGTAAGCGCAGGACTGCTTGATAAGCAGCGTGTTCTCGCATTTTTGGGTAAAGCAAAGGCGGAGGTCGTCATAACCGGGCATACGCAAATCCCGGAGATTTTTGAGCTGGCGGACTATTTAACGCATGTTGTGTCCGAGCGCCACCCTTATGAAAAGGGGATTCTGGCAAGGCGCGGAATTGAGTTTTAGCGTATAATCATACAGCACGGCGAAGCGCGCCGATTTTCACCGAACACCGCAAAATGCGCACTCGCGGTATTCACACACAGGTTTTCGGAGGGTATACCAATGAAAAATTCGATAAAAAAACGCATTGCCGGGGCGCTTGCCCTGCTTCTTCTAACAGGCTCTGTCGCACTCATGGCGGCGGGCGACTCAAACGACCCGCTTATTACAAGGTCATACCTTGAAGCGGACTATAAAGCACAGCTTCAGTCTGCCTTGCAGACAAAGGCGAATAACGCATTTTCGGGTGCATACAGCAGGTCGGCTCAACTGATAAACTTCTTGACGGCGGTGCCGTCACCGAGAAGCTTTACAGATGTTTTGCCAAGCGACTGGTTTTATGACGCGGTAAACGCCGCCGTTATGAAAAAGGTAACCTCAGGAACGGGCGACAATATGTTCTCGCCCGGACAACTGATTACACGCGGCGATTTTGTCACGATGCTGCACCGCTTTGCGGGTTCGCCGAGCATAAAGGGCAAAACGCCGACCACATTTAGTGATGTCCCGCTTGCGTGCTACTATGACTATGCCGTAAAATGGGCTTCCTCCGAGAAAATCGTCAGCGGCATTTCCGCCGACAAATTTGACCCCGGCGCAACCGTAACGCGCGAGCAGATTGCGCTGATTTTGTACAAATTTCAGCTTTATCTGGGCAACTCCGTTACGATGAAGCGCTCGAATGAATGGAACAGCTTTTCCGACAAGGCAGATGTGTCCGGTTGGGCTGAGACCGGCGTGCAGTGGGCGGTGTCCGAGGGTGTAATTCGCGGAGCCGACGGGAAGATTTTACCCGCCAAGGGCGCAACCCGCGCCGAAACGGTGACTCTGCTGCACGGCTTTTCCAAGGCATTCCCGACGCCATAGTGCAGCCGTGCCGAAGATATGGTAATTTGCGCCGCAGCTCATTTAGACGGCAATGCCGCACGGGACGCTGAGGGCAGCGTCCCCTACATATAAGTATCACAAGCAAGCACCCCCGCGAGTATCCGCAGGGGTGCTTATTATTGACATTCAAAAGACAGCTGAGTGCCGCTTTTGGGCTTACTTAAACAGCCCGAACAGACCGCCGGTCTTTCTTGCGTCAAGAACGCTCATTGCCGAAACGAGCATTTCCGCCGCCTGCGCGCGGGTGACCGTTTCTCCGCCGATTACGGCAAGGCTATTCGGCAGAACATTGACGGAAAGCAGGTTGACAGAGGCGGTTTTTGCCCAGGCGGGAATCAGGTCGTCGGAAAAGCTGCCGACTGCCGTAATGTCGGTGAGATTGAGCACGCTGTTAAGAATAACTGCCGCCTCGCTGTAGGTTATGGCGCGGCTTCCGCTGAACGCAAGCGTGCCGTCAGCCAGGCGCTCGCCGCCGATATATCCGCTGAGAAGTCCCGCCGAGATATATGACTTTGCCCAGGCGGGCGTTGCGTCGTCGTCCACAAAGCCGGTCTGGCTAATGCCGGAAAGAGGCTCTGTGCCGTTCAGTGCCATACAAAGCGACAGGAACTCGCTGCGCGAGATTGTCGTATCCGGGCGGAAGAAGCTGAGCGCACCGATTTTGTCGCCGATAAAAATCTCCTCGTCAGCCAAAACCAGCGCCGCGTACTGCGCGGGATTGCCGTCCATATCGGCATAGGTCGTCTTGCCGGACTGCTTTTTGATCTCGATACTGACTGTTGCTGCGGCTGAAATCCCGCCCTTATCGTCCACCGCAACATAGACGAAGCTGTCCTTGCCCTTGGACTTTTCCTCAGGGGCATAGACAAATTCGCCGTTTTCACCAAAGGTGAGCGCGCCCTTCTTGGGTTCCTGCGTGACTTCAAATGCCAAAAGGTCGCCGTCAGGGTCTGTTGCGCGGAATTTGCCGGTAATCGGGACGCCGCGGTATGTCGCGACCTCAAGGTTTTCGGCTATCGGAACGGAGTTAGGGACAGGTGTAAGCTCTCCCGCGTTGTTCGGCTGCTCTTCGTTGTCCTCAGGCGCCGCTGTAGCTGTGACATCAGGCGTTTCTGTCGCATTTTCATTGTCGTGAGCGAACGCCGCTACGCCCACGAGTCCGGAAACAGCAATCAGCGCGGCAAGCATAATTGATATTACACGGATTTTACTTTTCTGCATTGTGGATATCCTCCGGTATAAAGTAACATTGCTATTTTGTTACGCAGGGGCGTAATTATACATTCCTGCGGTGATTTTTGTTTTTTTTAGGGCTTCGCCTCTGTAGGGGACGGCGTCCTTTGTCGCGGGTACCGACAGTTTTTTTGTCGGCGTAGGGGCGGCAATCTGCCGCCCGGGGGTTTGCTTCGCCACTTTGATTTGCTTTTGCTTTGGTGTAACCGGTGACCTGCGGCGCAGGTTGCGGTGTTTGAAATTGCGGCGAAACTTGGCAGCTTCGCGCTGCTAAGCGCCTGCGCGGCGGGCGATTACTTTTTTTAGGGCTTTGCGTTTGTAGGGGACGATGCCCTCATCATCCCTTGTTTCTGGGTTGCCGAGACTTTTCGGCGGACGTAGGGGCGGCAACCTGCCGCCCGGGGATTGCTTCGCCGTTTTGTTTTGCTTTTACTCGGGTGTAAGCGTGAGACCTGCGGCGCAGGTTGCGGTGTTTGTAATTGGGGCGAGCTTGGCAGCTTCGCGCTGCCCCGCGCCTGCGCTGTGTTGTGCGGCAAGTATGTGCGTCGGCTGTTGCCGCAGGGTGCGTGCGGACTGGCCACCGCGTTCCGCGATGGTCTCCATAGTGGGTTGACGTAGGGCGAGGGCACCTCGCGCTGTGCGGAAACCACAACCCTGTGTGTCACGACGCGCAAAGCGCGGAGAAAGACGACCGCACCCGCCGCACCCACACAGCAGGGTGCAGTGTTCTGATGCAAAATGCGGTGGCAAACCAAACAAGGGACGTCGAGGACGCCGTCCCCTACGGAGATTGTTGTGGTAACGGGGTGCGTAGTTAAACCGTAAGTCCACACCTGCCGCTACGACAACACCCACCGCGTCGGAACACGCACCACATTGCAGCACAATGTGCGTCAGCAATCGTCCGTGCAATATCCTTCCGGTAACCACCCCCGCCGCACCTCGCGGCAACTTACAGCCTTACCTAAGTCTTTAGCCCCGAATTGGCTTCGCCCCTGCGTGCGGCGATACTCAGGCATTCGCCGCGACTACCGCACCTGTCGCGGGGTGGGAACGCACCTACTTGCAGCTACCGCTG
>JAISLF010000076.1 GCA_031260605.1 Oscillospiraceae bacterium
AGCCCGTCAGCCGGCAGCTCTGTCAGGGTTCGGACGCACGGACACCTACACTTGCCGCTCCGTAACCCGCCTAAGCCCAAAAGCGGCTTCTTTGGTTCCTTTCTTGCCAAGACAAGAAAGGAACCGCCCGCCGCGTAGGCGCAAAGCAGAGTGGCGAGGCGAAGCTTCGCCGCAATTACAAACTCCGCACCTGCTGCAAACAGCTGTACGCACCTACATCAAACAACAATCCCTGCCCAAACGCAAAACCGCCAATCGCCCCCACGAACCAAGCCAAGAAAGGAACCGCCCGCCGCGTAGGCGCTCAGCAGAGACGCGAGGCACAGCTTTGCCCCACTTACAAGCCCAGCACTCTGCGCCGCAGAAAAACGCTTGCACCCGAATAGAAGCAAACCGATGTGGCAGACATTATCCCAACATTCTGCGCCTCCGCGCACCCAACCAAAAAATTGGTACTTGACATTTTCCGCCGCCTATTATATAATACAAAAGATTAAAATAGGTGTTTTGGCGTATTTCGCTGGGGGTGTCCCCCTGCGGTCGTTGATAATACGCCGTTTTTTCACACTTCAAACAGCCTACGGAGGAATATATATAATGGTCAGAACATATCAGCCCAAAAAGAGGCAGCGCCAGAAGGAACACGGCTTCCGCAAAAGAATGGCGACAAAGAACGGACGCAAGGTGCTTGCGCGCCGCCGCGCGAAGGGTCGCGCGGAGCTTTCGGCATAGCATACATCGCAATTCGGAGCTGCCGCGCACTGCAAGAGCGGTTTTTATTTAACGCGGCGGCAAATCCGGGTTCACGGTTTTCGCATTTTTGAAGCATACCGTTTCGCTGAAAAGCACAAAGGCGTTTTCGCGGCTGTACACGAAAGGCACGCGCCGCTCCGGGCAGTTTGTAACGGTTACCGTTGCGGAGAACAGGCGCAGGCAAAACAGACTCGGCATACCGTGTTCCGTTAAGCTCGGAAAGGCGCATTACCGCAACAGAATTCGCCGCAGAATCAAGGAAGCCTATCGCTGCGAGGAAGAACGGCTCCGCGCAGGGCTGGACATAATGATAACGCCGAAGCAGACGGCGTACGATTGCGATTTCACGGCGCTGCGCCGTGAACTTGTATGGGCGTTCGGAAAGCTCGGCGGCGTATTGCCGAAGCCTGAGCCGGACAAGTCCGGGACTCGCGGAGCCGGAGCGGATACGGACGGGAACGCACAATGAAAAAACTTCTGATACGCGCAATTTCGTTTTACAGGCGGCGCATATCGCCGGTGTTTCCCGCAAGCTGCAGGTTCACGCCGACCTGCTCTGAATACGCGCTTGAGGCAATCGAAAAATACGGAGCGGCAAAGGGCACCTGGCTTTTTATAAAAAGATTTGTGCGCTGTAACCCGTTCTGCAAGCCGGGGTATGACCCCGTACCGTAAAGACCGCGGATTTTGAAAATCAGAAAGTACCCGCGAAAATCTGAGCCTGTTTTGAAGCCAATCAACCATAATCCACACTAAAGGATACTAACTTTTGTTCGATTTTATTGCAAGACCATTCGGAATGCTGCTTATGTGGCTTTACGACGTCACAACAAGCTACGGCGTTGCGTTAATACTATTCGCGATTATTGTCAAGGTTCTGCTGCTGCCCTTCCAGATGAAGGCAAAGCGCGGAACGATGAATCAAACGAGGCTTCAGCCCCAGCTTAACGAGCTGAAGAAAAAACACGGGGCGAACAAAACCAAGCTGAATGAAGAGACGATGAAGCTTTATAAGGAAGAGGGAATAAAGCCCCTCTCCGGTTGCCTCTGGTCGCTGATTCCGCTCCCGATACTGCTTGCGCTGTACGGTGCAATCCGCCAGCCGCTCGTAATGATGATGGGCGTCGCAAAAGAGCTTGTCGTCCTTGATGAAAAAGCAAATCTTATCGGCGCAGTTTCGCAAAAGCTGCTTGACGCGGGCTTTGCGAATTCAGGAAACGCGTCGTATCTGCAGCTTGACCAGGCAAGATTCATTTCGGATCATCCCGACTTGCTTGCAGGTCTGCGTCAGCTGTCAGAAAAGATTCAGCTGGTTAACTTCAACTTTCTGGGCATTGACCTTGGCATTGTGCCGAGCTGGAAGGTTTGGGCGTTTGACTGGTCGTCGCCCTCAGTGTGGTGGCCGAGCCTGTTCTTATTCCTGATACCTGTTATTTCAGCGGGGGCGCAGCTTGTCTCGACGCTGATTATGAAAAAGGTAAACCCAATGCCGGCGGCAGACCCGGACAGCCCGGGAGCCGGAAGCATGAACACGATGATGCTTATGATGCCGATCGTTTCGCTGATTTTCGGCTTTACAATGCCGGCGGCTATTTCAATTTACTGGTTTGCGGGCAGCGTTTTGCAGACAATTCAGGAAGTCGCGCTTACAAAATACTACAATCGCGTGTTTGACCGTGAGGCTGCCGTGAAAAACGAGCGCCGCCGTATACGCGAGGAAGAGCAGGAGCAAAAGCGGCTTGAGGTTGAGCGTCTGAAAGCGGAGGGTGCATATGTAAACCCGAACATCTCGAAGGACAAGCTCCGTCTGGCGGAAAAGCAGGAGCGCGAGCGCAAGCGTGCGGACTGGGAAAAGGCGCACGGCACGAAAGCGCACGACGATATTGAAAACGAAGAAGTGCCGTCCAAGGTCGGCGCACGGCAGTTCGCGCGGGGACGCGCCTATGATCCGTCACGTTTTGAAGATGAGCAGACGGCGGACGAGACAGTAAATGACGACGAGCCGGAGACGAAAGAAGAATAATCCGCGCACCAAAGAAATTTGTGCCGCGATAATCGGCAGCTGCAGCCCTTTCGGGCAGGTTTGCCACGTTAAAGGAACATAAGGAAAACGCAATGAAAATAACAAGACAATTTTCGGCGAAGACGGAAGACGACGCGATTGAGCTGGCTCTTTCCTCGATCGGTCTGTCTGCTAACGAGGTCGAGTTTGATATTGTACAGCCCTCCAAAAAAGGAGTTTTCGGAATCGGAGGCACGCAGGCCGTCGTAAACGCGACGTTTGAGGCGGAGAATGAAGAATCCGTACCGGAAGCGATTCCGGCAGCCGCCGACGAAGAGGGCGAATCCGAGCAGGACGAGCTTTTCGGACAAAAGGCAAAGCGGGACGACGCCGGTCATCAGCGCCGCCGTCATACACGCAACCTCCCCGAGGAGGACAGAACAGCGCGCACGGCAATAGCGCTGGAGTTTCTGTCCGGACTGCTTGAGCGGTTCGGCGCGGAAGCTACGGCAGAGGTCGGCGAGTATTCTGACGGATACCTTACAATAACGCTCAGCTCGCCGCAGGCAAGCCTGATTATCGGTCGTCGCGGAGAGACGCTGTCGGCGATTCAGTCGCTTGTGAACTTTGCGGTGAACAAAAACGAACGCGAGCATCTGCGCATAATTTTCGACATTGAGGATTACCGCGCAAAACGCCGCGAAACGCTTGAGCACGTCGCGAAAAGAACGGCGGAAAATGTTCTGCGAAGCGGAAAAAGCTATGCTTTAGAGCCGATGAGCGCCTATGAGCGGCACATTATCCACGCGTTTTTGCAGGACCGCCCGGACATTACAACCTTTTCTTACGGCGACGAGCCGAACCGCAGACTCGTCATATGCCTGCCCGGCGAGGAGGGAAAACCGCCCCGCCAGTTCTCAGACAGGGATTCACGCGGCGGAAGAAACGACAGACGCGGCGGAAGAGATTCCCGCGGCGGCTCACGCGGCGGCGGATACCGCGACAGACGCGACGCGCCGAAGCCCGTAGCCGCGCCGCTGCCCGACAACGGAGACGATTACGGCAGCAAGACCGACTATGAGGCATATCTTGCCGAAAAGGCGGAAAAGCTCAATCAGCAGCGGTTCTCCGACTATTCGGATTATGTCGGTTCGGACGGAGAGGACAAAAAAGGCGGAGAAGACGCGCCGAAAAACTACCGCGAGTGGTCGTAACAGTAAAATTTATGCATACGCCGAATTGCGGCGGTTATTCTATTACATAGAGGTGACTTATGACAGAGAAAATTATCGCGGCGCTTGCGAAGCAGTTTGAATTAGCCGAAAGCTCAATAACCCCGGAAACACCCCTTGCGGACATCTGCACGGACTCAATTGACTTTGCCGAGCTTCTGACCGATCTGGAGGAGGAATACGGAATCTCCATCACAGACGAGGGCATTTATCAGGTTCAGACCGTAAAAGAGCTTGCGGACTTTGTAGAAAAGCTACTGTAAGCCGAAACAGTGGGAAAAAGCGATTTCCCCGCAAAGAGACATACAGGGAACAGGCGGTATTTCGCCGTCTGTTCGCGCTATTGGCGGGCTTTGCCCGCCTTTTTCTTTATATGAATAACAACAGTGACAATTCAAAACGCTCGCTTCTGGAGCTGCTGAAGCAGCAGCGCGGCGTGCCGTTTCATATGCCGGGGCACAAGCGCGGCGGTGTGCTTTCTGGCGGGCTTTCTGAGTACGCAAGGGCGCTGCCGTATGCGATTGACGCAACAGAGCTGCCGGGACTTGACAACCTTCGCCGCCCTAACGGGATTCTGCGCGAAATTGCTGAAAAAACAGCGGCGCTTTACGGTGCGCGTTACGCGTTTTTAATCCCGGGCGGCGGCTCAACCTGCGGCATACTCGCGGCTGTGACGGCAGCGCTGCGCGGCAGCCAGGCGGAGCCGGCAAGAGGCGCGGTCTTTGCCGTAAGCGAATACTGCCATGTCAGCGTAACAAATGCCGCGCGGTTGAGCTGCGCCGCGATAACAAAGCTTGCCCCGGCAACCGACGCGCAGAGCGGCGCAATCGGCGGCGTTTTGCCCGAAACTGTAGAGCGTGTCCTGACGCGGGGGAGTGTGCCGCGCGCGGTCGTGCTCACAAGCCCGACATATGACGGCGCGGTGTCTGATATCGCGGAAATTGCGGAGCTTGCGCACAAACACGGCGTGCCGCTGATTGTGGACGCGGCGCATGGCGCACACTTCGGACTGTCGCCGCTACTGCCGCAGAGCGCTGTCCGCCTCGGCGCGGACGTTGAGATTGTGAGTTTGCACAAGACGCTTCCTGCAATGACGGGGGCGGCGGCGCTTCTTGTTTCGGAAAATTCGCTGATTACGGCGCAGGACATCGCAGAATGGGTTAATGTGTTTCAGACCACAAGCCCGTCGTATCCGATTCTTGCCTCGATTGAGGGTTGTGTTGACTTCTGCCGGCACAGCGAAGCGGAATTTACCGAGTACGTCACAAGAGTGCTTGACCTGCGGCGGCGGCTGACCGAAAACCTGCGGGTGCTGCGGCTGCTCGATTACTCGCACATCGCGTTCGGCGCCGACCCCGGAAAAATCGCGGTATATACGGGACGCGCCGGAATTACAGGCACACAGCTTTTACAGATACTGCGCGGGAAACACGCAATAGAGTGTGAGACGGCGGACGAGACGCGGGCTTTGCTTATGACCTCTGTGTGCGACGACCCGCAATGGTACGGCGTACTCGCGCAGGCACTTGAGGAAATAGACGCGGGGCTTACGGAAACTGTGGCGGCTCCGGTTCAGCTCATTCTGCCGCCGGGCAGTCAGGGCAGGGAGTATTTTTAAGCCCACGCGGTACAAGCTTAGGACAGCACATTTGTGCGAAAGTATATATTTACCAATTTCTGACACTTGAATTTATATACAGTCTATGATAAAATAACTTAGCTTTTTGTAAATATAAATATTGGGGTATTCAGCTAAATGAAACGGCTGGTTAAAAGAATAACAGCAACTATTATCGCCGCCGCTCTCTTTTTTGCGCTGGCAGTTTCCGCCGGAGCGTATGACAACACGTATACGTTCCCGGATACTGATATTTCAGACTGGTCAAAGTCCGCGATTGAGTTTTGCTACGTGCTCGGCGTTATTAAGGGAATGGAAAACGGCAAATTTATGCCGAAAAACGTTATGACACGCGCGGAATTCGTCGCTATCCTGTACAACATTCAGGGCTCGCCCGCCGTAACAGGCTCATTGCCGTTTAACGACGTTCCCGACTGGGCGAAAAAACAGGTGCAGTGGGGAGCGCAGAGCGGCATTATATCCGGCACAAGCGCAACGACATTTTCGCCGGGCGACCCGGTAACGACCGAGCAGTCGATGCTGATACTCTACAAATACGCGAAAAATGTGCTCAAGGTTGTAAACGACAAGGACTATGAGAGCGTTGACGTCAATTATTTCAGCGACAGCGCGGAGTTTCACTTTGAATGGGGCGCAATGAAGCAGGCGGTTAAATACTGCCGCGGAATCGGACTTTTCGCGGGAGACGGCAACAAAAATGTTCAGCCGACGCAGGGACTTTTGCGTGAGCGCATAGCCCAAATCACGAAGAATTTTATGACATATCGCGGCATAACGCGCGAATTCACAGACCCGCATATGCTTTTGGCGGTTAAGACCTACCTGAATATTCCGAAAAACGAATGGGTGTTTTATTCAGACGTTAAAAACGTAAAAACACTGAACCTGAACAAGGCGGGAATACAGGATCTTACGGGACTGTGCTACTTCACGTCGCTTGAGAATCTGTTTCTCGGCGGCAACACGCGCATAGACAGCGTGGCTCTGCTAAAGCTCGGCACAAGAAAAAGTGCGCTTGAGCTTTTGACGCGATAGAGCGTATAGGGGACCGAAAATGGCTGAATTTGTGAAAGAAAGCAACGCAGTTTTCTACCGGGACGGCGACAGGACACTTGCGGAGATTCTGTTTCCGGGTGTCGGACAGGGTGTTGTTAACATTAAAAGAACGTTTGTGGACGAATCGCTTGCCGGGCAGGGAATTGCGGGGCAGCTTGTGCTCGCGGCGGCGGAGATTATCCGCGCGGCGGGGCTGAAAACCGAAACCGAATGTGCATACGCCGAAAAGTGGTTCCAAAAGCACCCCGAATTTTCGGACATTCTTGCAAAATAACGAGTTCTTACTTTAGAGGATATTAGTGATGATTGAAAGCGCTGAAAACAAAAGAATACTGGAAAGCCCGTGCCGCCCGGAGTTCAAGCAGCCGGCGCCCGTGATTTTCGGGAGCGGGGCGATTGCGGAGCTTGGCGGTCGTGTAAAAGCACTGAACTGCCGCCGCGTTATGGTTATCTATGACGAGGGAATCAAGAAATTCGGAATCGCCAAAAAGGTGACAGACGCGCTTAGCTCGCAGGGTGTTGACTACATAGAGTATGACCGCGTGGTTTCAGACCCGCCGTGCTCCGTTGTAAACGAAGCCGGAGAGCTTGCGCTGAAAAACGGCGTTGACTGCCTTATCGGCGTTGGCGGCGGTTCATCTATGGACACGGCAAAGGCAGTCGCGATTTATTTGCTTGACCCGGTGCCGGTTGAGAAATACATATTGAACCCGCCGCCCTTTGTGGACACCAAAACGCCCGTAATCCTCGTGCCGACGACGGCGGGAACAGGCTCAGAATGCACAACCGTCGCGATTATCTCGCGCCCTGAGCTTAACGTCAAGTGGAGCGCGTTTGTCAATACATCCCTTGCGATTGTTGACCCGACGCTGACCTGTACACTGCCGAAGGATATTACGGCAAACACGGGACTTGACGCTTTGTCTCACGCGGCGGAGGCGATGACTGTCAATCAGTGGAACTACCACTCTGACCTTTTCGGCGAGGCTGCAATCAAAAAGGTTTGGGATAACCTCTACACCGCATGGTCGGAGCCGGAAAACCTTGCTGCGCGCACAGAAATGGCGCTTGCCGCAAACTGGGCTGGACTTGCCTTTAACAACCCCGTGACGCATATCGGACACGCGATGTCAGACGCGTTCGGCTGCCATTTCCACACGGCGCACGGGCACGGCTGCGCACTGGCACTGCCTGTTGCGCTTGAGGTTGCGGCGCCTGCCGTACCGGAGAAGATAAAAGTAATCGCAGGGGCGATTGGGCTGACGACGACAGGCCGCGAAACGTCGGAGCAGCTCGGTCTGCTCGTTGCGGACGAGATACGCAAGCTTATGCACAAGGTTGAGCTAAAGCCGCTTGCCTCGCTGGGAGTCACGCGCGAGGAGGTTGCGGCTCTTGCGCAGGACGTCGTTGAAAATCACCTGTCAGACTATTGTCCGGTGGCGGTGACGGCGGAGGTTGCCAGAAACGCGCTGACAAGGGTCTACGATACGTTTAAGTAGCGCAAGCGGGCGTTTTCCGCTATTGAACAGTCGGCGCGCGGCAAAATGTGCGTCCGGCAAGCTCCAAACAAATATTGCGGGGTTATTATACAATGGACGACAAAAACAGAAGAGACCAATCAGGCTACAACAAATACGCGCAGGACAGCGGCGGCGGGAGACGACCCGAAAAACCCAAGAGCTTTCCTATCACGACTTATATCCCCGTTATTTTCGGGCTTATTCTGCTTCTTGTGTTCTTGCTTCCGCTGATTAAACCGTCAGACGGGAAAGCACAACCAACGCCGACACCGACGCCGAGTACTACGCCGACAGTGGAGCTGACGCCGACGCCGAATCCGCTTGAGGATATTCTGAGCGACAAATTCCTGATTCTTGTTAATGCTTCGAGCAAGGTTCCGGACAATTATCAGCCGGAGAAGCTTGTTGTTATAGCGCAGGAGGAGGGCAACGCGGTAAAAACAAAGCCGAATGATCTGCGTATTTCGTCAACAGCGTACCTTGCGCTCAACGAACTTGTAAAAGCCGCCGCCGAGGCGGGCTTTGATAAGCTTGAGATACGAGACGCGTTCAGAACGCGGGCAAAGCAGCAGGAGATATACGAAAAGAATCCGAAAACCGCCGCGCCTCCGGGAACGTCAGACTTTGAAACAGGTCTTGCGGTTCAAATCGGACTGACGGAGGGCACTCTTGATAACGACAGCCCAGAGTTGAAGTGGTTGTTAGAAAACGCGTACAAATACGGGTATATCCTGCGCTTCCCGCAGGGCAAGAAGCAGTTGACCGGATGGGACTACAACAGGAGCATATGGCGCTATGTCGGTCAGCGTTACGCAACGGATATGCACGCCTACAACTACTGCTTTGAGGAGTATATCCGCGCTATAAAAGACGCAATTGACTTAGGCGACACCGCGCTGCCGCCTCCGCCGAGCCCCACGCCGACGCCGCCGGAGAGCCCAAGCCCGTCTCCGTCAGCGAGCGCAACACCGCCGGTAAGTCCGTCTCCGTCAGCCAGCGCAACACCGCCCACAAGCCCGACTCCGTCCGCGAGTCCGACTCCCTCGGCAAGCCCGACACCGAGTGATTCGCCTCCGCCGCAGGCTTAGAACCTGTATTCTTAGCGGCGAAAAAATAACGAACAGATAAATAGGTTATGGCACAAAACAAAAGCAAACAATACGACGATACGTCAATCACCTCGCTAAAGGGCGCAGACCGGGTACGGCTGCGCCCCAGCGTAATTTTCGGCTCAAACGACCTGTCAGGATGTGCGCACGCCGTGTTTGAGATTATCTCAAACGGAATCGACGAGGCGCGCGAGGGACACGGGTCAGAAATTCTTGTAACCGTCTTTCGCGACGGTTCTTTTCAGGTTGAGGACTTTGGACGCGGCTGCCCCGTTGACTGGAATGAAAAGGAACAGCGCTACAACTGGGAGCTTGTTTTCTGTGAGCTTTACGCCGGCGGAAAATACGCGAACGCCGAGGGCGAGGGCTACAGCTACTCCCTCGGACTAAACGGACTCGGCGCTTGCGCAACACAATATGCCTCGCGCTATATGGACGTTACGGTTTACCGCAACGGCAAGAAATACTCGCTGCACTTTGAGCGCGGCGAAAATATCGGCGGGCTTACCTCAGAAGACTACAAAGGACGGCGCTCAGGCACAACAATACGCTGGAAGCCGGATTTAGACGTTTTCACTGAAATAGATGTGCCGGTTTCCTGGTTTGAGGATACGATGTCCCGTCAGGCTGTTTCAAACGCCAATGTGCGGCTGAGGCTGCTTGTCGAGCAGGAGGGCGGCGGCTTTTCGGAAAAGGATTACCTTTACCCGAACGGGATTGTAGACTATGTTGCGGGGTTAATCGGGGATGACGAGCAGACGCAGCAGGGCTTGCCGACTCCGCCGCATTACATAGAGTGCGCGCGGCGCGGGCGAGACCGTGAGGACAAACCGGACTACAACCTGAAAATCTCCGCAGTGTTCGCGTTTTCAAATACGACGCAAATTACGGAGTATTACCACAACTCCTCATGGTTGGAGCATGGTGGTTCGCCCGAAAAGGCGGCAAAATCCGCGTTTGTTTCCGCGTTTGACGCGCTATTGAAAAAACTCAATAAGTATGCCAAAAACGAAAGCGGCATAACGTGGGTTGACGTGTGCGACTGCCTGATTCTTGTCACGAACTGTTTTTCAACGCAAACGTCATATGAAAACCAGACGAAAAAGTCGATAAACAACAAGTTCATTCAGGAGTCAATGCGCGACTTTTTTAAGGAGCAGCTCGAAATCTGGGCGATAGAAAACCCGAAGGACGCGCAGAGCGCGGCGGAGCAAATCCTTATCAACAAGCGCAGCCGCGAAAACGCCGAAAAAGCGCGTCTGAACATAAAAAAGAAGCTGATCGGCTCGCTTGACATTGCAAACCGCGTGCAGAAATTCGTGGATTGCCGCACAAAGGATAAAGCCGTGCGCGAGCTGTACATAGTTGAGGGCGATTCCGCACTCGGAGCCTGCAAGCTCTCGCGCGACGCGGAGTTTCAGGGGATTATTCCTGTTCGCGGCAAGATACTCAACTGCCTGAAAGCCGGTTACGAGAGAATATTTGCAAGCGAGATTATCACGGACCTTTTGCGCGTGCTCGGCTGCGGCGTTGAGATACGCAACAAGCATACGCGCGATTTGTCTGAATTTTCAATAGACGCGCTGCGGTGGAACAAGGTCATAATCTGCACCGATGCGGACGTTGACGGCTTTCAGATACGCACGCTGATACTTACAATGCTGTACCGCCTTGTGCCGACGCTGATTGAAAAAGGCTTTGTGTACATCGCGGAGTCGCCCCTGTTTGAGATAACGCAGGGGGAAAAGACGTATTTTGCGTATTCAGAGCGGGAAAAAGCTGAGACTGTAAAGAATTTCGGCGGCAAAAAGCACAATGTTCAGCGCTCAAAGGGGCTCGGCGAAAACGACCCCGATATGATGTGGCTGACGACGATGAATCCCGAAACGCGGCGGTTAATCCGGGTTATGCCGGCGGAAGCCGCGGCGGTTTCCGATATGTTCGACCTGCTGCTTGGCGACAATCTCGCCGGAAGAAAGGAGCACATCGCCGTGAACGGACACCTGTTTTTAGACACGGCGGATATTTCATAAGGGTGAGCGCCGAGGGAGCAAGTAAATACGAGCACATAATCTGGGACTGGAACGGTACCATTATAGACGATGTAGACTGGTGCATTCACTGTATGAACACAATGCTCACGCGGCGGCACCTGCCGCTTCTTTCCGGGCGGGAGCAGTATCGCAATGTTTTCGGCTTTCCGGTTATCGAGTACTACAAAAGAGTAGGCCTTGATTTTGAAAAAGAGCCGTTTGAGGCTTTAGCCGAGGAGTACATTGCGCTGTATCACGACGAGAGCAGTGACATTCGCCTGTACCCCGGCGTAGAAACGGTACTGCGGCACTTAGCCGAGCGCGGCGTTAGGCAGACAGTCCTGTCCGCCTCAGAGCAGCAGAATCTTTATTTGCAGCTGCGGCAGTTTTCGGTTGAGCCGTACTTTGACGCGGTGCTCGGTATAACGGACATTTACGCAGGGAGCAAGGTGGAGCGTGCGCGGGAGTATTTGCGCAGCGCGGATGTCTCGCGAGTGCTGGTAATAGGCGACACGTCGCACGATGCGGAGGTTGCAGAGCAAATCGGCGCGGACTGCGTGCTCGTTGCCGGAGGGCACGAGGGCGAGGCTTCGCTTTTAAGACACGGAGTGCCGGTTGTGGGGAGCGTTCGCGGGGTGCTGGAGTTTTAAGGACTTGGGCTTGGTTTTGCTTAATGCTTGTTCACCAATAGCGCTGGTGTTGGCGCAAAGGTGCCGCTACGCGCGGCGGCGGTTACTTTTTTCCGCTTCGCCGGAAAAAAGTAACCAAAAAAGGGGCGACTTCTTTAGAAGAAGCAATCTTTTTTTATCCGGGAACTGCGGTGGTGACA
>JAISLF010000088.1 GCA_031260605.1 Oscillospiraceae bacterium
GCGCTGCTTTGCGCCTGCGCGGCGGGCGGTTACTTTTTCCGCTTCGCCGGAAAAAGTAACCAAAAAGGGGCGACTTCTTTAGAAGAAGCAATCTTTTTTCTATACGGGAACTGCAGTGGTAACAATGGGGTGATGTGCCTGTCCCCGCTACGTATTGCGGTGGTGGGCGCAAACGCTTCCGCACCGCCGCACACAGGGGCGAAGCCTGTCGCGGCGTTGGCGACTCGGGTAAGTCTGCAACCTACCGCGAACTGCCTGCGGGTGCCTACCGGACTGGACTGTGGTTTGCCGCACCGCGCCTGCGCTGTGTCGTGCGGCGAGGTGGTGCGTCGCCTGTTACCGCAAGTTCCGCGGTGGTCTCCAGCGCGTTTTAGTGCGGGTTCGAGTGTTCACTGCGTGTTGTAACCGCCCCCAAACCCACGTGTCACGACGCGCAAAGCGCGGAGAAAGACGTACGCACCCGACGCACTTACGTAGCAGGGTGTAGTGGTCTGACGCAAAATGTGGCGGCAAACCAAACAAGGGACGTCTAGGACGTCGTCCCCTACGGAGATTGTCGTGATAGCGGGGCATTGCCTTGAACCGTAAGTTTGCACCCGCCGCAACAACAACATTCGCCACATCGGGACACGCACCACATTGCCGCACAACGTGCGTCAGCAATCGTCCGTGCAACATCCTTCCGGTTACCACCCACACCGCACCTCGCGGTGACTCACAGCCTTACCTAAGTCTTTAGCCCCGCGCCCGGCTTCGCCCCTGCGTGCGGCGGTACGAGGGCGTTCGGACGCTACTCCGCACCTGTCGCGGTGCGGGAACGCACCTACTTGCAGCGACAGCTGTGCCCGGCATAAAAAAAGATTGCTTCTTCTAAAGAAGTCGCCCCTTTTTTGGTTACTTTTTTCCGGCGAAGCGGCACGTTTGCGCTGCCACCAGCGCTATTGTCAAACAAAAATCCAGAACCAACCACCAGTCCTAAAAGTAAAAAAAAGCAGCCGCCCGCGAGAACCCGGTTCTCGCAGGCGGCTACTTTTCCAATGCCCTGCCAAAGGACGTTACTTCATATTCATATACCCTCTAAGCATAGTCGCGACCTCGGCGCGAGTCGCCTGTCCCTTCGGGTCAAACGTATTGCCGGACTTGCCGGTTACAATGCCGTTTGCGTAGCACCACGCAACCGCTTTTCTGGCGTAATCGCTTATATTTGCCGTGTCCGCAAACGTCAGTGACGGCAGAACCTCTTTTCCCGTCGCCTTACCGTCATAAAGCGCGTATTTGTACAGAATTACTGCAAAATCCTGCCGCGTTACCTGGTTGTACGGCGCGTACAGACCTTCTCCGACTCCGCTGACAATTTTATTCTGAACACCCCACGTTAATGCCGTTGAAAAATAGTCACTGCTTGCCACATCCGTAAAACCGGAGCTACCCGTGACCTTGGGCGCGCCCGCAAGCTTGTACAGCACCATAACAACCATTGCCCGCGTCGTCGCCACTCCGGGACCGAAGGTTGTATCCGTTACGCCGGAAAACAGACCGTTATAGTAGGCATACAGAACATTGTCATAGTACCAGTCGCCGGGCTTTATATCCGTAAACGGATTTGCCGGCGCCTTAACCGTGAGCTTAAAGGTCGTGCTTGCCGTTCCTGTCGCATTTGTGACGCTGAGCGTCACCGAATACACGCCGTCGCTAAGTCCGGGCGCAATATCAAGCTTGCGCGTGGCGGCGTTCCAGGTGATTTTGCCGCCGTGGGTTGTGTTTTGCGTGACGGCGCTCGCCGCTGCGTCTGTTATTGTGTACGCGCCAGTTGAGGTCGCCTTATACCAGCGTGTTACCTCAAGCGCCGCAGGCCCTGATATTTTCGGCGCGGGCGTGATAACAACAGGAGCAATAACCGAAAGTGTAAAGGTTTTATTCGCCGTCATATCGCCGACAGTCCCGGACAAAGTTACCGGGTACTCGCCAAGCCCAAGCCCCGCCGCTATGTTCAGCTTTTTTGCTGCTACGTTCCACGTAATCATGCCGCCGTAGCTATTATTCAGCGAAATTGCCGAGCTTGGAAGATCTCCGAACAGACCGAACGCTCCGGTTGAGGTTGCGGCATAGCCCAGTGTCAGCGTCATCTGCGACGGACCTGTAATCTCCGGAGGCTCGCCGACAATAATCGTCAAAACAAGCTCCGCATTCGGAGGGGTGCCGTTTGTTGCCCGCAGAACCGTTGTGTACATTCCCGACGAAAGCCCGGACTTTATCGTAACGGTTTTTGACCCGCTATTCCAAACGAGCTTGCCGCCGTAGTCATTACTCAGCGTGACGTTAAGCGGCGCGCTGCCGGTAATCTCATATGCCGCTGTTGACGTTTCCGCATAGCCGATCGGAAGCGTTATCTTTGTTACGCCGGAAATCTGCGGCGCAAGCGCCTTGACGGTCAGCGTAAACCCGTACTCTACCGCGCCGGCGATGTTTGCGGCTCTCAGCTTTACCGTATATGTACCGATACCAAGCCCCGGCGCAATCGTTATACGCGAGTTGCTGTAGGTAATCTGCGGATACGCGCTTATGAGCGTCACAAACTGGATTCCCTCTGTTATTGTTCCGGTTATGCTGTACGGATTTGTTTCCGTTGCTGTGTACCCGAGGTAAACCGTCTTTGCGGTGTCGCCTATTATAACAGGGAACTTTGGCTCGACAGTCAGCGTGAAGGGCAGCTCGAAAATGAAGGGATCGTCAATGGTGGGGTATCCGTTCTGCGCGCGAAGCGTCAAATGATATACTCCGACAGGAACGCCCGCGTCAATTTTCAGGCTCTTTGTGGCGTTGTTCCAGTAGATATAGCCCGGATACCCGGCGCCAGGATCCTGGATTACCGTAACCGAAACATACCCCGAACCGGTGACGGTGAACGGGCTTGTCTGCGTTGAGGCATAGCCGTCGCTCAGCGTCAGCGAGGTGTTTCCCGTGATTGACGGCAGCTTTGCCTGAACGTCAAGCGTAAAGTCAAGATGATCTACGGCGGACTCATCCTGCAGCGTCAGCCGCATTTTGTAGGTGCCGACAGGTAGTCCTGCCGCAATGTCCAGCTTAGATGTGACCGGATTCCATGTGATTTTGCCCTGACTGTCGGCGAAACCGCCTCCCGTCTGCGGCGTTGCCGTGACGTTCATCGCCCCGACGCCCTCAAGCAGATAT
>JAISLF010000089.1 GCA_031260605.1 Oscillospiraceae bacterium
GCGCTGCTTTGCGCCTGCGCGGCGGGCGGTTACTTTTTCCGCTTCGCCGGAAAAAGTAACCAAAAAGGGGCGACTTCTTTAGAAGAAGCAATCTTTTTTCTATACGGGAACTGCAGTGGGACAAGGAAAATTGTCCTTTTCCCCGCGACGTATTGCTGTGGAGTGCGCGAATGCCTGAGCACCGCCGCACGCAGGGGCGAAGCCTGTCGCGGGGATGGGTATCTGGGGAAAGGCTGCAACTTGCCGCGAGGTGCCGTCGGGTGCCAACCAGAAGGACTATGCTGCTACGATTGCTGCCGCGCGTTGTGCGGCAATGCGGTGCGTGTGCCGCAGGTGCAGCGGACTGACCACCGCGTTCCGCGGTGGTCTCCACTATGTATTGGCTTAAGGCAAGTGTGCGCTCAGCGCGGTTGCGGTTACCCTCGCACCCGCGTGTCACGACGCGCAAAGCGCGAAGAAAGACGGACGCACCCAACCGCACCCACATAGCAGGGTGCAATGGTCTGACGCAAAAGTCTGCGGCAAACCAGACAAGGGACGTCGAGGACGCCGTCCCCTACGGAGATTGTTGTGGTAACGGGGACATCCTGCGCCGCAAGTTCACACCAACCGCCACAACACCCCTCACCGCGACGGGACACGCACCGTATTGCCGCACAACGCGCGTCAGCAATCGTAGCAGCAACGTCCTTCCGGTAACCACCCCCACCGCGCCTCGCGGCAACCTACTGCCATACCTAAGTCTTTAGCACCGTGACAGGCTTCGCCCCTGCGTGCGGCTGGGCTAAAGCATTCGGACGCTACTCCGCGCCTGTTGCGGTGTGGGCAGGGACTACATTGCAGCATAATCCCACCCGGCATAAAACAAGATTGCTTCTTCTAAAGAAGTCGCCCCTTTTTTGGTTACTTTTTTCCGGCGAAGCGGAAAAAAGTAACCGCCGCCGCGCGTAGCGGCACCTCTGCGCCAACACCAGCGCCCCTGGTGAACAAGCATTAAGCAAAACCAAGCAAAAGTCCTTAACCCACCCCCTACTGAAAAAACTGTAACCCACCGGTAACCCCGCCATTAAATAATCCCCGTCCTCCTGCCAATCCTATAATTCAAGACACCCCCGCCACTTCCACAAGGAGCAAATCAATGAACAAAACCTACACAATCAACCCGCGCACGCGCCTTGCCGCAATCGTTATGGCGTTTGCCGTCGGCGTAATGGCCGTGCTCGCGGGCTTTTTAATAATAGAACACGGGCGCGCGGAAAATTACCGCCGATACGTTGTAAACCACTACAAGCACGCGTTTAACGAGCTTGCGCAGGATCTTTCAAAGCTTGATTCTACTCTGCAAAAAACGCGCTCATCCGGCACCTCCGGCTACATCACCGAAACCTGTATGGAGATTAACGCCACGGCGCAGGAGGCAACAGCCTCGCTCTCCGAGCTGCCGAATTCAGACAGAAATATGACCAAAACGTCTGACTTTATCTGCCAGGTCGGCGATTACGCCTTTAGCTTGGCGAAAAAGACGGCGCGCGGCGACACGCTGACAGCGGCGGAGGCAGAAAACCTCTCGAAGCTCTCTGACGTTACAAGCGTGCTGTCGAACAACCTGCAGGGCGTACTTGCCAAGATAAACGACGGCTCAATGTCCGTTTCCGAGCTTGACCACCTTGCAAAAAAGGCAGTGCAATCCGAAGAAAATCAAGGCGCAATATTCGATACGCTCAAGGTCTCCGAGGAGGAGTTCCCCGAAATTCCGACGCTCATATATGACGGGCCGTTCTCCTCGCACATCAGCGGCATTAAGCCGAAGCTGACGGAGGGCGCGGAGGAAATTTCTAAAGAGGACGCCGAAAAGAAAGCCTCTGAATTTTCAGTGATTGACCATTTAGAGCTTGATGGTGAGCGCTCCGGAAACCTGCCGGTCTATATGTTCAGCGGGAAATCGGGCGGCGCGGAGGTCACGGTTGAGGTCTCTAAGGCGGGCGGATATATTGTTAACTCATATTCCTCCTATGACCCTAAGGAGGCGAAGATAGACGCTGAGGCGGCAGTTGAAAAGGCAAAAGCGTTTCTCGCGGAGCACGGCTACGAGAACCTCAAGGAAAGCTACTATATGACAAACGACGATGTTATCACAATTAACTTTGCGCATATGCAAAACGACGTTATCGTTTACCCCGACCTTATAAAGGTTGCTGTCGCGCGGGACAACGGCACAATTGTCAGCTTTGAGGGACAGGGCTATGTTATGAACCACCGCGAGCGCGAAATTCCGGCTCCCGGCATTTCGGCGGAGGACGCAAAGGCAAAGGTATCAAAATCGCTGACCGTTCTTTCCGAGGGACTTGCAATTATACCGACAGGCGGCAAAAACGAGGTGTTCTGCCACGAGTTTAAGTGCGAGAACAAGGACGGCGCGCACGTTATCGTGTATATCAACGCCGAAAACGGACAGGAGCAGCAGATTCTACTGCTGCAGGAGGACGAAAACGGAACCCTTGCCGTGTAGCCTCCGGCAAAAAAGCAGCCCGCCGAATTTCGGCGGGCTGCTTTTATATAGTTTGTTGTATTGTACGGCAATTACGCGCTGGTGATAACCAGCTTGCCTTCCTTGTCCGTTCCCACAGACACCGTCGTAATCTTCTCGCCGAACTTTGCGACTATTTCCTTTGCGATCGCGTCCTCAATGCTCTTTTGTATAAACCTGCGCAGGTTTCTCGCGCCGTAAATCTCCGAATACGCATGCTCAACCAGGTAATCTACCAAAGAGTCGTCGTAATTCAGTGTGATTGACTTATCTGCAAGCGCCGCGACAAGCTCACCCAGCATAATCCGCGCGATACCCGCAAAATCTTCTTTCGACAGCTTGTTGAAGTATATAATCTCGTCAACACGGTTAATGAACTCCGGCCGCAAAAAGTCGCGCAGCGCCTTTTCCGACTTTTCCTTGGACTGCTCGGAGGCAGTTCTGTTAAAGCCGACGGAGGAGGCCGCGTTGTGGCTGCCGGCGTTCGTCGTCATTATAATCACGGTATTGCAGAAGTTTACGTTACGCCCCTGCGCGTCTGTCAGCCGTCCGTCGTCGAGAATTTGCAGCATAATGTTCAGCACGTCCGGGTGGGCTTTTTCAATCTCGTCGAACAGAATAACGCTGTACGGGCGGCGGCGGATTTTCTCCGTGAGCTGCCCCGCGTCGTCATACCCGACGTAGCCGGGGGGAGAGCCGATAAGCCGCGAAACAGTGTGCTTTTCCATAAACTCGGACATATCAAAGCGAATCAGGCTTTCCGGGTCGTCAAACAAATCGCTGGCAAGCTGTTTTACAAGCTCTGTTTTACCGACGCCGGTTGAGCCTACGAAAATAAACGAAGCGGGCTTTCTTTTTGTCGAAACGCCGAGACGCGAGCGCGCGATTGCGTCGCACACCGCCTCAATTGCCTCGTCCTGCCCGACAACTCGGGATTTCAGGCGGTTCGGCAGCTCAAACAGGCGTTTGTTTTCCTCCTGCTCGATGTTTGCGGCAGGGATTTTCGTCCACAGCTCAATAACGCGCGCAAGGTCGTTGACCGACAGCACAGGCAGATTGTCCCGCCGAATACTATCAATTTCGGACAGAATCTGCATTTGGCGTGTGCGCAGCGCGGCGATTCGCTCATAGTCGCTCCCGTCAGCCGGGGCGGCAAGCATTCTCTCGCGCTCTGAAATAAGCGTTTTTTCCTCACGTTCCAGCGCGTGCAGCTTTTCAACCGCGGGGTTTATGAGATTCGCGCTTGAGCTTGCCTCGTCGATAAGGTCGATTGCCTTATCCGGCAGGAACCTGTCCGTAATGTACCGCTCGGACAGCAAAACCGCCTGGTGCGCCACCTCGTTCGGGATTACTACGTTGTGGTAGTCCTCATAGTAGCGCTTAATGCCAACAAGAATTTCCGTTGCGTCCGCAATAGACGGCTCGGAGACAGACACCGGCTGAAACCGGCGCTCAAGTGCGCTGTCCTTTTCAATATACTTGCGGTATTCGGAAAACGTCGTTGCGCCGATAACCTGAATTTCTCCGCGCGAAAGGGCGGGCTTCAGCATATTTCCGGCGTTCATCGCGCCGTCGCGGTCGCCCGCGCCGACGATTTGATGTACCTCGTCGATAAACAGAATCACGTTGCCAAGCCGCTTGACCTCTTCGACAAGACCCTTGACGCGTCCCTCAAACTGCCCGCGAAACTGCGTATCAGCCACCAGCGCCGTCATATCGAGCATATACAGCTCCAAGCCGCGCAGGCGCGACGGCACGTCGCCGATCGCCATTTTCTGCGCAAGTCCTTCAACAACGGCGGTTTTGCCGACTCCCGGCTCGCCGATAAGGCAGGGATTGTTCTTTTGACGGCGGTTTAGTATCTGAATCAGGCGCTGCAGAGTGTCCTCACGACCTACGCACGCGTCCAGCTTGCCCTCGCGCGCTCTTTCCGTCAGATTTACGCAGAAATTCTTCAGATACTTCACTTTGGGCGGACGTCCGCCGGGTCTGTTCGGACCTCCGCCGTTGGGCGGGGTCTGACCCTGCATAGGCGGCATTCCGGGCATACCAAAGGGCGGCATCATTCCGGGGAATCCCCCGTTCCACCGCGCGGGAGGCGCGGATTGGTTATTGCCGTCGTCCTCCTCCTCGTCTGAGTCGTCTTCCGCCGGAGACTGGGATTCCTGCTCGCTCTCCTCACCGGAATCCTCTGAATTGCCGAAAAGTCCGTTTAGAAACGGCATTGCGCCGCCGTGTGACAACCCCTCCTGCACCTCATTCCACGCGTCAGGATTCGACTCGCGCATTGCGTCAAAATTGTCAAACATATCGCGCACGGCCTCAGGCGTTATGCCCATCTGCTTCAGGGCGTGCTCAACGGGCGGCAGCTTCATCTCACTTGCGCAAACGATGCAGTAGCCCTCGTCCGTCGTGTGGCCGTTCTCCTCTTTTTTGGTTATAAAGACCGATGCCGGTCGTTTTTTGCATTTGCAGCAAACAGGTAATTGCATATGCGTTTTACCTCCGGATAAAACGAATTTGACTTTTGTATACAGTCGTCAGTAGTAGTTAAAGATATGAGCCGCAGGGGCAGCGTACCGTCCCGCTTCTTGTGTTTAGCGGCAATGCCGCCGTTACAGCGGCTATCTGTCACGCGGTTCAGCTGCCTGTGCCGCAGTTTCCGCCCGTGCTAAGGCAAGGTTTTCCGCCCTGCCCCTGTTCATAAAGGTTATGTAGGTATTGACATATGTGCCGAACGCGACAAGCATAAACGCAACAGGTATCACGATAATTACCGTTCTAACCGTCATTGACAAAATGCCGCGCAGCAGCATAAGCGTAAGGCACGCCGCAATAAACAGCACCGTCGAAATTTTGCCGATGATGTTAGACGGCGGAATGTCCTTATTATTGCGGCGGGATATTATCAGCCCGCCGATTCCCATCATCGCTTCCTTGATGATAACGGCAGCTGCCGCCCAAAAGGGAATTATCCGGTCCACCGTTATCATCACAAGGGCGGAAACCATCATCAGCTTGTCGCCCAGCGGGTCAAGAACCTTGCCGAGCTTTGTCGTAAGCTTGAACTTTCTGGCAATATACCCGTCCAAAAAGTCTGAAACGCCGGCAGCCGCATAAATTATTATCGCGGTTATCTTAATTTCCGTTTTTTCAAGCAGATATACCGCGATGAATACGGGCACAAGAGCAATTCTAACGCCTGAAATCAGATTTGGTATGTTATAAATCAGTTTTTTCATAAAAAACGCAGAAGCCCTTTTATTTCGCCGTGACGTTTGCGCCCGGCAAGCAGTAATTATATACCCAGCAGATTAGCAATCGGGTTGTGCTGCGAAATCGCATTCAGCAGTGATGTTTTTTCGACTATCTCAGGCTTTAGTATGCCCGCGTAGCGCAGAATAATTGTTATGGCAAACAGAAACAACAGCATTTTCAGCACGGAAAACGCCGAGCCGAGCAGCCCGTCCACCTGCCGCAGACCGGGCAGGTTAAAGGTGAGCTTAATGAGGTTCGCGATAATCGTCAGGATTATCATTATCAGGATAAACACAACGAGAAACACCAGACAACGCGTTACAATCGCCGTCAGCCTGTCTCCGAGCTGGCGGTTTAAGTCGTCATAGGTTACGCTTTTTGCAACCTCGGCGACTTTTGTCGCGATTTTGTCCGACAGTCCGGGCGGTATACCGAGAGAGCGCAGCACGCAATATCCCGCGACGCGCGGATCGCGCTTTATCGCAGTCGGGTCCGTCTCGTTAAGCTCGCGAAGAAAATCCTCAGCGCTTCTTCCGTTGTCAAAAGCCGCGTCCTCGCTCTCCGCGGTCGAAGCAATCGGCTCTTCCTCCGTCTTGTCCTTTGGCGACAGGATCGACTGCATTTTGCTGTCTACCTGACCGCCGATAAAGGGGCGAATCGCGTCTTCAAAGCGCGGGGCAAACGCAACGGAAATAGACTGCGCGAGTATAACCGCGACAATAATCGAGACAAAGCCGAAAACTCCGCGAACCATTCCCCGCTTATATCCGCGCACAAGCGCGAAAATAAGCAGTGCAACTATTGCAATATCCAATATTATAAGCACACAGCACCTCAAACCTTTTTCTACGGCAAAGTAACAAATTTATTTATACGCCGCCGCACATCCGAAAATCACGGACTGCTGCGGCTGTAAAAACCATTTTATTCTGAGCTTAGCGTCTTGCTGCCCGCAAACTCAACTGCCGCAACCGCCATATCTCCGGAGGAGGTTTTGAGCGTAACGCCGCCGTCCTTTTCCGAATACTCAATCGCGTAAATGACTGTCTGCGGATACTCCAGAACAAGCTTATCCTTTCGCTCTTCAATGCTGTACGCGCGAAACACCGAGCCTTGCGCCGTTACCGCCGCATACAAAATCAGATTATCCTTATGCGAATACGCAGCTGCGCAGACGTTTTCTCCCTGCACCGAGAACAGCTTTCCCCGCGAGGTCACGCCGCTTTTCTCCGAGCGGAAAACATACATCTCAAACGCTCCGTAGCCCACACCCTGTGCGCGCGCCGCCGCCGTATTTTCCGTTACAACGGTGAAATACCCGGAATTTTGCAGACTTACGGCGACAATCTGACCGTATCCGCCTGACTCAAGCGCAAACCCCGGAGAATTCAGCATTTCCGCAAGCGTCATATCCTGCGCAACGCCGAATCTGTCTAACAGCACAAGCGTGCTGCCCGAAAAACCGAACACCGCCGCCTGCTTTCCGTTCGGCGAGGCGGTTATAACCGGGCTGTCAAACGGACGGACATATCTTTCCGTAAGTCTGCCGGAAGCCTCCCAAATCTCAATGCCAAACCTACCCGCATTAACGGAATAGTGCGCCATTTGTTTTGAGACGGCGTTATAATCTGAAAGCGCCTCGTTCTGCCAGTTCTCACCGTGCCTCAGCACCCAGACTGCATTTTTTGCGGCAGTCAGCGAAATGCCGCCGCCCGCAAAGTAAATTGTGCCGACAAACGCCGCCGAGAGCACAAGAACGAGCGCGATAACACGCCTTGCGGCTTTCGGAACGGAGGGGCTGCGCAACAGCGCCCGCGCCGGTCTTTCGCGCACCGGTTCAGGATCTTCGTCCTCGCCGAAGTCGTCATACTCATCGTCATATTCGTAAAGCGCATCATCTGAAAGCCCGTCATCCGAGTCGTCCTCAGGCAGGTCGTCATCTAAAAAAAGAAAGTCCTTTTCGTGTTTGCGCCGCATTTATACTCATGTTGTGTCTATGATTTGCAAAATGCCGCATTTTGGGGCTATGCCCGCATTAAACATTCCGCATTCTGCATTATATCACACAAAGTTCTAAATAGCAAGCGGTCAGACGGGATTTACAGTAAGTTCACAAACACAGGGGCTTTTGCCTGCGGCGGGGCGTTTTCTTTTGCTTCTGCTTGGGTGTCGGCATATTTCTGTGGCGCAGGGAGGCGGGGGCTTTGCCTTTTTCGGGGATTTTTCTCTGTAGGGGGCGTGCTTCGCCGTTTTGTTTTGCTTTGACTTTGGTGCGTTCAGCTGTTCGCCGTGGTTGCGGTGTTTGTAAGTAGGGCGAAGCTGCGCCTCGCCTCTCTGCTGAGCGCCTGCGCGGCGGGCGGTTCCTTTCTTGTCTTGGCAAGAAAGGAACCAAAGAAGCCGCTTTTGGACTTAGGCGGGTTGCGTTGTGGCAAGGGTAGGTGTCCGTGCGTCCAAGCCCGGACAGAATTGCCGAATGACGGGCTTTAGCCCTATGTGCCAGAGGTAAGTGCAGGTGGGTGCCCACAGAATTTGGCGAAGCCGACCCGCACCGCGCCCTGCGCTGTTGCGGCAGGCAAATAGTTGCGTGTCCCGACGCGCAAAGCGCGGAGGTAGACGGACGTACCCAACGCACCCACATAGCAGGGTGCAGTGGTCTGACGCAAAGCGTCTGCGGCAAACCAAACAAGGGACGTCGAGGACGCCGTCCCCTACGGAGATTGTTGTGGTAACGGAGGATTACCTTAAACCGTAAGTTTGCCCCCACCGTCACAACAATGCCCGCCGCGTCGGGACACGCACCCAATTGCCGCACAATGTGCGGCAGCAATCGTAGCAGCAATTACCTTCCGGTTGGCACCCGTAGGTAGTTCGCGGCAGGTTGAAGCCTTACCAGAGCCACCAACGCCGCGACAGGCTGTGACCCTGCATGCGGCGCAGCGGAAGCGCTCGCGCACTCCACCGCAATACGTCGTGGGGAACAGCACATATCCGCATTGTCACCACGGCAGTTCCCGTATAAAAAAAGATTGCTTCTTCTAAAGAAGTCGCCCCTTTTTGGTTACTTTTTCCGGCGAAGCGGAAAAAGTAACCGCCCGCCGCGCAGGCGCTCT
>JAISLF010000101.1 GCA_031260605.1 Oscillospiraceae bacterium
CTAAGCCCAAAAGCGGCTTCTTTGGTTCCTTTCTTGCCAAGACAAGAAAGGAACCGCCCGCCGCGTAGGCGTAAAGCAGTGAGGCGAGGCGCAGCTTCGCCTCAATTACAAACACCGCAACCCCGGCGCACAGCGGCACGCACCAAAGTCAAACAAAAAGCCCGCCTAAATGAAAAAAAGCCCTTTTACCCTCGCTTTGCCGCAGCAAGAAAGGAACCGCCCGCCGCGCAGGCGTAAAGCAGAGACGCGAGGCGCAGCTTCGCCCTACTTACAAACATAGCAACCCGCGGCGCACAGCTGGGTGCACCCGCCCACACTGTAACTGTCGCCGCGCGTAGTGTCACTTCTGCGCACGCACCCGCGCCCCTGGTGAACAAACATTAAGCAGCAATAACCACCAGTCCTTAAATCCAACACCGCCCGCCAAAACCCTTAGGCAAAAAACCGCCCTTTTCCCCTTGAATAACCGCCCGTCCTGTGCTATAATCTTCTTACATTCAAAAAAATCACCAAAACACGGAAAAACCCTTGACAAAACGAATCCTCAAAATAACGGCAGTTTTGACGCTGCTCTGCCTGAGCGCAGCACTCCTTGCCGCCTGCACGGGCGGCAAACCGCAGCCCTCAGCCGGGCAAAAGCCCTTGATTGTCACAACGACAGACGCGTTGTATGAGATAACGCGCGACCTTGCGGGCGGTCTGGCGGAGGTCTCCTGCCTGATACCGCCCGGCATTGAGGCGCACGACTATGAGCCGACGCCGGGCGACGTTGAGCGCGTCCGCACCGCCTCGCTTGTTATTCGAAACGGGCTTGGTATGGACGACTGGCTCGATAAAATCACCGGCGCGACGGGCGGCACTGTCGTCCTTGCGACGCAGGGGCTTACGCCGATTGTAACGCCGGAGGGTGCGACCGACCCGCACATATGGATGTCGCCGAAGTCGGCAATCGGAGTCTGTGAAAACGTTCGCGACGCGCTGCTTGCCTTTTTTGATGGAGCAGCGGGTGCAATAAGTACAGTTACAGAAAACGCGGCGGAGCTTATCTCGCTTATCGAGGGCGTTTCGGCGCAGTATTCAGAGCGGCTCGGGGAGTTCGGCGTGGACACAATTGTAACCTCGCACGACGCGTTCGGATACGTCGCGCGGGACTACGGAATCCGCCAGGTGCCGATTGAGAACATCTATGCGGAGGGCGAGCCGTCCGCGCGCCAAATGGCGGAGCTAATTGACTTTGTAATTGCAAACAACGTCAAGGTAATTCTCTCCGAGTTCACGTTTTCAAGCGCCGTTGCCGATACACTTGCACGCGAAACAGGCGCGGAGGTGCGCACGGTGTACACAATGGAGGCGGCGGAGGACAATATGTCATACGTGACGCGCCTGCTGGGAAATCTGAACGCAATGTGCGGGTGAGTGCACTACAAACGGAGGCTTAACATATGTCCAACACACTAAAGCTGTTTTACAGACGAAAACCATATAACGCGGCGGAAACTGACGCGCTTTTTCTGCGTGCAAAACAGGAAAACCTGCGTCACCACACCGAAAAATGTCCGGAATACGCGGCGCTTCTCTCCTCACGCGGGTTTTCGCCGGAGCAGTTGCGCGACAGCTCCGACCTGTACAAAATCCCGCCGATTCCGACGCTTTATCTGAAACGCCACCCGATGTACTCCGTCCCGAAAAAGCGCCTGCTGATGAGTACATCGTCCTCCGGTACGAGCGGGAATGCGGTCAGTGTGAACGGGTTTGACCTTACAACCGCAATTCGCGGCGCGGGAATGCTTGCGCGGCTTATGCTTGCGCACAAAATGCTGTCCCTGCGGCCGACAAACTACATTGTGCTGGGCTATGAGCCGAGCCGGCACAACAAAACAGCCGTCGCGAAATTTGTGTATTCGATAACCTTTACAGCGCCGGGAATTCACAGGGAATACGCCCTGCGCGACACCGGGCAGAGCTACGAGCTGAATATTGATGGGCTTGTTTCCGCGCTGGTCAAATATGAAAAGCAGGGACTGCCCGTGCGGATTCTTGGGCTGCCGGCATACTTTAAGTTTCTGCTGGAAGAGCTGAAATCGCGCGGAATCCGCCTGAAGCTGCACCCGAAGTCTCTTGTTCTGCTTGGCGGAGGGTGGAAGCAGTTTTTTACCGAGCGGCTCGAAAAACCTGAGCTTTACGCGCTGACTCAGGAGGTTTTGGGTATCGGTGAAACGCGTATAAAGGAGTATTTCAGCGCCGTTGAGCACCCCGTGCCGATTGAGGACTGCGCAAACCATCATTTCCACGTGCCGATATACTCGCGCGTTATTATCCGCGACCCGGTAACGCTTCTGCCTGTTGCGGACGGTACGCCGGGACTGCTGAATCTTCTCACGCCGCTGATGAACACAATGCCCTTTACAAGCATTTTAACAGATGATCTTGCTGTGCTGCACAGCGGGCAAAGCTGCGGTTGCGGTAATGCAGCGCCGTGGTTTGAGGTGCTTGGGCGCGTCGGGCTGGCTGATATTAAGACCTGTTCGGCGGACGCTTCCGAACTGCTGACCGACCTCTCGGCAGGTGCAAAATGAACCTTGTTAACGGCAAAATTTTATCGCAGAGCGAGTGCGGCGCGGTGCTCGACACACTGGAAGTACGCATTTTGGCGACGCTGCAAAAGCCCGCGCTATTGCCCGAAACTGTAATCGCGGCGTGCAACCGCCTTGTGACGGAGCTTGACGCGGAGTATTTTCTGCGGCGAC
The DNA here is from genome assembly GCA_031260605.1 of Oscillospiraceae bacterium. GTDB lineage: Bacteria > Bacillota > Clostridia > Oscillospirales > Oscillospiraceae > JAIRRO01. Next base: position 2,748 of record JAISLF010000101.1, read on the forward strand.
TTTCTGAGCTTGGAATTTCCGGAGAAATGAGCAGACGCTACCTTGCGCAGGCGCAGGAATCGTTTTGCGCTGAAGCACTAAGGGAACGGCTGAACACAGAGCTTGGCGAAGACAGAAAAAACATCCGTCCGCTCGGCACGCTGTTTCACATAGCTGCAGGAAATGCGGACGGACTGCCTGTTTTCAGCGTCTTAGAGGGACTTTTAGCGGGTAACATCAATATACTCAAGTTGCCCAAAGAGGAGGGCGGACTTTCCGTTGAGCTGCTGCTGAGCCTGATTGCGGCGGAGCCGCGCCTTGCCGAATACATCTATGTGTTTGACTATTCCTCAAGCGACATTACAAATATCGCAAGGCTGATTAACGTCGCCGACGCGGTTGTTGTTTGGGGCGGAGACGGGGCAGTGTCCGCGCTGAGGAGGACTGTCCCGCCGAATACGCGCATAATCGAGTGGGGACACAAGGTAAGCTTCGGCTACGTCACACAGGCGGGGTTAACGGACGACGCGCTGCGCGGTCTTGCGCAAAACATTGCCGAAACAGGTCAGCTTTTGTGCAACTCGTGCCAGGGCATTTTTGTTGACACGGGGGATTTTTCCGCGGTGAACGCCTTTTGTGAGCGCTTTTTGCCGATAATGGAGGCAGAAAGCGCGAAAATACCGCACAGCACCGAGGTCGGGTATTTATCACAGCTCACGCTTGAGCTGTACACCGCAGAGCTTGAAACTCCGCTGACGGGAAACCGCGTGTTTCGCGGCAAAAACTGCGGTCTTATCGCAAAGCCGAGCGGCGCGGCCGAAAGCTCTCCAGCGATGGGAATCTCGTGGGTCAAGCCGCTGCCGCGCGCGGAAATCCTGCAGACACTCCTGCCCCACAAGAACCACCTGCAGACCGTCGGTCTTGTCTGCGCGGCAGACGAAGCCGCAGCACTGCGCGAAGTCTTTTGGCGCACGGGCGTTGTGCGCTGCTGCTCCGGCAGGGATATGTCCCGCTTTACGGCACTGCTTCCGCACGACGGCGAGCGGCCTCTCGTTAGGTATACAAAAATAGTGGCGACCGATTAGGGTCACCACTATTTCGTGATTTTCAAACAGTATGCGTTACAATTGATTAACCGGAAAAGCTAATCAACCATAATAATTGCGGCGCACAGAGACACGTGCTGACAAAACCAAAAAGCTGAGGCACAATTTACTTGCGCCTCAGCGCAGCCTGAAACGTATCTCAGGTTAATTATTAGCCGATGTACTTCTCGATGTCCTTTTGCAGATGCTTGTAGTCAACATCGTCCTCAACGACAAGGCTGATGTCATTCTCAAGACCGAGGAGCATAAGACCGAGGATGCTTTTTGCGTCAACCTGGCCGGATTTGCCGTGAAGCCAAATGTCAAAGGGATATTTGGTTGCGATTTGATTGATTTCCTGGGCGTCTGCCTGACTTTTGATATTGATGTGGAATACCATTATATAGATCCTCCGAGTATTGTTCTCGTGTAATTGAGCGTAACGCCTTGGCGATTACTCTACCTTTAGTTATATTAATATAAAATCGGCCGCAAGTCAAGTAAAAGTTTTCTGCGCTTCGTGCCACTTTTACGGCGTGGCGGGTTTTTGCTGTTGCAAAGGGTGCCGGTCGCCGTCAAAGTGAGGGAATACGGTAAAAAAACGGGGAAAATGAATTCCCCCGTTTTTTCGGATTAGATTCATTCGCCGGGGGCGAAATAAAAGTTTTTTCGCAGGAGATACACCTTGAATCAGGAAAAAAAGGATAGAATAAGTGAGCTGACGGCAATCGCAAGAACGCGCGAGCTGACAGCAGACGAAGCGGCGGAGCGCGAGATTCTGCGACGCGAGTACCTTGAGGAGTGGAAGCGCGGTGCACGGCAGACACTCGACAGCACGGTAATCATATATCCCGACGGGACCAAAAAGAAGTTCGGAGAGCAGGGCGGCGGTAAGTAGCCCCCGCTTACTCCCACTCAAGCTCCGCGTTGCCAGTGATAACCGTATCTCCCGCTTCAACGCCCATTTTGCGCAGGCGGTTAAACACGCCGTACTTTTCAAGCGTCGTGTTGAAATACAGGCGCTGCTCATATTCGCCGAAATTGACGTTGCGCATTAAGCGGTCAAGCCATTCGCCGTCGATAATCCATACGGATTTGCCGCCGCCCGCGTCCTGCCGGGTAATGACAAGGTCGTGCGCGCTCGTTCTGCCGTCCTGCTCCGGAATGAAATCCGGAGTGAAAACGCTCGCCGCCGGTGAGTCGTGAATAAGCTCAACAAGCTTGTTTTTCATAGGCTCAAGTCCTGTATGCGCCGCGCCTGACACGGCAAAATACGGTATACCCTGCGCTTCGATGAATTCACGGAATTTCTGCTCCAGGTCAGAGCCCTCAGGCAAAATATCCATTTTGTTCGCGACCGCAATCTGGGGGAGCGTGGCAAGCCGGGGGCTGTATTTTTCCAGCTCCTCGTTTATCATACGAAAATCCGTAATAGGGTCGCGTCCCTCGCTGCCGGACACATCCACAATGTGCACAAGCACGCGGCAGCGCTCAATATGGCGCAAAAACTCGTGTCCGAGACCGATTCCTTCCGCCGCGCCCTCGATAAGTCCCGGAATATCCGCTAAAACAAAGCTCTCGTCATAGGTCTGGACAATTCCGAGGTTCGGAAACAGTGTTGTAAAGTGATAGTTCGCGATTTTCGGCCGCGCCTTTGTGAGCGCCGACAGCAGCGTGGACTTGCCCGCGTTCGGGTAGCCGATAAGCCCCGCGTCCGCAATCAGCTTCAGCTCAAGCGTGATGTTTTTCTCCTCGCCGAGCCGCCCGGCTTTAGCAAAGCGCGGCGCCTGACGCACGGAATTCGCGAAATGCTTGTTGCCCTGCCCGCCCGTACCGCCGCGACAGAGCGCGTACGTCAGCTCCTTTGAGTCCGGATTTATCGAAAGGCGGTCGGTTTTCTCAAGCGAATCGACATACGTCAGGTCAACGATAACAGCGCCGGTATCAGTGTCGCGGATTACCGTTCCGGGCGGCACGACAAGCGTAATATCGTCGCCTTTTTTGCCGTAGCGCAGCTTGGACTGCCCGTCCTCGCCGTTTTCGGCGCGAAATTTGCGCGTGTAGCGGTATTTATCAAGCGTGGAGACATTCGGATTCGTCACGACAAAAACGTCTCCGCCGCGTCCGCCGTCTCCGCCGTCCGGTCCGCCCGCCATAACATATTTTTCGCGGTGAAAGGACACGGAGCCGTTGCCGCCGTTGCCGGCCTTTGTGTGAATGTCGATAATGTCTGTTGCCATTTGGGTTCCTTTTGTTTTTTCGGCGGGTTTTTTCGCCGTGGTGTGATGTCCGCCAAAAGCTTGAGCTTTTGGCGGACGTTTTTTACTTTAAGGACTGGTGGTTGGTTCTGAATTTTTATTTTTCACCATTAGCGCTGGTGGTCGCGCAAACGTGCCACTGCGCGTGGCGGCGGTTACTTTTTTCCGCTTCGCCGGAAAAAAGTAACCAAAAAAGGGGCGACTTCTTTAGAAGAAGCAATCTTTTTTTATACGGGAACTGCGGTTGTGGCAATGGTGATTGTGCTTTTCCCCGCGACGTATCGCGGTGGAGTGCGCGAGCGCTTCCGCTCCGCCGCACACAGGGGCGAAGCCTGTCGCGGCGTTGGTGATTCGGGTAAGGCTTAATGTTACCGCGTAGTGCCTACGGGTGCCAACCGGAAGGACTATGCTGCTACGATTGCTGCCGCACAATGTGCGGCAATGCGGTGCGTGTCCCGTCGCGGCGGGTGTTGTCGCGGTGGTGGGGTGTGCCTTGCGGTTCGGTTGCGTGCTCCGTTGCCAAAGGGCCTCGCTCCTGTAGGGGACGGCGTCCTCGACGTCCCTTGTTTGGTTTGCCGCAAACGTTTGCGGCAGACCAACGCACCTTGCTATGCGGGTGCGGTCGGGTGCGTTCGTCTACTCCGCGCTTTGCGCGTCGTGACACGCGGGTACGGTGGCTGTCGCAACAGTGCAGGGTGCACCACCACCGCCCCGCCAGCACCTACTCCGCCAGCGCCAACCGAATAAGCTCCTCCACCGTCAGCGCATTAACATCCAGCCGGCGCAGTATACCCGCTACCTCGCCGGGCGTATAGCCGAGCGCGGCGAGCGCCATTGCCGCTTCCTCCGCCTTTTGTCCGGGACCGGAAAACGCTGCGGAGGACGCGCCGGACGACGCCAAAAGCCCGCTGTCCTTTGCCATTTTGTCCTTTAATTCGAGTATAACGCGCGCCGCAAGCTTTTTGCCTATGCCGGGAACGCCGGTCAAAACCCGCTCGTCGCCTGAGGCTATTGCAATCGCGAGACTTGCCGCGTCCACGGAGGAAAGTATCGCCAGCGCCACCTTTGTTCCGATTCCGGAGACGGTCAGCAGCAGCTCAAACCGCCGCTTTTCGGATATTTCCGCAAAGCCGTACAGCTCAAACGCCTCCTCGCGCACATAGTTGTATACGTACAGCCGCGCGTTTTCGCCGACGGTGAGCGCGGAGAGCGTACGGCTGCTTGCGCGCAGAGCGTAGCCCGCGCCTCCGATGTCAATCACGGCAAGTCCGTTTTCAATTAAGGCAACCTTGCCTTCCAGATAATAAAACATTGGCTATACGACCTCTATAGTTTTTACCGGCAGAGCGAAATCTATCGGTTCGTGTACGAATTTGTGCTGTCGGACAGCGGCTGGCGCCCTAAACCACGAGTACCGGCGTAAACCCTATATTGTCCGCCGAGATCAGACTGTAGGAAATTCCGCCGACAGGGGAGCGCGGCGCGAGCTTTTTGTGCTTGCCGTGCACATGACCGAAGTAGCACCGCCTGATTCCGTGTTTTTGCAGGACGGCAATCATTTCGCTGTTTGCGTCGCCGCCGAGGAGAGGCGGATAATGCAGAAAACAGATGGTTTCGGCAAAGCTTACGCCTGTTTTTGCGCTGTAATCGCTTGCGGATTTCAGCGAATTTTCAAGGCGGATTACCTCGCGGGCGGAGACCTTTTTATTCAGGGCAATTTCCTCGTCGGTGAGCTTGCCTGTGCCGACCTCGGGATTCAGCCAGCCGCGCGTTCCGCAAAGGGCGACAAGTCCTGCGTCTGTTTCAACCGCGAAGTGGTTGTTGTTCAGAATCTCAAAGCCTTTAAGACCGTTTTCTTCAAAAAAACGGCGTGTTTTTGCCGCCGTTTCAAACCAATAATCGTGATTGCCCTTGAGAAACAGCTTTTTACCCGGCAGCGCGTCTATAAATCGAAAATCCTCAAGCGCCTCGCTGATGTTCATTGCCCAGGAAATGTCTCCGCAAAGAACGACCGTGTCGTTCGGGCGAATGCCGGCGGTAAAAAAGCCGAGCTTTATTTTTTCAACATACCCCTCCCATTCGCCGCCGAAAACGTCCATCGGCTTTGGCAGGGACAGCGATAAATGCAGGTCGCCTATGGCAAAAATACTCAATGTTATACCTCCTGCATAAATGCCGTTATTTCAGCAAACACTATTAGTACTTCCACTAAAACGAGGTACTAACCAATGTCTGATAATGATTACAAGTGTCAGGGGACGATTTTCAGCCCCGGCAAAGAAAATGACCAAATGCCGCGCGCAGGACAGCAGGACGATTCTCTGAAGAAAACGCGCCTTTCAGGCGTTGTCTGCGATGTCACCGGCTGCCGCTTTCACGACGCTGTTGACTGCTGCACGGCGCACAACATTCAGGTGCAGGGCACAAACGCCGACACGTCGTCCGGAACGTGCTGCGACACCTTTGCGCCGATGCAGTGACGCGCCGCGATTCTGCTTTCTTCTTCGGGGAAAGCAGGCTACATATAGCAACGTGATTCATATTAGTCCTGCGGGACTAATATGAAATAGCTTGCGCTATTTCTGCCGCCGGAGGCGGCAAAATCATTAGCTGTATAGCAATTTGCCGCCTGTGGGCGGCGGCCGCCGGAGCTTGCAATTTTTGATTAATAGGACAATCAAAAATTAAATTGCTATATCGGCAAGTGCTGCTCTTGCCGCCGCCGCAACGGTTTTTGCGTCCCGAAGCGCACCGCTTTTGACCTGCGCCAGAAGCTCCGCAAAAGGAATTTCAACCGTCTCAACGAATTCGTCGTTGTCCGGGTGAACGTCGCCGGTTATCAGCCCTGTGGCGCGGAAGAGGTACAGCCGCTCATCTGAATAGCCGGGCGACGTGTAAATAAACCCAAGCTCCTGCCATTCGGACGCGGAATAGCCCGTTTCCTCGGACAGCTCGCGCTTAGCGCAGTCCAGAGGAATTTCGCCGCGCTCAAGCTTTCCCGCCGGAATCTCAAGCAGCTCCTCGCCGACAGGATACCTGTATTGACGAACCAGAACAACATCGCCCCTCGGCGTTACGGCAAGCACTCCGACTCCGCCGGGGTGCTCGACGACGACGCGCTTTGCCGCGTGACCGTTTATAAGCTCAACATCATCCAGCCGAACCTTTAAGTACTTTCCGTCGTATTCCAGCTGACCGCCTGTTCTTTTTTCAAAGAATTTGCTTTCCACTACGAACCTGCTTTCTCCTTTGAGCGGGCGCGCAGACGCAGCCCGTGGTCGAGAATCGACTTGCGCAGGCGAAGGCTCTGCGGCGTGACCTCCAGCAGCTCGTCATCCGCGATGAACTCAAGGCACTGCTCTAAGCTCAGGACTCTGTGCGGCACAAGGCGCAGCGCGTCGTCACTTCCGGAGGCGCGCGTGTTTGTCAGCTGCTTTTTCTTGCAGACGTTAACCGAAATATCCTCAGACTTCGGCGAAACGCCGACGACCATTCCGGCGTAAACCTTAGTTCCCGCGCCGATAAACATCTGTCCGCGCTCCTGCGCGGCAAACAGTCCGTAAGCAACGGCGACTCCTGTCTCAAACGACACAAGCGAGCCTGTACCGCGGCGGGAGATTGAGCCTTTGAACGGCTCGTAGCGGTCAAAAACGGAGGCTAAAATGCCCTCGCCGCGCGTGTCTGTCAAAAACTCGTTGCGGTATCCGAAAAGTCCGCGTGACGGCACGAGAAACCGCAGCTTTGTGCGGTTGCCGACAGGCGTCAGGTCAAGCATATCACCGCGACGGGAGGACAGCTTTTCGATTACCGCTCCGGCGGCGTCGTTCGGCACGTCCGCTATAACAAGCTCAATCGGCTCGTTTAGCACGCCGTCGATCTCCTTAGTCAAAACGCGCGGCGGCGAAACGGAAAACTCAAAGCCCTCGCGCCGCATAGTCTCAATGAGAATCGACAGGTGCATTTCACCGCGCCCCGCGACCTTGAACGCGTCTGTATTGGCTTCCTCCGTGAATTTCAGCGAAACATCCTTTAGCGTTTCCTTTGTCAGGCGGTCTCGAATCTGGCGCGAGGTGACAAATTTGCCCTCCTGCCCGGCAAAGGGCGAGTCGTTGACCGAAAACGTCATTTCAAGCGTCGGCGCAGATATGCTGACAAACGGCAAAGGCTCGGGAGTTCCCGGGTCACAGATCGTGTCTCCGATCGTGATGTCGCCGATACCGGAGAGTGCGATAATATCGCCCGCGACGGCTGTTTCAACCGCAACGCGCGTCACGCCCTCGAACTGGAACAGATTCACGGCCTTTGCGCGAACAGGCGCGCCGCCGTTAGCATAGCTCACGACCGCGACGTCCTGATTCTTGCGAATAACGCCGCGCTCGATTCTGCCGATTGCGATTCTGCCGACGTAGTCGTTATAGTCCACCGACGAAATCAGCATTTGCAGCGGCGCGTCGTCGTCTCCCGTCGGCTCCGGGATGTACTGGAGAATTGTCTCAAAAAGAGGCGCAAGATCCGTGCCCTCAACGTCCGGCGAGTACGACGCGATACCGCGCCGCGCCGAGGCGAAAATCATCGGACTGTCAAGCTGCTCGTCAGTCGCGTCAAGCTCTAAGAGAAGCTCTAAAACCTCGTCTATAACCTCTTTAATCCGCGCGTCAGGACGGTCAATTTTATTGATAACGACAATAACTCTGTGACCCAGCTCAAGCGCCTTGCCCAGAACAAAGCGCGTCTGCGGCATAGGTCCCTCCGCCGCGTCTACAAGAAGCAAAACGCCGTTGACCATCTTCAAAACGCGCTCAACCTCGCCGCCGAAGTCGGCATGTCCCGGCGTGTCTACCACGTTGATTTTCACGTCCCCGTGCCGTACTGCCGTGTTTTTGGCGAGTATTGTAATCCCGCGCTCGCGTTCAAGGTCGCCTGAGTCCATAATGCGCTCGGCAACGTCCTGATTATCGCGGAAAACGCCGGATTCCTTCAGCATTTCATCAATAAGTGTCGTCTTCCCGTGGTCTACGTGTGCAATAATTGCGATGTTTCTAAGGTTTTTCAAAATGTTTTTATGCTTGCGGCTGCTTAGCCGCGCAAACTCCTAAAGTTTCTTTTGTTTATTATATACAGCCGCGCCGAGGTTTACGCGGCGCTTCCGGTTTACTCCAATATTGACGCAACGGCGTCGCTGAGCTTGCCGACTTCCTTGCCGCCGCCCATTGCCATTTCAGGCTTGCCGCCGCCGGAGCCGCCCGCAATCGCCGCGGCTTTTTTGATAATATCGCCCGCGCGGTAGCCCTTTGCAATCGCCGCCTTGCCGCATACCGCAGCAAAGGAGATTTTATCTGCGCCGGCAATCGCGAGCAGCGCCGCAACATTGTCAGCCTCGGAGCGCAGAGCCTCCGTTACAGCCTTGAGATCGTCTGCATTTTCGTCCAGCACGGCGGAAACAAGTCGTATGCCGTCCTTTTCGGGCGCGTCGTTTATTAGCGCCTTTACCTTTGACAAAGCGGCTGCCGCTTGCAAACGCCGAAAAATTAATCGCTGTTCCCTGCTGTCTTCAATGAGCTTTTCTGCGGCGTTTTTTACATCTTCCCATTGCTGAGCGCCGAGAACTGAGGCAACGGCGATCATATTAGTGCGGATTTGTTTGAATGTTTTATAGGCTTCTGCTCCGCAAACCGCTTCGATTCTGCGAACGCCGGAAGAAATTGAAGATTCTGATAGTATTATGAACGACCCCGCCTGCGCGGTGTTCGTCAGGTGCGTTCCTCCGCAGAACTCCATCGAATCGCCCATTGACACAACGCGCACCGTCTCGCCGTATTTTTCGCCGAACAGCGCCGTTGCGCCGAGCTTTTTAGCTTCCTCTACCGGCATTTCGCGCACTTCAACAGGACTTCCCGCTAAAATCGCGGCGTTTACCTTATCTTCAGCCGTTGCGACTTCTTCGGGAGTCATCGCCTGAAAATGTGTGAAATCAAACCGCAGTCTGTCCGGCTCAACAGCGGAGCCAGCCTGATGAACGCCGGTTCCGAGCACCGAAACAAGCGCTTCCTGCAAAAGGTGCGTTGCCGAGTGCGCGCGCTGTATTGCCTGACGGCGGGCAGTATCCACCTCTGCCGTCACACTGTCGCCGACGGCAAGCCCCTTGCCGGACACGATTCTGCCGCTGTGCAGGAACTTTCCGCCCTTAGACTTGCGTGTTGAGTCAACTACAAATACAGTATCGCCGTTTGCTGAAACGATTCTGCCGGAGTCGCCGGACTGTCCGCCCATTTCGGCGTAAAACGGAGACTTGTCCAGAACAATAATCCCCTCGCCCGAAACAAAAGCGCTGACCTCCCCGTCGGACACCGCGTTAATAACGGCGGCGTCTCCAGTAAGCGAGTTATAGCCGGTGAACTCCGTCACCTGTGTGTCGCCGAAGTCAAACCCCTCCCACGAAACGTCGCCGACTGTTTCGGCGCGCGCTTTTCTCGCACGCTCGCGCTGCGCCTGCATTTCAGCGTCAAAGCCGGCGCGGTCAAGCGTCAGCCCAGCCTCTGCGGCAAGCTCCTCCGTGAGATCGTACGGAAAGCCGTAGGTGTCGTACAGCAAAAACACATCTTTTCCGGCGAGCTGAACGCTGTTTTGCGTCTTGGCGGCGGCAAAAAAGCCGTCCAGAATCGCAAGCCCGGACTCAAGCGTGCGGGAGAACGACTCCTCCTCCGCACGGACAACCTTTAATATAAACTCCGCGTGCTCCGCGACCTCAGGATAGGCGTTTTTGTTGTTTTCAATAACGACCTCGGCTACACGCGCAAGAAACACCTCGCGCTGACCGAGCAGTCTGCCGTTTCGCGCGGCGCGGCGCAAAAGCCGCCGCAAAACGTAGCCGCGTCCCTCATTTGACGGCAGAACGCCGTCTGAGATCATCATAACAGCGGCGCGGATGTGGTCGGTGATAATGCGCAGCGACACGTCGGACTTTGCGGACTGACCGTAGGCCGCGCCCGTGCACTCCGAGATCTTTTTGGTTATCGCGACGATCGTGTCAACCTCAAACAGATTATTCACGCCCTGGCACACAACCGCCAGGCGCTCAAGTCCCATACCTGTGTCGATATTTTTCTGCTTCAGCTCGGTGTAGTTGCCCGCGCCGTCGTTGTCGAACTGGGTAAAGACGTTGTTCCAAATCTCGATGAACCTGTCGCAGTCGCACCCCGGGCCGCAGTCGGGCGAGCCGCAGCCGTACTGCTCGCCGCGGTCGAAATACACCTCGGAGCAGGGGCCGCAGGGACCCTGTCCGTGCTCCCAGAAGTTATCCGCCTTGCCCAGACGCGTGATTTTCTCCGCAGGAATACCGATTTGCTTGTTCCAAATCTCAAACGCCTCGTCGTCCTGCTCATAAACGGAGGGGTACAGCAGCTCCGCCGGCAGTCCCACGGTTACGGTGAGAAATTCCCAGCACCAGGCAACGGCCTCAGACTTGAAGTAGTCGCCGAACGAAAAGTTGCCGAGCATTTCAAAATAAGTGCCGTGGCGCGCGGTTTTTCCGACGTTTTCAAGGTCGCCGGTGCGCATACACTTCTGGCACGTCGTAACGCGCAGGCGCGGCGGCTCCGTTTCGCCCTTAAACCAGGGCTTCATCGGCGCCATACCGGAGTTTATGAGCAAAAGTGAGTTGTCTCCCTGCGGGACAAGAGAAAATGACGGCAGGCGTAAATGCCCCTTGCTCTCGAAAAAGGAGAGGAACATCTCGCGCAGCTCGTTTAGTCCATACTGTTTCATTGAGTAAAACCTGAAATCCCGCGTTTGCGCGGGTAAATATTTTGTATTCGTGGCGAAATTGCTTTCGGCGCACACAAAGACATTATATTATAGCGCAAACTTAACGGCGTGTCAATGGGTAAATAAGGATGGGGTTTTATTTTGGGGGCTTTTTGTCGGAGGGTTGTTTGTTTTTTGGGGATGTAGGGTTTGATGGGCGAAGCGATTTTGCTTTTGTGGGGCTTTGCGTTTGTAGGGGACGCTGCCCCCAGCGTCCCTTGTCGCGGTTGCCGCCGGATTTTTTGTCGGACGTAGGGGCGACCATCCCGGTCGCCAGGGGTTTGCTTTGCCACTTTATTTGCTTTTACTTGGGTGCAACCGTTGACCTGCGGCGCAGCTGCCCTGTTTGTAATTGCGGCGAAGCTTCGCCGCCTCGCGCTGCTAAGCGCCTGCGCGGCGGGCGGTTACTTTTTCCGCTTCGCCGGAAAAAGTAACCAAAAAGGGGCGACTTCTTTAGAAGAAGCAATCTTGTTTCTATACGGGAACTGCGGTAGTGGCAATGTGGATTGTGCTTTTCCCCGCGACGTATCGCGGTGGTCGCGGCGAACGCTTCCGCTGCGCCGCACATAGGGGTGAAGCCTGTCGCAATGTTGGGTGACTCGGGCAAGGCTTCAACTTACCGCGAACTGCCGTCGGGTGCCAACCGGAAGGATGTTACTGCTACGATTGCTGCCGCACATTGTGCGGCAATGCGGTGCGTCTCCCGATGCGGCGCGTGTTGTTGTTGCGGTTGGTGCAAGCTTACGGTACAAGGCAATACCCCGTTACCACAACAATCTCCGTAGGTGACGGCGTCCCCTACGTCCCTTGTTTGGTTTGCCGCCGACTTTTGCGTCAGACCACTGCAACCTGCTTTGTAGGTGCGGCGAGTGCCCTCGTCTGCCTCCGCGCTTTGCGCGTCGGGACACGAGGGGTATTGCCCGCCGCAACAGCGCAGGGCGCGGTGCGGGTGGGCTTCGCCAAATTCCGGTTGCCACCCGCCGGCACCTACCTCTGGCACACAGGGCTAAAGCCCGTCAGCCGGCAGCTCTGTCAGGGTTCGGACGCACGGACACCTACACTTGCCGCTCCGTAACCCGCCTAAGCCCAAAAGCGGCTTCTTTGGTTCCTTTCTTGCCAAGACAAGAAA
>JAISLF010000092.1 GCA_031260605.1 Oscillospiraceae bacterium
CGCGGGTTGCGGTGTTTGTAATTGCGGCGAAGCTTGGCAGCGTCGCACTGCTAAGCGCCTGCGCGGCGGGCGGTTACTTTTTCCGCTTCGCCGGAAAAAGTAACCAAAAAGGGGCGACTTCTTTAGAAGAAGCAATCTTGTTTCTATACGGGAACTGCGGTGTATGAGTAAGGCTTATTCTTTTTCCCGCGACGTATTGCGGTGGTCGCGGCGAACACTTCCATTGCGCCGCACGCAGGGGCAAAGCCTGTCGAGGGGTTGAAGACTCGGGTAATGCTTTAGCCTGCAGCGAACTGCCTACGGGTGCCAACCGGAAGGTAATTGCTGCTACGATTGCTGACGCGTATTGTGCGGCAATATGGTGCGTCTCCCGACGCGGTGGGTGTTGTGGTTACGGTGGGTAAAACTCACGGTTCAAGGCAATGCCCCATTACCACAACAATCTCCGTAGGGGACGGCGTCCTTGACGTCCCTTGTTTGGTTTGTCGCAGACGTTTGCGTCGCACCACTGCACCCTGCTATGTGGGTGCGGTCGGGTGCTTTCGTCTACCTCCGCGCTTTGCGCGTCGGGACACGCGGGCGCGGTGCCTACGCAACAGCGCAGGGCGCGGTGCGGGTTGGCTTCGCCAAATTCTGGTTGCTACCCGCCTGCACTTATCTCTGGCAAATAGGGCTAAAGCCCGTCAGTCGGCAGCTCTGTCTGAATTCGGACGTACGGACACGTTCACTTGCCGCAACGCGACTGCCTAAGCCCAAAAGCGGCTTCTTTGGTTCCTTTCTTGCCAAGACAAGAAAGGAACCGCCCGCCGCGTAGGCGCTCAGCAGCGCGGCGAGGCGCAGCTTCGCCGCAATTACAAACACCGCACCCTCCGGCACACAGCTGAACGCACCTACCGCCGAGTTTCCGTATGAAAAGGTGTTTGCTTCCTTACAAAGAAGTCACCCTTTTTCGGTTACTTTTTTCCGGCGAAGCGGAAAAAAGCAACCGCCGCCGCGCGTAGCGGCACGTTTGCGCACTCACCGGCGCCTCCGGTGAACAAAAATCCGGACCCAACCACCGGTCCTGAAAGCCAACAAACCGTCCGCCGAAACGCCGGAGCTATTGGCAAGCAAGCAAAGCAAAAAGGCAAGGCAAATCCGCTGAAAAAGCCTTTTTGCCGACCCCGCAAAGCAGCATAAATAGAGAAACCGGAGGCTGATTGCCCCTGCGCAGGGCAGCGGCGGCGGATACTTTCCGCCGTACAGTGCACAAAACTGTAACACAAATCGGTCATGCCGAGAAACTACCGCACGATACCAAGGCGGTGCAAAAAATTCGCGTATATTTCAGGCTTTGCGAACACCTGCGCAGTGAAAAAAAGTACAAAAACCGATAGTAAAAATTACAAAAAACAACAATAGGAAAATTTTAGAATTAATATTTGCTTGACAATTTGTTTACACTCTGTTAAAATAACAAAAGTGTTAGGTTTGCTGTAAAAGTGCACAATATGAGGCATAAAACCTTGTTGGAAGTGCACAAAAAAACGAGAAAACAGCTTTTTGAGGGGTTTCTGTTGGCAGGAAAACGCACGGCTGAGGGGAGTTGCTTGAAAAAAAGCACCTTATCACTTTTCAAGATGATTATTATAATATTTTAAGATATATTATATTAATTAAGAAACAATAAAGGAAAGGATATTATGGCACAGTCTTTAGAATTTTCCGGTATTGGTAAGTCTTTTCCCGGTGTCCGCGCGCTTGATGATATAAGCTTTCGCGCTGAAGCCGGAAAGGTTCTTGCTCTTATCGGAGAAAACGGCGCCGGAAAGAGTACTTTGCTCAAGATATTGAGCGGCGACCTGAAACCTGATGAAGGCACCGTCAGTATTGACGGTGTGGTTCAGAATTACGGTTCCCCGAACGACGCGATTAATGCCGGAGTAAGCGTTATCTACCAGGAGCGCCAGCTGATTCCGTCGCTTTCAGTCGCGGAGAACATCTTCCCCGGAGTCCTGCCGGTTAAAGCCGGATTCTTGGTGGACAAGAAGAAGCTGCGCAACGACACGCAGGCAATTATCGACAAGTTCGGACTGCCGATTGACCCGATGATGCCTGTCGGTTTGCTTTCTGTTGCATATCAGCAGATGGTCGAGATTATGAAAGCGTACCGCCGCAATTCTGCGGTTATCGCGTTTGATGAGCCGACTGCACCGCTTACAGACACAGAAATTGAGATTCTCTTTAAGCTGATAGCTGAGCTTAAGGAAGAAGGCAAGGTCATCCTCTACATCTCACACCGTATGAACGAAATCTTCCAGATTACGGACGAGATTGTTATCATGAAAGACGGCAAGTATGTCAAAACCGTTCTTACCGCCGCAACAAATGAGCAGGACATCGTTAAGGCGATGGTAGGCCGCGACATTGGCGATACATACGCAAACCTTTCGCGCAACGACGCGTTCGGAGAAGTTCTGCTTGACGTTAAGAATCTGTCCTCGCCTTATATAGACGGGGTTACCTTCCAGCTGCACCGCGGCGAAATCCTCGGGCTTGCCGGACTTGCCGGAGCGGGACGTTCGGAAACCGCGCGCGCAATCTTCGGTGCAGACCCGATTCTCGGCGGCTCCATTACGTTTGACGGCAAAGAGGTTGACTTCAAATCTCCGAAAGACGCGATTGACGCGGGTATCGCGCTTTGCCCTGAAGACCGTAAGGAGCAGGGTCTTGTGCTGTTCCGCAGCATAAAAGACAATGTGTCCGCCCCTGTTATCGACAAGCTCTCAAACGGTCCGTTCCGCAACGCTAAGCTTGAAGAGGAAATTACGCAGTCTGCAATTGATAAATTCTCAATCAAAACGCCGAGCAGCGACAAGATTTGTCTTGAGCTTTCCGGCGGTAACCAGCAGAAGGTTATCCTCGGACGCTGGACGTCGCCGCTTGTTGATACAAAGCTTCTGATCCTCGACGAGCCTACAAAGGGTATCGATGTCGGAACGAAGCAGGAAATCTATCAGATGGTATGCGACCTTGCAAAGGCGGGATACGGAGTTATCTTCATTTCCTCCGAGCTTACCGAGGTTATCAATGTATCTGATACGATTATTGTAATGCATAACGGACACATAACAGGCTCGACGACACGCCAGGAAGCGACGGAAGAAAGCGTCCTTGCGCTCGCCATGCTTGATTAAGGAGGAATTGAATATGAATTCTATCAAACAAAAAGACAGCAAGCTGAGACTGTTTACGCAGTCAAAAATGTTTTCGCTTCTGCTGCTTCTGGTTCTTGAAGTTGTAGTGTTCACTGTTTGGGCATGGATTAAGCAGGGCGGAAATTCCTTCCTTACATTTAAGTCGCTTACAACGATCATTAACACAATGACGGTTCCTGGATTCCTCGCACTCGGCGCGGCATTCCTGATGATTTCCGGAAATATCGACCTTTCGTCCGCTTCAATCGGAGCGTTCGGCGCAATGTTTATTGCAGCCTCAATTCAGTACTTCCACTTTACGTGGTGGCTGGCAATTGCGTGCGCACTTGTAATCGCGATAGCCTTCGGCGTTCTCAACGCAGTTCTTGTTAACGAGTTCCGTTTCCAGCCGTTCATCGCGACGATGGCAATGTCCTCGGTTATCAAGGGTCTGCTGGCGTTCATTTCGATGGACCCCAAGGCGGCGGCGCCTGTTGCAACAACAATAACGCTAAGCCCGCAGGTAGTAGACTTCCTGGGAGGCTCACCGGTTAAAATTCTCGAATTTATCGGAAAGAAAAAGTTCTTTGCGGGCAGTGCGATTGAAATTCCGTTTAACATCATTCTGCTCATCGCGGCGTTTATCATCTACGGCGTAATACTGCGTCAGACGAAATTCGGCATGAAGGTCTACCTCGTCGGCGGAAACCCGATGGCGGCAAGACTGGTCGGCGTTAACCCCAAAAAGGTTTCGTACATTCTGTTCGCAAACAGTGCGTTCGCGGCAGGCATTGCGGGTGTTATCACCCATTCAAAAACACTTCAGGGTTCGTCAATAGCGCTTCAGGCGGATACGTTTACCGGACTTACCGCGGCTATGCTCGGCGGTATATCGTTCGGCGGCGGTTCCGGAGGAATGGGCGGCGCGTTTATCGGTCTGCTCATAACACGCGCCTTTGCACAGGGTATGCTTGCAATTAACGCGAGCTCGTATATAACAACGGCATTTTCGGGTGTTCTCCTGATTATAGCCCTGTCAATCGACTTTGCGAGCCAGAGAAGAGCAACTGCGCGCGCTATCAAAGGGGTGTAAACTATGTCATTCTTCAAGAAACAATTTAAGACGATATGCTTACTGCTGCTGTTTGTTATATTCTTTGCTATAGCGTCAGTAGTGTCAATCAAAAACGGTAAATCCGCGTTCCTTGCGGGACCCGCAATCCGTTCACTTCTGTTCCAGATGTCCGCCGGCGGCGTTATGATGGTCGGTATGGCATGTCTGCTGATGTCAGGTTCAATCGACCTTTCGACAGACTCGCAGGCGCTGCTCGGTATCATTCTCTTTGCAAAACTTCTCCAGATTAAGAACAGCGCGGGCAACGCCGCCATTCCGTGGGGAGTTGCATTCCTGATTTGCGCGGCACTTATGGTTGCTATCGCTCTGCTGCACTCGTTCTTGTGCAACAAGCTCAGGTTTATGCCATTCATCGCGACAATCGCAACGTCCAGCGTTTACTCCGGCATTTCAACGTGGTGGACAAGCGGCGGCACGGTTGCAATTAACCGCGCGAGTTTTGTTAACCTCGGCAAAACATCAATCCTGACAATCGGTAAGCAAAGCTTCCTGCCGGTGCTGTTCATTATCTCGGCGGCAATCATATTTATTTACGCGATAATGCTCATCTACACCCGGTTCGGTCGGCGTATTTACCTCGTCGGCGGAAACCCGATGGCGGCGCGCCTTGCGGGAATCAACATTACAAAGGTCAGCACGATTCTGTTTGTCAACAACTCAGTTCTCGCGCTTATCGGCGGACTTATGTGGTCTGCACAGAAGAAGATGGCGTCCGTGCAGTTTTCAACCGCTGCTCCCTCAATGAGCGGAATGACGGCGGCAATCCTCGGCGGCGTCTCGTTTATGGGCGGCGGCGCAACCGGTCTCGGCGGCGCATTTGTCGGACTGATTCTTCTGAATACCTTTACGTATTCGCTGAACTACTATCCGATATTTACGGAGCAGAAGTGGGACTGGCTGCAAATCACGCTCGGCGGACTCATTCTTATCATCGCGCTTATCCTTGACGCTACATCAGCTCAGCGCGCGCACCGTCAGATGCTCGCCGCAAGGAAAAAAGCGGTTCAGGCAGCAGCTTCAAAGGCATAAGCCTTCCCGCATTATGTGCTGCGGAGCAGAAAAGCCCGCGCACAACCCAATTTGGTTTACCTGGCAAAAATTATGCCTTGTAAATATATAAATCATAGAAATAGGAGAAAAAATGAAAAAGGTATTAGCACTTTTATTGGCCCTTTCTCTGGTGTTCGCACTTGTTGCATGCGGCGAGCCTACACCTGCAGAAACCACACCTCCCGCAGATACGGGAGCACCGACAGCAGTTGCTCCTCCGACAGAGCCTGACATTGATCCGAACGCGGACATTGATTCAGGTGACCAGCCGCTTGATAAAGTTGGTTATTATGACCCCGATTATGACTATAGCCAGAACAAGAAGTTCAAGGTTATCTATGTTTGTATCGGCTACAACGACCTGAACGCTGACTTCAACGCATCGTTTGCCCACTGGGCATCGCTGTCAAATGTCCAGTACGACGGTTATTGGTCTGCAGACTCGAACGAAGCCCTTCTGACACAGCTCCCGACTCTTAAAGAGCAGGGATATGACGGCGTCCTTCTGGATCCTGATATGATGCAGTTCCCGCAGATTGCGGAAGTCTGCGACAGCATCGGTCTCCAGTGGATGGGCTGCATGGGTCAGGCTCTTGCATGGACACCGGAAATCGTTCCTGCCGGACTGCTTCACCCCTATGTCGGATTCTCACACGTTGAGTTCGGCGCACGCCTTGCAAACCGCCTCATTCAGTACAGCAACGACACATGGGCGGATGCAGATCTCGCAACGAACGTCGGCTTCATCGGCGTTGACATGTCCACATCACCCCCGCTGCATCAGCGCGTTGAAGGCGCACAGGCAGCATGGGCAGCAGCCGGCGGAAACCCGGACAGCTTCTTTGCAACAGATGTCGGCGGCGACATGACAGTCCAGGCAGCGCAGAACGTTGTTGAGTCCTGCATCGCACTGAACTCCACATACGAGTACTGGCTCATCGTCGGCGTTATCGAAGACTTTGCAGACGGCGCAGCGAATGCTATTGACAACGTTTTCGGCAATGCTGACAACGCGGCAATCGGCACAATCGGCGGCAAGAAGCTCGCAGCAAAGTGGGATGAAGGCATTGATTCAGCATGGCGCTTCGTTCTCGACAGCCCCACGCCGTTCTATGCAGAGCCCCTGTTCTTCGCGCTCTACGCGTTCATGTCCGGTCAGGCTACACCTGAGACCATCTGGCCGTCATGGGTAGACAAAAACCCCGCACTGGTACCGCTCTTCGGCGATACGTATGCACAGCTTAACATTCCTGCGTACTTCCAGACGAAGGAAACGTACAAAGAGCTCCTCACATGGGCGAACCTGTACACACGCAGCAGCATTTATCCGTACAGCGAGCCTGGTGTCACAATCAACAGCTATCCGTCACGCGTCAGCATCCCTGATTCGTACAAGGGTTAGTAGCTCAATTATTGCGGCATAAACTGCAAAACATTCAGCGCCCCCTCCGGAGTACCGGAGGGGGCGCTGTGTTTTAATTGGGAAACCGCTGCGGCAGCGGCAAAAGCGCCGGTTAATTGCCGTCGCATAATTTTGCTTGACAAGCGGCGCAGAATATCATATAATATAACATATCTATTATATATAATAAATATGTTATTTGCAAAGAGGTGATTTATGAGTGCAAATAGAGCTAAAAATTCCATAAGCATTCAGGATATTTGCATTACCGCACTTTTTGCGGCGCTGTCCTTTACCGCAACGTATTTTGTAAAGGTACAGGTATTTCCTGGCAACGGCGGGCTTGTGCATTTCGGAAATATTCCGGTAGTTGTTGCGGCGGTGTGCTTTGGCAGAAAGCAGGCGGCAATTTCCGGCGCGGTGGGAATGACGCTGTTCGATATTGTCGGCGGATATTTTCTCTGGGCGCCGTTTACGTGTGTAATCAGGCTTGCGGTCGGCTGGATAATCGGATATTTTGCGTCCAAATCCGGCAGCAGGAATGCGCTGTGGGCGCTGCTGGGGATTATTCTCGGCGGACTTGTGCTGATTGCCGGGTACTACCTTGCGGAGGGGATAATCTACGGCAATTTCACGGCGCCGGCGCTTGGGATTCCCGGAAATTCGATTCAGATTGCGTCAATGGCAGTCGTCGGGCTGCCGATAGCGTATGCGATTAAGGGAACGGGGCGCGTTGTGCGGAAGCGGTGACGCGGAGCAGGTTTATTGGGGCAAAGCCCTGCGGCGAAAAATCGCCGCAGGGCTTTTGTTGTGGTGGGCTTTGCGTTTGTAGGGGACGCTGCCCCCGGCGGTCTTTGTTGCGGTTGCCGCCAGATTTTTTGTCGGACGTAGAGGCGACCGTCACGGTCGGGGGATTCGCTGTTTGGGTTTTACTTTTGTCAGGGCTTTGCGTTTGTAGGGGACGCTGCCCTCAGCGTCCCTTTGTTGTGGTTGCCGCCGGGGCTTTGGTGGGCGTAGGGGCGGCAACCTGCCGCCCGCTGTTTTGGTTTGGCTTCTATTCGGGTGTAAGCGTGTTTTCTGCGGCGCAGGCTGCATTGTTTGAAATTGCGGCGAAGCTTGGCAGCTTCGCGCTGCAGAGCGCCTGCGCGGCGGGCGGTTACTTTTTCCGCTTCGTCGGAAAAAGTAACCAAAAAGGGGCGACTTCTTTAGAAGAAGCAATCTTGTTTTTATACGGGAACTGCCGTGGCAGCAATGCAGACGGTGCCTGTCCCCGCGACGTATTGCAGTGGTTGGGGCGAACGCTTCCGCACCGCCGCACGCAGGGGCGAAGCCAGTCGTGGGGTTGGCGGCTTGGGTAAATCACCTACTTGCCGCAAAGTGCGTCGGGTGCCAACCAGAAGGACTATGCTGCTACGATTGCTGCCGCTCATTGTGCGGCAATGCGGTGCGTCTCCCGCCGGGGCGGGAGTTGTGATTACGGCGGGTGCAAACTTACGGTTCAAAGCATTGCTCCGTTACCACAACAATCACCGTAGGGGACGGCGTCCTCGACGTCCCTTGTTGGCTGTGCCGCCGCATTTTGCGTCAGACCACTGCACCCTGCTACGCAGGTGCGTCGGGTACGTACGTCTACCTCCGCGCTTTGCGCGTCGGGACACGCAACTGCTTGCCGTACTACACAGCGCAGGGCGCGGTGCGGGTTGGCTTCGCCAAATTCTGGTTGGCACCCGCTGGCACTTACCTCTGGCACATAGGGCGCAAGCCCGTCAATCGGCAGCTCTGTCAGGGTTCAGACGCACGGACACCTACACTTGCCGCAACGCTACCGCCTAAGCCCAAAAGCGGCTTCTTTGGTTCCTTTCTTGCCAAGACAAGAAAGGAACCGCCCGCCGCGCAGGCGCTCAGCAGCGCGATGCGGCGAAGCTTCGCCGCAATTACAAACACCGCAACACACGGCGTACAGCTGAACGCACCCACGTCAATCAACAAGCCCCGCCAAAAGCAAAGCCCCACCAAAAAACCGTTCCAACAACAATAAAAACTCCGGCACTTGCAAACCTCCCCGAAAAGTGTTAAAATAACGTCAATTACTCAAAGACTCCGCGGCAATCTGCCGCGCTATTAACAAATAGATGAGGTGCAAATTTTGCAATACCGTATTGACAATAAGTCCGGGAACAGGCTCTCGGCTCTCGGCTTTGGCTGTCTGCGATTCCCGCGCACGCTGACGATTGACGTCGGTAAAACTGAAAAACTGATTATCGAAGCGGTTGCCAGAGGCGTAAATTACTTTGACACGGCGTATGTTTACGGCGGAAGTGAGGCGGTGCTTGGTGAAATTCTGCACCGAAACGGGCTGCGTGAGCAGGTGTATATCGCGACGAAGCTGCCGCACGGGCAGTGCAGCAAATATGAGGATTTCGACAGAATTTTCGACGATGAGCTGGCACGCCTGAAAACCGATTACATTGATTACTATCTGATTCACAACATCGGCGACAGGGCGGCTTGGGACGCGCTTGTTGACCTGGGAATTGAGACGTGGCTCAGCGAGAAAAAAGCAAGCGGCGCCGTAAAGTATTTCGGCTTTTCGTTTCACGGCGCGCAGGCGGGCTTTTTCGACCTGCTGGACGCGTACGAGTGGGATTTCTGCCAAATCCAGTACAATTATATGAACGAAAACTATCAGGCGGGGCGCGAGGGACTGCGCCGTGCACACGAAAAAGGGCTGTCCGTCATCATTATGGAGCCGCTGCTCGGCGGAAAGCTTGCAACCGGACTGCCGAAGGACGCCGTGCGGCTTTTTTCGGAGAAATACGCAGACAGAACGGCGGCGGAATGGGCGCTGCGGTGGCTCTACAATCAGCCGGAGGTGACGGTTGTCCTATCCGGAATGAACACGCTGCAGCAGCTTGAGGACAACCTGCAAACAACGGAGAACGCGCCGCCGGGCTGTCTTTCAGATGCGGAGACGCAGACAATTGAGACCGTAAAGGAGATAATCCGGCGGGTTTATAAGGTGCCCTGCACAGGCTGCAACTACTGTATGCCGTGCCCGAAAAACGTGAACATTCCGGGATGTTTTGCGGCATATAACTCGCGGTACGCCAGCGGATATATCACGGGGATGATGCAGTATGTCACAGGGACGTCAGCGCTCAAGCGCGGTCGCGCAATGCTTGCCTCAAACTGCGTGCAGTGCGGCGCGTGTGAAAAAAAGTGTCCGCAGGGGATCCGGGTGGCAAATGAACTGAAAACCGTCAGGCGGAGCATGGAGCCATTCTGGTTCTCGGCGGCAATGAGGGTTATAAGGAAGTTTTTCGGGTGAGGTTTGGGGGGGTGATGAGGGCGAAGTGAATTTGCGGGATTGCTGGTGTGCGAATGAGGACGGCATTTTATCGGTTTACCACTGCTCTGTCTATTAATCAGGGGGGATTGGCAAGTTTTATGCAGAGGATAAGCAAATTCTTTGGTGCTTGTGGAGATATGTTATGAAAATAAAGATATTTGTTGCTATTGGTGCCGTGCTGATAGTCGTAATAATCGCGTTGTGTATTTTCAGCGTTAATATCCGCACTTCAGACGCGAATATTCGTTACAAATACAACGGATTGGAGCTTGATGTGCAGATAACTGAAGAAGAATCACGCATTCTGAAGAAAATATTTAACGGAAAAATACCACTTCTCGGAAATCCCTCGTGCGGGTTTTCCGAAGACATTTCAGTTTATTTTGAAAAACAAGTTTTTTGTATTGCACGCGACAAGTGCCCGATAATCAAGTATAAAGGAAAATATTTCAGCGTATCTGAGAAGAGCCGCGCAGTGATTGAGGGAATATTTGAAAAATACGGCGGTGAGTTTCCTTGCGTATAGCACCTACGAAGCACGGGCTGCAACTACTGTATGCCGTGCCCGAAAAACGTGAATATTCCGGGCTGTTTCGCGGCATATAACTCGCGATACGCCAGCGGATATATCACGGGGATGATGCAGTATGTCACAGGGACGTCAGCGCTCAAGCGCGGACGCGCGATGCTTGCCTCAAACTGCGTGCAGTGCGGCGCGTGCGAGAAAAAGTGTCCGCAGGGGATCAGGGTGGCAAGCGAGCTGAAAACCGTCAGGCGGAGCATGGAGCCGTTCTGGTTTTCGGCGGCAATGAGGATAATAAGGAAGTTTTTCGGGTGAGGGTTGGGGGGTATGTTGCAGTTTTTCGTGTGTTTTTGGGAGGTAGCATAATGAAACAGTTAAAAGCAAAGCTTTGCTTGCTTATTGGATTCTGTGTGTTGGTTTTGTCATCTTGTAATATGTATGACGGTAAAAGACCAAGCGATTATGAAAACTCAACTTGGGTAGCGGAAACGGAAAATGGAGTTGTGTTCAGTATTCAAGTTGCTGAAGATCGGAAGACCACGGGTTTGATTTTTATTAATGACGAAGTAATAAATGTTGACATATACTTCGATTTTGGCTCAGGAATAGCTGTAGAACGGGCGGACAAAGATGGTTCTGAAGAAATGTATATTATTAAATATGGCAAATGCAAATTTAAGCCCGACAAATGTACGGTTACCGATATTGAATGGGGAGAGAAAGACCAGCAATTCAGTGATATAAAAAAATTAGTGTTTGCTCGAGAGGATTTGACGTAATCGGTAACGCCCGCAAGCTGGAATAGCGCACTATGTTTTAGACAGACGGGAGGGGAGACGTAATAGGCCTTCTCGGCAACGTTCTCAGCCCGCAAGACGTCATCAATGTTTTTTTGCTAACATTTCTAATGAAAATTGCATTGATAATCTTACCGCAAAAACGCGTTTATGAACAAAATGGTATTGAAAAAAGGTTTTCGTTGTGCTATAATAAAGACAATAAATATTGTCTACTCGGTAAATTTGTCTGAAGTTTTCAGTACATTGCAGAGTAAACGATTGAAATAATTAAAAGATCAAGGAGAACCTTAATGGCACATACTTGGAAGCCAGTATCAGACCGTGTTGAAGCAATGCGGCAGAAATACCTGAACACAAAGCCGGAAATATGTACTTCACGCTACAAACTCGTAACTGAATTCTACATGGATCATCCGGAGCTTGAGGGAAGTCTGCGCCGCGCCAAGAACCTGAAGAACATCTGCGAGAACATTGCCATTCGCATTGACGACGACGAGGTTATCGTCGGCGCGCAGAGCAGCAAATACCGCGCGACAGCGCTGTATCCCGAAAACAGCGTCAGCTGGCTGAAGCAGGAAATTGCCAACTGGCAGGTTTCAGACCGCAAAATCGACCCGTACATCATTTCAAAAGAAGACCGCGAGTATGTCCTTGAGACAATCGACTTCTGGAACGGACGCTGTATGTCCGACAAGGCAGACGCCGAGCTTCCCGATGAGTACAAGCCCTTCTCCGGAAACGGCGTTACGATGTTCAGCTTTATGCCGGGCAATATGCAAAGCCCTGTCGGTCACTTTGCAACGAACTACAACAAAGCAATCAGAAAGGGTTTCGGCGCAATTAAAGCGGAAGCAGATCAGAAACGCGCGGAGCTTCTTGAAGCCGCCCTTCCGGGAACAAGCATCGACCAGTACAACTTCTACCGCTCGGTCAGTATCGTATGCGAAGGCATTATTACGCTGACAAAGCGCTATGCCAAGCTTGCGGAAGAAAAGCTTGCGGCTGAAAAGAATCCGCAGCGCCGCAAGGAGCTTGAAATGATGGTCGAGGGACTCAACTGGACAGTTGAGAAGCCCGCGCGCAACTTCTACGAAGCGGCACAGTGCCTCTATATGTACCAGACAGCGCTTTGCCTTGACGCGAATATGCACGGAATGTCCCTGGGTCGCGTTGACAAATATCTCGGCGACTTCCTGCAGAACGACATTGACAGCGGCACGTTAACTCCGGAATATGCTCAGGAAATAATGGACCTGATGTATCTGAAGTTTGCGGAGATGAACAAAATCTGGAGCGCAGGCGCAACGGAAAGCAACCCGGGCTACACCTCCGGTCAGCTGATGACGCTTGGCGGTATGCACGCCGACGGAAGCGATGCGAGTAATATCGCAACTTTCTACTGCCTGCAAACAATGGGCAGACTCTTCCTGCACGACCCCCCGCAGGCTCTTATGATTCACAAAAACACGCCTCCCGAGCTTTGGGAAGCGGCGATTGAGACGACGAAAAAAGCCGGCGGCGTTCCGACCTTTGAAAATGCCGACCTTATAATTCCCGCTCTGGTTAACCGTGGAGTCAGTCTTGAGGACGCGCGCGAATACGGCACGCTGATTGGATGCGTTGAGCCGTCTGTTTGTGGAATGGAATGGCCTGCCTGCGGCGGAAACGGCGCGTGGTCATATGAAAACATAGTCAACGCTTTCCTGCTTGCGTTAAACGACGGTTATACGCCGGTTCCGATGATGAACCCGTTTATGCCGGCGCCTCCCGGCACACCGAACACACGCGTCGGCAAAAAGACCGGTTATCTCTATGAGATGAACTCGATTGAAGAGGTGTGCGAGGCATTCAACAAGCAGGTAACGACGTTTGTCCGCTGGCGCTGCCTGCTCACGAACTCCAACGAGTCAATTGCCCGCTATATCCTGCCGCAGCCGCTTGTTTCGGCAACGATGGACGGCTGTATGGAAAAAGGCATGGATGTTATGTGGGGCGGAGCGAAATATAACTCCACGGGAGACTCCTGTGTCGGTATCGGCAATGTCGCTGACTCGCTGAACATCATTAACCAGCTTTGCTTCGTGGAGAAGAAGTACACAACCAGAGAAGTGTACGACGCGCTGATGGCGAACTGGGAAGGCTACGAAGAAATGCGCAGCTACATTATCAATAACTGCAAGCACTACGGAAACGGATATCCGGAATGCGACAAGTTCATGACACTCGTCAGCGAGTATTATGCCGCCGCAGTTACAGGCTGCTCAGGACCCCGCGGAAACAACTATGCCGCCGGCTGCTATCCCGTCACGACAAACGTAATGTTCGGTAAGCTCACAAAGGCAACGCCTGACGGCCGTCTTGCCGGAACGCCTTTGGCGGACGGTATCGCAAGCCCGCAGGGCTTTGACAAAAACGGCCCCGCAATGCTGCTGACGTCAATGGCGGCTATGCGGCAGGATCTGTACGGCAACGGAACGCTGATGAACCTCAAGTTCAGCCCGCTGAGCCTGCAGGGCGACACGGGTACGCTGAAGCTCCAGCAGCTGTTGCAGACGTATTTTGCAATGGGCGGTATGGAGGTTCAAATCAACGTTGTTGATCCGAGCACACTGAAAGACGCAATGGAACGTCCGGAAAAGTACAAGAATCTTGTCGTCCGCGTCGCGGGCTTCAGCGCATACTTCACAGAGCTTCTGCCGGAAGGACAGCGCGACCTTATCAGCCGCACAACGCTCAGTATGTAATGTTTTTGCGGGACTAATCGTCTTGTAAAAGTCACAACAGCAAGCTCCCTTGCCGAAATCACGGCAGGGGAGCTTGCTGTTTTCAGAGCTTATCCGGCTTCTTTGCAGCCGGCGCAAATCTAAATGTCCGCTGCAATATGCGTTGTGCAGCAAAAAAGACTTGACGCACAATTACCTGCGTGTTACAATGTAAATAAAGACAAAAACGGTCATAATAAGTACAAAAATGCACAAGGTATTACCGCTATGAACAACAATGAATTAACCAAACACGCCAAATATGCCGCGTCGCCCGTATGGCAGAAGGTTTTGTCTTTTGCGCTTGTGATTGCATTTGTGATTAGCCTTGACGGGGCGGGCGCAATTGCGGCGGAGGTCACGGAGGAGCTTGCCGGGACAGGACGTGCCGTGCAGGAAGAAAAAGCGGCGGACGAGAGCTGGCTTACGTCCGTGCGGGAGGAAGCGGAGCAGGATGTGCCGGATCCGGAAGCCTCTGCCGGGGAGGACGGCTTTGCGGCGGACGA
Source organism: Oscillospiraceae bacterium (assembly GCA_031260605.1). Lineage (GTDB taxonomy): Bacteria > Bacillota > Clostridia > Oscillospirales > Oscillospiraceae > JAIRRO01. The sequence goes on from JAISLF010000092.1 coordinate 14,704, forward strand.
GGACACCGGAAACGCAGAATACGACTTCACAAAAGCTGAGATCGTCAAGGAAATCCCGGAGCTGCGCGAGGAAAACGTCAAGCATTATCTGATGGATGACGGGGCGTTTGTCGCGGAGGTGTACGACTACCCGATTCATATAGAGGACGGCGGCGAGTGGCGGGACATAGACAACACGCTGGAGGAGCGCGACGGGACGTATCAGCCGCGCTTTTCAGATAAGCCGATTGAGCTTCCGACTGAGCTGAATGCTGAAGCCCGAGTAAAATACAGCGCGCCGGGATATCCTATTTCGTGGAAATACGAAGGAATTTTCAAGGAAGAACCCGTGCGGGAAGCAGCGGCGACGACAACGCCTGATCCGGAAAATACAGCGGCGCCCGCTACGGAAACGCCAACACCTGCGCCGGACGCGACGCCGGAGGAAACGGCAGCGTCCGCGCCAAAAGCCGAGGCTGAGTCGCGTGAAGCTCCTGCGCCGACAGGCGACGACGCGTTAACGCTGCCTAAAACAGACGAAAAGGCGGGTTCGGGTGACGTCATTTCCGTGCGCGAGGGACTGTTTGAGCAGGCGGAGCTTGAAGTAAAGCCGGCTGAAGAGCCGAACAAAAAAGGAGTCGAAAAGCTTACCGGTGAGGCGCGCTTTCAGGCGGGTTTGGTCACGCTTGACTATATCGTCACGCCGTCAGGCCTGAAAGAGAACCTTATTATAAAGGAACTCGGAGCGTCCGACGGGTACGCCGTCGTTTATGACGCACCTGGTCTTTTTGCTGTGCAGGCGGACGATAGCACCGTCATATTCACAAATGCGGGCGGCGAAATCATCTATACAGTCACCGCGCCGTCAATGTATGACGCAAACGGCGACGTATCTGAAAAGCTGCAGCTGGTGCTGGAAATTCTCGGCGAGGGCAGCTTTAGGGTGGCTGTTGTGCCGGACAAGGAATGGCTGGAGAATGCGGCGTACCCGGTGGTGGTGGATCCGGAGATTGTGAACAACAATACCAGCGGAAACATCACCAGCAACAGCAACTTTACTCGTATTTCCGGGACAGGCGCACTTTCCACCGGACACGTATATGTCGGCAGGCTGACATATACACCAAACAATGAGGTTGTTGCGCGAACGACGGTTAAGTTGAACACCCTGCCGTCGCTGCCGACGGACGCGATGGTTGTAGGTGGAAACATAGTGCTGTATCAGCAGGACTATTCCGCAGCGTCGCTCACCTCGATGAATATATATATGTATATGGCAACGGGAGAACGCAGCACAACGCAGTCTGTGCAAACGCCATACGCACCGGCAATTTTGGATTACGGAACTGCGAGCGCAGCAACTTCACTCAGCGCTACTGTTTACAATATTACAGAGCCGCTCCGGCAATGGTATGCGTATTCGAATACAAACTTCGGATTGGTGTTCGCTTCCGGACAAGAAGATACTCGTGCACGCGTAGGCATTGTACACAGCACAGACCCGACTGTTGCGAACAGACCGGTTATCCAAATCGCCTACCGCTCCTTTGCCGGGACGGAGAGCTACTGGTCGTTCACGTCATTTGCTGCCGGGACGCGCGGCGTTGGTATGGTGAATAACTACACCGGCGGGTTTGTGTACACGGAAAACGTGCTTTCTATGACAGGCGCGCGTATGCCGATTTCGCTCAGCCTGACGTACAACAACGTGTATTACCAGAAAACCGGATACGCTCAGGGCGGGGCTTACGGGGTTGATGTAGGCAAAGGGTGGACGCTAAGCGTAGCGCAGACACTGCGGCAAATTCTGTCAACTGACGCGCTGTATGCTCGCGGCTACCGGTACACATACTTCGACGCAGACGGAACGCTGCACTATTTCCTCGCAAGCGGAAACGAGATTATTGACGAGGACGGTCTCGGGCTGAACGTGATTATTGTGCCGAGCAATTACGGACTTAGGCGCATTGTCGACAAGGGCGGGAATGTGCTTGAGTTTTCAGGCAACAGTACGCAAACTGAATTTTCGGGTGCGCTGACCGGGATTTACGACAGCAACTATACCGGCGCAGTATCCGCCGGGACGCTTGCGGGGAGTCCCAACAAAATATCGATTTCACAGGGAATCAGCATGCAAGACCCGAGCGGGCGGGCGGTGACATTTACAAAGACCAACGGCCGCATAACGCAAATATCCGCTGAAGGGCAGACCGTGACGCTCACCTACACCGACTCCGGCGCGCTGACGCGTATTACATACTCCGACGGACTCTACACGCAGTTCAATTATGACGCGCAGGGGCGGTTATTGCGGATTTCGACCAACCTTGGGGCAAACAGCGCGACGGGAGACAACGGCTCAAGCGTTGAGATATTGTACAGCGGCACAACCTCCGCCTTGCAGTCGTTTTACAAGGTAAGCAAAATCGCTGAGTACCAAAAGCTTGTACCTGCCACTGCCGAGGAGGGCGGCTATCTTACTTTTAATTATCTCGGACAAAACACGACGGTAATAACAGACCGTAAAAACCGCAGTGAGCAGTGGAATTTCGACACGTACGGCCGCGTGACAAGCGTTCTCGGCGCGGACGGCTCCTCCGCCGGAGCGAGCTACGCGGCAAACGCAGGAACGAGCAAGTCGGCGAACAAGATGACGAGCGTGTTCGCGGCGGAAAAGTTTGTTGTGAATCTGCTGCAGAACGGTGGTGCGGAGGACGGAATTCCATCTTCGTTTTGGGTGGGCGGTGTAGGCGGAACAACTACAATAACTGCCGATACTACTCAAAAAAGTCTCGGCGCAAAGTCGTTTAAGCTTACTAAGACGGCGGAGACAACGGGACAGTTGCTTCTAAGAGGCCCGATAATTGCAGTAACGCCGGGAAAATATTATACTTTTTCGGCGGATTTGCGTATTGACGGAACAATATCTGCCAATGGTGCGAGAGTAGCACTTAACTACCTTAACGGGTCGACTACACTCAATTCTACAGGCAGTGATATAAAATTAACAACGGGAAACGATTGGGTTCGAATCTCTGTTTCCGTATTAGCTCCGGCAAATGCCACGGCAGTTGGTGCATTTTGCATATTGAACGTAAATGGCACAGCATATTTCGACAACCTCCAGCTTGAGGAAGGTCCTGTTCCCAACGCGTACAACCTTGTTGAAAACAGCGATTTTCGGTATGCAGTTGCAGGAACGCCGAATGGTGCAGTTTCTTGGGAACGCCAGTTCCTAGAGAGTAGCGATTATAACACCGGAAGCGCGTATCGTATACAAGGCAATCCAGACAACGAAAAAGAAATCTACCAGTATGTGAAAATTAACAAGGTAAATCCGCAGATTGCGCTCACTATTAAGGCAAAGGCGGACAGTACGCCGCTGGTTAAGTCTGATCGAAGCTTTTCCGGGTATATAGGGTTCTATTTTGCCGATGGCACGGCAACAGAATGGAAGCGCTTCGACTTTAACCCGTTCGTCCGCGCATCCTAAACGCTCTCTGTTGTAACTGCGCCGAGTGCCGCAAACGCCACAAAAACAGTATCACAGATTAAGGTTAGTATAACCTATAAGAAAAACGTGAACGTGTGCGACATCTACAACGTGCAGGTCAACCTCGACCCGTACAGCGAGACCTTTACGTATAACTCAAGCGGTAACCTCATAACCGCTACGGACGCGGCGAAGAGCGGCACCAATGTCACGACAAACGGCAACAACGAAGTCACACAAATAACGCTGCCGAAGAACACAAGCGGCTCGCCCTACCTGATTCAGAACACGTATGACGATAATGGCGACAGCAACGATGTCGTCCACCGGCTGATATCCTCCTCTGTCTCCGCGCCGCAGGCGCCGAATACAGACTGGCAAACGGTTAACAATAGCATCGTCACGACCTACACCTACAACACGTTCGGGCAGGTTATCAAGACCTCGACAAGCGGCACAGCAAGAAGCGGCTCTTCAAAGCTCGTCTCGCAAAACCAGTACAGCACGAACGGCAACTATATTGAGAAAACCACGGATTCTCTCGGCAATTTTGCGACATACTGGTATAATGGCAACGGCTTGCTCGGCGCCTCGCGCGACGCGAACGGCCAGACCGCCGGCGGAGCCTCAGCTTACACCTACGACACCGGCCGCCGCCTGACCTCCGCCAAGGTGCGCGACGACACCGGCGACGGCACGACCGTCACCGGGACTCTCGCACAGACGGATTACGCCTACACCGGCGGCGTTTTGACCGGGATTACGCACAAATCCGCGACGGATGTTATGTACAGCTTCACGCGCGACCTGTTCGGCAACCTGACGCAGACAAAGGTCGGCACGCAGGCGCTCGTGACCAACACCTATGCCGCCAACAACGGCAACCTGACCGGCACAACCTACGGCAACGGGCAGACCGTCGCCTACACGTACGACAGCCTTGACCGGGTTACGAGAATGGCGTATTCGAACGGCGGAACGTTCGATTGGTATTACAATAACCGCGGGCAGGTTGCGCACACATGGAATTCCGTCACCGGACATATGTGGGATTACACCTACGACCTTGCCGGGCGTGTTTCCGAGGCAACCCGCTCAAACAGCGGCGACTTGTTCTACTTCAAGTGGAGCTACGACTCGCACAGCCTGCCCTCATGGTTTGTGATTCGGCAGAACGGCGCGCTAAAGCTTACCCAGCAAAACTTTTTCGTACAGGCAGACGCGCTTTCAAAAACAGAGTTCACCTTTGCCGGGCGCACCGGCGTATACGCCTCCGGTCACTACAGCTACGACTATCTCGGACGCGTGATAAAGCGCCAAGCAATCCAAGGCTCAGGCGCGAGCAGACTCGGGCTTGCAACCAATTTTTCCTACCAGGAGGGCGCCTCCGGCAGCGGACAAACCTCTCTGCGCGTTGAGGCGACGAATTTCTACAAAATTTCCGGCACAACGGAAACAATGCTGCCCGGGCAGCGCCTTACTTACACATACGACGCGAACGGAAATATCAAGACGGTTAGTAAAAGCACGGTTCTTCAAGAAACCTACACCTACGACAAGCTGAACCAGCTTGTGCGGCACGACTCCGTTCCGCAGAACAAATCCATCGTTTACGCCTACGATATGGGCGGAAATATCCTGTCAAAAACCGAGTACGCCTACACTCTCGGCACGCTCGGCACGGCGACGGCGACCGTACCGTATACCTACGGAGACAGCAATTGGCGCGACAAGCTCACCGCATACAATGGCACAGCAATCACCTACGACGCAATCGGAAACCCGCTGTCGTACAACGGAATGACGTTCACGTGGAAGTGCGGGAAACAGCTTGCGACTGCCGTGAAATCCGGCGTAACCACAACGTATATCTACGACGCAGCCGGAATGCGGACGCAGAAGACGGTGGGCGGCGCGGTGACAAAATACCTCTACTCCGGCTCGCAGTTGTTGCTGGTAGACAC
>JAISLF010000083.1 GCA_031260605.1 Oscillospiraceae bacterium
TAAAAACAAGATTGCTTCTTCTAAAGAAGTCGCCCCTTTTTTGGTTACTTTTTTCCGGCGAAGCGGAAAAAAGTAACCGCCGCCACGCGCAGTGGCACGCCTGCGCTGCCACCAGCGCCTCCGGTGAACAAGCATTAAGCTGCAATAAGCAGAGTCCTTAAGTCCCAAAAAAGCACCCGCAGGACTACGTCCTGCAGGTGCGATTAATAATAAATTTTATCCCTCAGAGGGCGGCAGCTCAATCTCCGGCGTCGGTGTGGGTACCGGGTTATCTCCCGGATCCGGGGCGGGAGCCGGCTTTGTCGGATCCTCTCCCGGCGCTACAAGCACCAGCTTGTCGTACTTTTTATACGAGCTTTTTCCGACAACCACAGACTTAATCAGGTTGCCCGCCGCGTCGTAATACTCCTTGGTGGTCTCCATAATGTAGCCGTCGTGCGCCTTTATTTTAATGTTCTGCGTGCCGGGGGCTATTGAAGCGTCTTCCTGATAAATCGTCGTTGCCCTTGTGTGGCTCAGCGTCCTGGAAACAACCTTTATTGTTATATCGTCAAGCTTTGTGCCGACGATTTTCACGTTCAGAAGCTTTGTGGTCTCACTTGCGACGATGTCAATACGAATCGGGTACGGCGAGTTGTTCTTGAACTTAAAGTCTATAACGCCGAAGTTGACCGTTGCGTCCTGCCCGTAAGGCAGATAGCCGACCGTCATGCTGTGCGCGCGCCGCTCAACCACCTCAAGATCCGTGTGTAAAACAGCGTTGTATATCGTGGAGGAGCCTTGGCATACGCCGCCGCCGATTGCCGGAATGGATTCGCCGGCGGAATAGGCAGAGGCAAGCTTGTACCCGCGCGCAGAGGAGCGCTCACCCGTTGTGTTGTTGTAGGAGAACGTCTCGCCGGGGTTTAGTATCGTGCCGTTTATCGTCGTCCCCGCGAGGACAACGTTGCTGATTCTGTTTGCGGTACCTGAGATTTTCGTCTCGCTCTCGCTGAGCACGTCGCGGAACAAGAGCGCCTGAAGGTCCTCCTGCTTAACCTCCGGCTCCGTTACAATAAGCGGAATCGTTATTGTCGCGCCGATTTTTGCCGCGTCATATGCCGCCTGAGCCGCCGCAAGGTCGAAGGACCGCCCGGTCTCAGAGGCAGACGCCGCGTGTGTTTCCGGATCGTATTTGCTGGAAGCAGGCTCACGGTAAACGGCGTTATAAACCTCAACAAGGTTAATATCGTCCGCATTCTCGGTCTGTTCCGGGCGAAGCTGCGTTGAGACGAAGCTTTTGCTCGATGCCGCAGATTGCAGTGAGGATAAAAGCAGGTTGTAAACATCATCTGTCTTGACCTGCGAAAGCGTACTTGCGCCCTTAATCAGCGTTATTTTGTCGTTTTCAACGTGGTATCCGTCTGACGCGTAGTTCGCAAGGTATTTGTCAACAGCGGCTGTGACCTTTTCGCGCAGCGCGTCCTCATTTACGCGCGTATACTCAATGTCCGTAACTTTAGTTTCGTTAAAGCGCAGCTTTATGTTGTTCACAAGGTTCCCGAAAAAGCCGCTGTCGCGTCCGATTTTATAAGCCGCCTCAGCCGCAATTGCGCTGTCCGGCGCAAGACCCGCCTCGTTGCACGAAACCGTAATCTCAGAGCCGTCCGGCAGAACAACGGAGGCTCCTACGCTGTCCTCCTGAACCTCATACCCGCTTTCCTTGAGCTTCAGCGCCGCCTCGTCCTTTGTAAGCCCCTGAAGCGGAACACTGTATACAGAAACACCCGGATATATCGTGTCCAGCACGCTGACATACATTCCCGCCGCAATTACGCCGCCGGCAAGCACCGCAACGAGAACAAGCGGAACGATAATCGCAACCTTTTTCCCGCTGCCCTGCCGTTTGACCTTAGGCGGGCGCGCCGGCTTTTCTGCGCGCGGTGCGCGTGCCACGGCGCGCGGCTTTGCAGTGCTCGCGGCGCTGTAGGTTTTTTTCTCGGGCGCGGACTTTGCGCGTCCTGAGGTTTGAGTTGTATTTCCGAATAGTTTCATAAAACCAGAATCAGTTCCTTTTACAGCCTATCCCAAAAGGGTATATTTTCACGCGAGCCATTGTCTCAGCCCGCAAAAAAGCGTGTTTATGTCTTATCAGACAGCTTATTTGTCTTTGTTTCGGCAAGCAATCGCGTGCTTGTAAACCTGCTCGATGTTTTTCGCCATAATTCCGGCGCGGAATCTCTCGTTATAAATGCGTTTTGTCTCGGCTCTCATCTTGAGGAGCAGCTCTCTGTCAGAATACAGGCGCAAAATTGCGTCCTTCATCGCGGCGGAATCCCTTTGCGCAACAACAAATCCGTTCTTTCCGGACTCGATATGGCTCGGATTTCCCCCGAAATCAGACACAATCGCCGGAACTCCGAGCGAGAACCCCTCAAGCAGCGAAATACTGGAGCATTCCGTGCCCGTACTGGCGTTAAGCTGAACGTCCGTAATAGAGTGCGCCGCGCTCATATCGGAAACAAACCCCACAACAATGACATTTTCCGGCGCGGCAGCCTTGAGCGCCTCTTCATCCGGTCCGGTTCCCGCAAACAGGAATTTAATCGGGTATTCGGTCAGCATTTTCGCCGTTTCAAGAACATAGCGCTGTCCCTTTTCGGGGACAAGCCTTGCCGCCAGTGTGCAAACAAAGTCGCCGTCGGCAATGCCGAATTTGCTTCGCAGCTCCGCCTTTTTTGCGTCAGCCGCTTCCGGTATCGGCAAAACGCCGTTCAGCATAGTTGTGATTTTTCTTGGGTTCGTCCCCGTATCGGTCAGGTTTTTCTCCGCCGCAACGGAAATCGCAATGAATTCGTCCGCAAAAAAATTGTTGACAGCTCCGAGCAGCGTTTTTCCGGGGAACACAGTCTTATACCGCGCCTGCGGGTAACAGCAGTGCCGCGTGGTGACGACGGCGCATTTTTTGTACAGCCGACCGGCAACCCGCGCTGAAAAAGCGCCGTGTGTATGAATAAGGTCAGGCTTTTCACGCCGAAACAGCTGCCTCAGCGTCTTAACGGCAGCAAACGAAAAGCTCTCATCCGCAATACCGTCAGCTTCGATAACCGCAATTCCCGCCGCTTCAAGCCGCGGCTTCAGCCGCGAATCCCGCGGAATTACAACCGTGTGCCGAAAGCCCTCGCGGTCTGCCTCGGCAAGGTAATTGCACAGAACCGTACCCGCGCCTCCGATATTTGTATCGGTTATTATATTTATTATATGATATGTACGCACGTTTTAAGATAAAAACAAATGTAAATGTAAAGGTGCTTTTTCGCGGCGCTGCGCCGCACTTCGGCACGCTTTTGGAGAATGCTGTCGGTTTTTTTACCGCTTACTTAGCGGAAATTTGCATTTGCTGTTTGCGCAGGCTGCCATGGCAAATAAAACGCTTTGGCGGTGCGTCAAAAGATTGCAATATAAGTATATCATAAAAAATGAGCAAATGCAACATTTTTTTACACTTTCGTGAGGGTTCTGTGTTTCGGCGGACGGTTTGTTGGATTTAAGGACTGGTGGTTGGTTCTGGCTTAATGCTTGTTCACCAGGGGCGCCGGTGGTGGCGCAGGCGTGCCGCTACGCGCGGCGGCGGTTACTTTTTTCCGCTTCGCCGGAAAAAAG
>JAISLF010000091.1 GCA_031260605.1 Oscillospiraceae bacterium
GCCCGGCATAAAAAAGATTGCTTCTTCTAAAGAAGTCGCCCCTTTTTTGGTTACTTTTTTCCGGCGAAGCGGAAAAAAGTAACCGCCGCCGCGCGTAGCGGCACCTCTGCGCTGCCACCAGCGCCTCCGGTGAACAAGCATTATGCTGCAATAAGCTAAAGCCCCCCCCCTTTGAAGCAGAACCAACCACCAGCCCTTAAAGAAAAAAACCGTCCGCCGCTACAAGAAAGCCTAAGGCGACCAAAAATCCAAATCCCGCATTGACAACCCGCGCAATTTCTTATATAATCAAGTAAGCAAAACCGAAATACACTTCACGGAGACCTCATCTTGGCACTTTTCAAAAAAACGAACCTTAATCCCACGCAAAAAGCTCAAAAAGCGCAGACAAACATTGCTGTGCGCGTTATCGGCGCGATAATTCTTGTATATTTTATCTACAAGCTATTTACACAGCAGCCCTTCTCAGAGCTTGTATGGTGGCAGATCCTCATCGGCGTTATTATGGCGATATGCGCAGTTGCCATTATTGTGCTCACCATTTTAGAATTCCTGCACAACCAAAAAGCGGGCTTTTATAAAGCCGACTTTTGGAATGAGGGCGGCGACACCGGCGAGAGCGCACCCGCAGCCTCGGACGATGTAAAGCCCTGGAACACGCCTGAAATGATTGAGGCGCAAAGCGCCGGCGAGTCGTCCGACACGGACGGCGAAGCTGCGGCTGACGATACCGAAACAAATAACTCGGAGGAATAAAGCAATGTCAAAGAAAATTGTAGCCATAAACGGCTCTCCCCGCACGGACTGGAACACCGCGCAGATGGTGAAATCCGCCGCAAAGGGCGCGCAGGAAGCGGGCGCGGAGGTCAAGTATTATGACATTTTCAAGCTGAACACAAAGGGCTGCTATTCCTGCTTCGGCTGTCGGCGGCTCGGCAATCCCGACTATGCCAAGTGCAATATTCACGACGATTTAACGCCTGTTTTAGACGATATTCTGTCGTCTGACGGACTTCTTCTCGGCTCTCCGATTTACTGCGGAGATGTTACCGCGAGCGTTCGCGCGCTGTGCGAGAGGCTGTGGTTCCCCGGAATCGCGTACTCCACGGAGCATAAGCCGCTGTACGAGCGCAGAATTCCGACAAAGCTGCTGTTTACGATGAACGCGCCGTCGCACGACTTTCACAAGCACGTCAACGAGCAGATGCTGCATACGTTCAGCTGGATTATCGGCGACACGGAGATTATCGAGGCGACGGAAACGCTCCAGTTCGACGATTACGCAAAGTACGAGACCACAATGTTCGACGTTCAGCAGCGCATAGACCGCCACCGCGATGTGTTCCCGCAGGATTTGCAGAACGCGTACAACGCGGGAAAGGCGTTAGCGCTGTAAAACGCCGCTTTCGTCAACATTTGCAAAGCGTCGGAGCTGCCTCCGGCGCTTTGCGCCACCTCCCTTTTTAGGGAGGCTTTTTGGCGCACTACGCCCACTAACTATACAACAAAGTAGAGCAAACAACAAAGAATGATCACAACACAAAACCTAAGCCTTTCCTACGGCGGCTCCGAGCTTTTCAGAAACGCCGACCTGCAATTCACCGCCGGCAACTGCTACGGCGTTATCGGCGCAAACGGCGCCGGTAAATCTACGCTGCTGAAAATACTTTCCGGCGAAATTGAGCCTTCCTCCGGGGCGGTTATTATCGACCCTAAGGTTCGTATGTCTGTACTCAAGCAGGATCAGACGATGTTCGACGACTACCCGGTTCTGCAGACCGTTATTATCGGGAACGACAGGCTGTACAAGTGCGGTCTTGCAAAAGACGAGCTGTACGCAAAGGAGGACTTTACCGAGGAGGACGGCAACCGCGCCGCGCTGCTTGAGGAGGAGTTCGCGGAGCTTGGCGGCTGGGAGGCGGAGTCAGACGCGGCGCAGCTGCTCACGGGACTTGGCATAAAGGTCGCACTGCACGACAAGCTTATGAGCGAGCTTGAGCCGCGCCAAAAGGTCAAGGTGCTCTTGGCGCAGGCGCTTTTCGGCACACCGGACATTATCCTGCTTGACGAGCCGACAAACAACCTTGACGTTAACTCCGTTGTGTGGCTTGAGGATTTTCTTATGGACTACGCCGGAACGGTCATAGTCGTGTCGCACGACAGATATTTTCTGAATAACGTCTGTACGCACATAGTTGACATTGATTTCGGCAAAATAAAGATGTATGTGGGCAACTACGACTTTTGGTATGACGCGTCTCAGCTTATGCAGAAGATGCAAAAGGATCAGAACAAGAAAAACGAGGACCGCGCCCGTGAGCTTGAGGAGTTTATCCGCAGGTTTTCCGCGAACAAATCAAAGTCGCGGCAAGCCACAAGCCGGCGCAAGCTGCTTGACAAGATTTCACTGGACGATTTCCCTGCCTCGTCGCGCAAATACCCGTGGGTTGGTTTTACAATGGAGCGCGAGCCAGGCAAGGATCGCCTGTTTGTCAACGAGATTACTTATTCTCAAAACGGCGTGAAGCTGCTGGACAAGGTAAGCTTTATTATGAACAAGCCCGACAAAATCGCGGTTATCGGCGACAATGAAAACGCGATAACGGCGCTGTTTGAGATTCTCGCGGGCAAGGCCGAGCCAGACTCCGGCGACTACAAGTGGGGCGTTTCAACGACGCAGAGCTATTTCCCCAAGGACAACGGCGTTTTCTTTGAGGAGGACGGAGACCTGAACCTTATCGACTGGATGCGCCAGTTTTCCGAGGACAAGCGCGAGAGCTATCTGCGGAATTTTCTCGGGCGTATGCTGTTCTCCGGCGACGATGTGTATAAGCAGGTAAAGGTGCTTTCCGGAGGCGAAAAGGTGCGGTGTATGCTCTCGCGGATGATGCTCTCCGGCGCTTCGGCGTTAATGCTCGACCAGCCGACAAACCATCTTGACCTTGAGGCAATCGCCGCGCTGAACAACGGTCTGTCTGACTTTAAGGGCAACATTATCTTTACGACGCACGACCATCAGCTTATTCAAACCGCCGCAAACAGAATCATTGAGCTGAAAGACGGCAGGGCATACGACTACCAGATGACATACGACGAATATCTTGACAAAAAGCGCCAGGAAGAGGAAAACGATCAGTAAAACTGAAGCAAAACTGAAAATTGATGAGCTGCGCGGGCAGCTCGCAAACCTGAACGCCGCTTACTACAATGAGGACGCGCCGCTTGTTTCGGACTTTGACTATGACGCACTGTCTCTTGAACTTCGCGCACTGGAGGCGGAATTCCCTGAGTTTGCGGACGACAACTCACCTACAAAAACAGTCGGCGGGGCGGTATCGGACAAGTTCGCGTCCGTTGCGCATGAAAATCCGCTGCAGAGCCTGCAGGACGTGTTTTCGGTTGAAGAAGCGGCGGCTTTTGTCTCAAAGGTCAAGGGCAGCTTTCCCGATACCGACGTGACATTTACCGCCGAGCCGAAGATTGACGGGCTTTCCGTTTCGCTGATTTACGAAAACGGCGTCTTTTCACAGGGCTTGACGCGCGGAGACGGGCAGACGGGCGAGGACGTTACGCACAATATACTAACGATCGAGTCTGTGCCGAAGCAGCTGAATACGCCGAGGTCGGGCGTGGTGCCGCAAAGGCTTACCGTGCGCGGCGAGGTCTATATGCCGGAGGCGGTTTTTACGGAGCTGAACGAGCTTCGCGAGGAGCGCGGCGAAAAGCTGCTTGCAAACCCGCGCAACGCGGCGGCGGGCAGTCTGCGTCAGCTCGACCCTGAAATTGCACGTGAGAGGAAGCTATCCTGCTGTGTGTTCAATATTCAGGCGCTTACCGGCGCGGAGTTTGGCGCCCATTCAGAAACACTGGAGTATTTGCGGGAGCTTGGATTTGAGGTTATCCCCTACTCTATTTTATCGTCGGAGTCCGACATTCTTGCCGAAATTGAGCGGCTCGGAGACAGCCGCGAGAGCTTTCCTTTCGGAATAGACGGCGCGGTTATCAAGGTGAACAGCCTTGCTCTGCGCGAAAAGCTGGGGTCCACCTCAAAGTTTCCGAAATGGGCGGTGGCGTACAAGTACCCGCCGGAGGAAAAAGAGACACGGCTGCTTGCAATTGAGATTCAGGTCGGCAGAACAGGCGTTCTCACGCCGAAAGCTATACTTGAGCCTGTGCGCCTTGCGGGGACGACCGTCGCCGCCGCGACGCTGCACAACGAGGACTTTATCCGCGAGCGCGACATTCGGGTAGGCGACACCGTGCTTGTGCGCAAGGCGGGCGAGATTATCCCCGAGGTTTTGCGCTCCATCCCGGAAAAGCGCACCGGAGACGAGACGCTCTTTTACTTTCCGCACACCTGCCCTGTCTGCGGCGGCGTTGTCAGCCGTGACAGCGGCGCGGCGTATGTCTGCCTCGGCGCAAGCTGTCCCGCGCAGGCAAAGCGCAAGCTAACGCATTTTGCCTCGCGCGACGCGATGGACATTGAAGGCTGCGGCGCGGCAGTCGCGGAGCTTTTGTACGACACGGGTCTTGTAAAAACACCTGCGGAGCTTTACAGCCTGACGGTCGAAAGCCTTGCGGAGCTGCCGAAATTCGCGCAGAAATCGGCCGAAAACCTTATTGCGTCAATCGAGCGCTCCAAAACGCGCGGACTGTCCCGATTGCTCTACGCCCTCGGCATTCCGCAGGTCGGCGCGCAGACGGGTAAGATTCTGAGCCGCGCCTTTGGGTCGGTTGAGAGGCTCGCCGCTGCCGATATTGACGCGCTGTCCTCCCTGCGGGACATCGGAGAAATCACGGCGGAGATAATCCACGGCTGGTTTTCGTCAGACGCGGGGCGCGAGCTTATTGCCGCGCTGAGGGACGCGGGCGTTGTTATGGAGTCCTCCGACACCGTTGCGGAAAACGGCGTTTTTGCCGGAAAGACGGTGGTTTTGACAGGCGCGCTGACACAGTACACGCGCAAGCAGGCGCAGGAGCTGATTGAGTCTCTCGGCGGCCGCGTAACGTCCTCCGTGTCGGAGAAAACCTCACTCGTTGTTGCCGGAGAGGACGCGGGAAGCAAGCTGACAAAGGCGCAGTCGCTGGGAGTTGCGGTTGTGTCCGAGGAGGAGTTTGCGGCGATGGTGGAGGATGACGCGGAATAGCTGCCGCAGTAACTGTAATATACGCAAAAACCACCCTCAATGAGGGTGGTTTTTTGTTTTACAATAAAGCAACTTCTGATTACCGCGATTTAGGGTTAAAACGACTTCCCTACAGCACACCCTTGGTACTCGGCACCTCGTCGCTGCCCGGCTCGACGCTCACCGCCGCGCGCAGGGCGCGTGCCGCCGCCTTAAACGCCGCCTCGATAATGTGGTGTCCGTTTGTACCGGAGAGCTTTCTTATGTGCAGTGTGACATTTGCCGCGCGCACAAAGGAAATCCAGAATTCACGCGCAAGCTCCGTGTCAAACTCCCCTACCCTTGCGGGAAGCTCGCCGAGGTCAAACTCAATGTGCGCGCGTCCGGAAATGTCAACCGCCGCTAACACGAGCGTCTCGTCCATCGGCAAAATTATGCTGCCGTAGCGGCGGATTCCGCGCTTTTCGCCGAGTGCTTCGGCAAACGCGCTGCCAAGAACAATTCCGATGTCCTCAACCGAATGGTGTGCGTCAATGTGCGTGTCGCCATTGCAGGTCACCGCGAGGTTGAACGCGCCGTGACGCGCAAAAAGCTCCAGACAATGGTCGAGAAACGGCACGCCGGTGCTCACGCTGTAGCCCGCGCCGCCGTCTAAATTCAGAGTCAGCGAAATGTCCGTCTCTGTTGTTTTTCTCGTGATTTTTGCTTCGCGCATTTGGTTAAACCGCCTTTGTGCCGATAATTTCTAAAATCGCGCCGAGGAGCTTTTGCATATCCCCGGGCGTTCCGATTGTGATTCTAAGTCTGTTTTTTATCCTTTCAGGTGCGGAAAACCTCCGGACAAGAAAACCCTTTTCCCGCAGCGACGCCTGCAACACTTCGCCCGAAACCGATTTATGCTCACAGAAAACAAAATTTGCCTGGCTGTCCGTCAGTAAAAAGCCGTTTTCGCGCAGCTTCTCTGAAAACCAAGCCCGCGTGGCAATAATTTCGCGGCATTTCTCGCGGTAGAAAGGCAGCTCGGACAGCGCCGCAAGACCCGCCGCCTGCGTCATCGCGTTCACGTTGTACGGGTTGAACGAAAACCGCACGCGCTCAATGTCCGCGATAAGCTCCACGCTCGACACCGCGCAGCCCAGACGCGCCCCCGCGAGTCCCATTGACTTGGAGAACGTGCGCACAACAATCAGATTCGGGAATTTCCCGATTAGCGACACCGCCGACGCGCCGTCCCTGCGAAAGTCCGCATATGCCTCGTCGATTACGACGATATTGTTCGGGTTCGACGCGCATATGTCCTCAATATCGGACAGCGCAAGCGCCGTGCCGGTCTGCGCGTTCGGGTTCGCGAGAACGATGTTTTCATTTATTCCGCAGTAGTCTGCAGGCAAAATGCGAAGCGACGCGTCAAGCGGAATTTCGCGGTAAGAAATGCCGTAATACGAGGCAAATACGGGGTAGAACCCATAGGTGATGTCCGGAAAAACAACGCCGTTTTCAAAAAACGCGCGGAAGATAAACGACAGTACCTCGTCCGACCCGTTCGAGACGGAGATGTTTTCGTATGTCAGCCCTGACGGCAGCGTTTCCGCGATTTTCTCCCGCAGCGCCTTTGCGTCAGTCGAGGAATACAGCTGCAGCGACTTTGCCGCGTTTTTTGCGGCAGCTACAACCGATTCCGGAGGCGGATACGGAAACTCATTCGTGTTGAGCTTCACGATTCCCTCACCGAAAAGCTGTTCGCCCGGAACGTACGGCTCAAGTCCTCTTGCTGTTTTTGACAGGAACCTGCTCACGAAAACCTCTCCGTGACGCTTTTGCCGTGTCCGTCAAGACCCTCTTTTTTAGCAAAACTGTCTATGTCCGCCGCGACAGCGCGCAGCGCGTCTTCAGTGTAGTACGTAAACTGCGTTTTTTTGACGAAATCGTCCACCGATACCGGCGACGCGAAACGCGCCGTGCCAAGCGTCGGCAGCGTGTGGTTCGCGCCGGAAAAATAATCGCCGAGAGCTTCGGGCGTGTACTGCCCAAGAAAGACGCTCCCCGCGTTTTTGACGTCCGGCAGCAGGTCAAAAGGCGACTGCGTGCAAATCTCTAAGTGCTCCGGCGCAATTTCGTTTGCGGTTTTGATTGCTTCCGCTAAATCCTGTACTAAAATCACAGCGCCGCGTTCGTTCACCGACTTTTCCGCAATCTCGCGGCGCGGCAGCTCCGCCAGCTGACGCTCAATTTCGTCGATTGTGCCTTGCGCGACTGCCCCGGAGGTTGTTATTAAAATTGCGCTCGCTAAAACATCATGTTCGCTCTGCGCGAGCATATCCGCCGCGAGAAAGCGGGGATTTGCGCTCCCGTCCGCGATAATCGTAATGTCAGATGGGCCTGCCATCATATCAATGCCGCAGATTCCGTAAACCTGCCGCTTTGCCTCGGCGACAAACGCATTGCCGGGACCGGTGATTTTGTCCGCGCGCGGAATGGTCTGCGTGCCGAACGCGAGCGCCGCGATTCCCTGCGCTCCGCCCGTTTTGAAGATGCGGTCAACACCCGCGACGGCCGCCGCGGCGATAATGAACTTGTTCTTAATTCCGCCGTCCGTTCCCGGCGGTGTTATCATCACAATTTCGGGAACTCCCGCGATTTTCGCCGGAATGATATTCATCAGCGCGGAGGACGGATACGCAGCCGTTCCGCCGGGAATATACACGCCCGCGCGGGCGACCGGCAGCACCTTTTGCCCCATAATAACGCCGCTTTTATCCTGCGTTATAAAACCGGTGCGCGTCTGGTGAGAGTGAAAATCCCGGATATTTTCCGCAGCGCGCTCAAGTATGCGCAGAAAATCCGGCTCGACTGCCGATACCGCCGCGTCAATTTCCCCGCGCGTGACCTCAAGGCTGTAGTCCGCGCTCGTCACGCCGTCAAACCTCGCTGCATAGTCGCGCAGAGCCGCATCGCCGCGCACTTTCACGTCGGCGAGGATGTCCTCGACTGTTTCGGTCAGGCGATTTCCACTGCCCGGCACTTCCGTCGGCCTGTTTTCAAAGTATTCCTTTGGATTGTTATAAAGCTTTATCATTTAACCCTTTTCGCCGTCAGTTACCCGGCGGATTTTCTCCGCCAGCTCCTCAATGCGTCTGTATTTCAGCTTAAAGCCCGCCTTGTTTGCGATCAGCCGCGCGGAAATGTCCGAAATGTCGCGCAAAACAACAAGCCCGTTTTCGGCAAGCGTCTTGCCTGACTCGACTATATCGACAATCACGTCGGCCAGTCCCAAAAGCGGAGCAAGCTCAATCGAGCCGTTCAGCTTGATGATGTCAATCTCCTGCCCTATTCCGGCAAAATAGTCCTTTGCCGCCTGCGGAAACTTTGTCGCGACGCGCAGCTCCCGCGCGGTGTTCATATCAAACCCCGCAAAGCCAGCGACGGCGAGCCTGCACACTCCGACATTCAGGTCAAGCAGCTCGTACACGTCCGGCTTGCCGTCAAGCAGTATGTCCAGTCCCGAAACGCCGATGTCCGCCGCGCCGCGCTCGACATACACCGCGCTGTCCGTCGGTTTAACCCAAAAGTAGCGCACTCCCGCCTCCGGAGCGTCGAAAATCAGCTTTCTTGTGTCGGAGAGTATCTCCGGGCATCCGTAGCCCGCTCTTTCAAAAATCGCGTAAACCTCTTCGCCGAGACGGCCCTTCTGCAACGCGATGTTAATAATCTGCTCGCTCAATTCTCGTCCAGCCCCCTGATTTTGTCGAGATACACGGCAAAGCCGACCGCGCTATACTCCTTCGGGTACCCGAAATTGCGCAGAAGTCCGTCATACCGCCCGCCTGACAGCACCGCCTGCGTTTCCCCGGCGATGAAGCCGTCAAACACAAGTCCGCTGTAGTAGTGCAGCCCGTTTCCGACGGAAAAGTCAATCCGAATCGACTCGCCGCCCTCGCCTTTGCACAGCTCGGCAAGCTCCGCTGCCTCAGCCTGCGCGCCTATTCCGGCGCAAATTGCCGTCAGTTCAGGCATTACCTCACTTGCTTGACCGTAGAGCGCGGCAAGTCGCACAACCGGCGCATTTTGCTCAATTCCCGGCAGCTTCAGCAGCCCCGGAATGTTCTTGCGCGACAGGTGCTTGGCAAGCGCTGCGCCGTCCGCGCCCCGCGCCGCCGCGTGGTCAATTGTTTTTTTGATTATGCCGACGTGGGACACGTCAAGAAACGCCTCTCGCCCGTTACGCAGCACGTTCAGGCTCCTGAACGCCAGCGACAGAACCTCTTGCTGGGTTTTGCCGTCAAAAACTCCGATTACCTCCGCGCCGACCTGCGACAGCTCGCGGTATTCGCGCGACAGTCCCGATTTTCTGTACACGCTCTCGTGGTAATACAGCTTTATCGGCTCGGATAGCTCCCGGGCGCGCACCGCCTTTACAATCGGCAGCGTCACATCAGGCCGCAGTGCCAATAGCTCGCCGTCCTTGCCCGAAAACGTGATAATGTCAAGGCCTGACAGGAACTCCTTATTGTCCGCGTACAGGCTGTACTCGTCGAACCTGCGGCAGACAAAACGCGAAAACCCGGCGGAGGCATAAAGCTCCCGCAGGGACAGCGCGGCTATCTCTTTACTTGTCAGAACTGCTTCAAAGCTCATGTGCGTCCAATATCGCGCCTAAAATGCGCGTTTTCAAAATTTATCGCGTCAACCCCGGCGTAGGCTAAGGTGAGCGCGTCGTCCAGCATTGCGCCTGTCGCCGTAACGCCCAGCACTCGGCCGCCGTTTGTTGTGTACTGTCCATTGTCGGATTTTGTGCCCGCGTGAAACACAAAAACACCGTCAGGCACATTGTCGAGACCCGAAATCGGCTTGCCCTTTACGTAGTCGCCCGGATACCCGCCCGACGCCATTACGACGCAGGCGGCGCTGCCGCTTTTCCACTTAATCTGGGTGTCGGCGAGCTTTCCCTCTCGTACCGCGCGGAAAATCTCAAACAAATCCGTGTCCAAAAGCTCAAGAACCGCTTGCGCCTCCGGGTCGCCAAAACGCGCGTTGTACTCGATTACGTAGGGTCCCTTTGCCGTCAGCATAAGGCCGAAGTATATAACGCCCGAAAACGGTCTGCCCTCGCTGTTCAGCGCGTCAATCGTTGGCTTGAATATGCGCTCAGTGCAAATTTCGGCAAGCTCCGGCGTGTACAGCGGCGCGGGGGCGATTGCGCCCATACCGCCTGTGTTCGGACCTTTATCGCCGTCAAACACTCGCTTATGATCCTTGGAGGACACCATCGGCACGACAGTTTTCCCGTCGCAAAACGCCAGAACCGTCACCTCCGTGCCTGAAAGACACTCCTCAATAACAACAGACGCGCCCGCTTTTCCGAAGCGTCCGTCCTCCATCATCTCACGCACCGCCGAAACGGCCTCTTCCTCCGTTTGCGCGACGACGACGCCCTTGCCGAGAGCCAGCCCGTCTGCCTTTACGACAATCGGCGCGCCCTTCGCGCGGATAAAATCAATCGCGGGCGCGATTTCCGTGAAGGACTGAAAGTCAGCCGTCGGAATCCCGTACTTTTTCATCAGGTTCTTGGAAAAAATCTTGCTGCTTTCGATAATCGCGGCGTTTTTTCGGGGGCCGAACGCGGGAATTCCCGCGCTTTCCAGCTCGTCCACAAGGCCGAGCGCAAGCGGATCGTCCGGTGCGACGACGACAAAGTCAACCAACGCGGATTTCGCGAACTCCACAATTTTCTCAATATCCGCTGCCGCAATCGGCACGCATTCCGCGATCTCCGAAATGCCGCCGTTTCCCGGCGCGCACAAAAGCTCCGTTACGTGCGGCGACTGCCGGAGCTTGCGGCAAATTGCGTGCTCTCGCCCGCCGCCGCCTATTACTAATACTTTCATTGTAGTGTCTCTTTTGTTTGGGTGTGTTGATATAAATCAAAATGCACAGATTTTGAGATGATTTTAGCGCATTTTCGGCGCGGAGGACGAAGGTGGGCTGACGCCCACCAAGGACGACAAGGCGAAAAGGCACAAAATCAGCCAAAATATGGGCGTTTTGTATTTGTATCAACGCGCCCTAGTGGTGAAACAGCCGCAGTCCTGTGAAATACATCACCATACCGTGCTTATTCGCGGCAGCGATTACATTGTCGTCGCGTATCGACCCGCCGGGCTGCGCGACATAGCGCACGCCTGATTTTGCCGCACGCTCGATATTATCGCCGAACGGAAAAAACGCGTCTGACCCGAGGGCGACGTTGGTTTGCGCCCTCAGCCACGCTTTTTTTTCGTCAGCCGTCAGCGGCTCCGGTTTTTGTGTGAACAGCGTTTCCCACACCCCGGAGGCAAGCGCCTCGTCCGCGTAGTCCGCCGAAATGTACGCGTCAACCGCGTTGTCGCGCACCGGGCGCGGCAGGTTCGGCAAAAACGGCAGGTTCAGCGTCTTTTCGTGGCGGCGCAGGTACCAATTGTCCGCCTTGCCGCCTGCAAGACGCGTGCAGTGAATCCTGCTCTGTCCGCCTGCGCCGACGCCTATTGCTCCGCCGTCTTTGCAGTACACGACAGAGTTTGACTGCGTGTATTTCAGCGTTATCATCGCAAGCAGCAGATCGCGTTTTGCACTGTCCGGCAATGCTTTGTTCTCGGTCACGGCATTTTGCAGCAGCTCGTCCGTAATTTTCGCGGTGTTGCGTCCCTGCTCGAAGGTTACGCCGTAAACGGTGCGGATCTCCGTGCTATCAGGCACAAAATCAGGGTCAATTCGAACTATATTGTAGCCGCCCTTTTTCTTTTTGCGCAGTATCTCCAGCGCCTTTTCCGAATACGACGGCGCGATAACACCGTCTGACACCTCGGGTAAAATCGCAAGCGCAGTGTCCTCGTCGCACTCGTGAGACAGCGCAATCCAGTCCCCATAGGAGCTGACCCTGTCCGCGCCACGCGCGCGAATGTACGCACACGCTAAAGCCGACGGCTCGCGGCCGTATTCCGGCGCGAAGTACGCCAGCTTATCCGTTTCGGAAAGCGGCAGTCCTATCGCCGCGCCGGCCGGGGAAACGTGCTTAAAGCTCGCGGCGGCGGGCAGTCCTGTTGCCTGAGACAGCTCGAATACAAGCGCATAGGAATTCAGCGCGTCGAGAAAATTTATATATCCGGGGCGGCCGTTTAACACAGTCAGCGGCAGTTCCGCACCCTGCGGCACGAATATTCTCGCGGGCTTTTGGTTCGGGTTAATCCCGTATTTCAGCTCAAGTTCACGCATAGGTAAGCTTTTTTCACCTACTTTTTGTTTACAAGCTCGTTGCGCACGGTGTGCGTAAACCCGGTCTTGCCGTCTTTGGTTACAACCTCGCCCGCATACAGAGCAACGCGCACATCATGACCGAGCGAGTCCCATATCTCCTCAATCGTCGCCTCAAAATCCTGCTCAAGACTTATCGGAACAGGCGTTCCCTCAAAGGACGGCAGCGGATCTCCGTCCGAGGCATATGTATGAATAAGCTGACCGACACCCGCCTCGGGGTAGTTGTACTCGTAGACGGAAAGTCCCGGAAACAGGCTTTTTACGCCGATATTTTTCAGAATCGACAGCTTATAGCGCCCGTCACTCTCGACGACGGCGCAAATGCGCGGCGTGTAGTTCGGCTTGTCGTCCTCATATGAAAAATCGCGCAGCGCGTCTGAGAGCGAGCGTTTTTTGCGGTGCGCGTCGGCAACCGCGTCTGTCTGAACGCCATTTGTGACAATCAGCGCGTCCCCCTGACGGATAACCGCGTTATATATGATATTGTGCGGGTCTTTAAGCAGAGACTCGTCAAAGGCCTTTGTCGCAAGCACATATTTTGCGCCGAGAAGCTTCTTTTTAAGTCCGGCCTTTGCTTTAGCCAAAACGCGGTTGCGGCTCTGCTCACTGCGAGCCGTAATAAAATAGAAAACCCAGGTTTTCAGTCCGTCAACGGAGCGCCCGACAAGGATTCCCCGTCCCGGATAAGAAACACCGCTCAGGTATTCCCGAATAGTGCGTAGCTCTGACATAGCTTTTGTTTCCTCCACTTAGTGTTTATTTATCGTACTTTCCTGATTTCAGCTCTTTTATGCACTTAAACAGCCCGTAAGCGCCGGCGACAATGAGTACAACATCGAAAACCATGAAGAGTGTATCCTCAGCTGTAAAAATCAGCATTGCGAGCGACAAAAGTATAACAGCACCGCACACAATGGCCTGAATTACCAACGATTTTTTCTGCTCTGACATTTTCTGCTTTGACGTTTTCTGCTTTGACATATTATCCTCACTTCAAATTATAATGGTCGGGTCTCAATCTTTTTGTAGCTTCTCGGGTAAGACTGCGGCGTCGGCACTGTCTTTTCAATAACGACAAGCCGCCGCTTCAGGCTCTCCTTTGCGTCCAGCTCAAGGTCCGTAATGCGCCGAACTTTGCCGCCGAGAACCTCAATTGCGTTTTCTGCCTCGTTAAGCTCTTCGTCCGTGTCGCAGCTTTTCATTGCAAAAAACACGCCGCCGACTGCCACAAACGGCAGACACAGCTCCGACAGGCGGCGCAGGTCACTGACAGCACGCGCCGTCACAAGGTCAAAACTCTCGCGGTATTCCGGCTTTCGTCCCAGCTCCTCCGCGCGTCCGCACAGAACCTGCACCTTGGCTTCACGCCCGCTTTCAGCAAAAAGCTTCGCCGCGCAATTCTCTAAAAACGCACATCGCTTTGCCCTCGGCTCCAACAGAACTACTTCAAGCGCCGGCATTTCCGCCGCAACCGGGATTCCGGGAAAGCCCGCACCGCTTCCGACGTCAAGAAAGCGCCGTCCCGCAGTGCCTGACTGTAATTCCGGCTGCGTCAAGAGCGCCAGACTGTCGGTAAAATGCAGCAACGCGCTGTTTTTGCCGCCCTTTATCGCGGTAAGGTTCTGCTTTTCGTTCTCTTGCGTGAGCAGTTCGTAAAACAGGCGGTGCAATTCGGGGTGCGCAAGGTTAATCCCAAGCGTTCCGGCTCCGCGCGCGAGTGTCTGCGAAAACTCCGCAATATCGCCGTCTGATAAAAGCTCCGCCATCACTACGGCTTTTTGATTATTTCAAGCCCGCCGAGGTACTTGCGCAGAACCTCAGGCACGACAACGCTGCCGTCCGGCAGCTGATTTTGCTCGACAAGCGCGGGAAAAATGCGCGAGGTCGCGAGCCCCGAGCCGTTCAGCGTGTGAACAAGCTCCGGCTTGCCCGTTGACTCGCGGCGGAAACGAATCTGTCCGCGCCGCGCCTGATAATCGCGGGCGTTTGACACGGAGGAGACCTCCTTGTAGCCGTTCATCGAGGGAATCTGAATCTCAATATCGTAGGTTCGCGCCATAGAAGCGGAGCAGTCCCCCGCGGCAAGCTTTACTGTGCGGAAATGAAATCCGAGACAGGACACAAGGCTCTCCGCCCGCGTCACAAGCTCTTCAAACGCCGCGTCAGAATCCTCCGGGCGCGTAAACTGCACCATCTCCACCTTGTTGAACTGGTGTCCGCGCACCATTCCGCGCTCGTCTGAGCGGTACGAACCCGCCTCACGCCTGAAGCACGGCGTGTAGGAGATGTATTTTCTCGGCAGGTCGGCTTCTGACAGGATTTCGTTTCTGTGCAGCGACACAAGCGCCGCCTCGGCCGTCGGCAGCATATAGTGCCGCCTGTCGTCCGTCGGGTTCGCTATTTTGAACACCTCGTCGGCGAATTTCGGGAACTGTCCCGCTGTCAAGCCGCATTCATACTCAAGCATATGCGGCACAAGCATAAGCTCATAGCCGCCCGCCAAATGCGAATCAATAAAGTAGTTCAGCAGCGCCCACTCAAGCCTCGCGCCAACGCCGCAGTACACCCAAAAGCCGCTTCCGGCAAGCTTTGTCCCGCGCTCGTAGTCTATCAGCTTCAGGTCTGTGCAAATATCCACGTGGTGTTTCGGCGCAAAGTCAAACGTCTTTGCCTCGCCAAAGTAGCGAATCGGCTCGTTGTTTTCCTTGCCGCCGGGCGCAAGGTCCTCGTCCGGAATATTCCATATGCCGAGCTGAACCTCCTCAAGACGGTCTTCAACGCGGCGCAGCTCATCGTCCTGTTCCCTGATTTTTTCCTTGAGCGCAGACAGCGCGGCGAAAAGCTCTGCCGTGTCCTGTCCGCTCTTTTTCAGCTGCGGAATGTCCTTTGATAGCTTGTTTTGCTCCGCCTTATCGGACTCCACACGCGCGATAATATCGCGGCGGCGCGCGTCCAGCTCTAATATTTCATTCGTCTCATCCGTCGCGTCATAGCCCTTTTTAGCAAGAAGCTCAATAAATTTGCCCGGATTTTCTCGTATCAACCTAATATCGTTCATTATCTATGCCTTTTTCGGTAGTAAAAACTGATCCCTCACAGACCGCCGCCTATACTGACGGCAGCACTGAATCGGGTTCTAAAATTCCGGGACAAGCCCGTATTTTTCACAAAGCTTATGATACGCTCTTAACAGCGCATCGTATTTTACCGTCCACTGCGCATCGGATTCCTGCGCCGTGGCTGACGCGGCTTCTGCCGCACTGTCAAGCTCGTCCTGCAAATCCTCAATCAACTCGGCAAGCTCCTGCATTTGCAAATCCTGCGCCGCGATTGTTTGCGTCAGCTCAGCGTTTTTGTCCGTCAGCGATTTGTTTGTGTCCTGCATCTGCTCGATTTTTGCCTGCGCGGACCACAGCTCAGAGCTGTTTCTTTTGGAAATAAGAATTGAGATGACCAAAAAAATAAGTATAACCGCAACAAGCACAATGCTGTAGCTCAAAACTGTTTTCTTAGATCCGAGGAGCGTCTCACGCTGCTCATTTGTCAGCGTGGCGTCCCGCTTTTTCAGTATTTTCATATCTATTCTTTCCCGTAGCCTACCGTTTTACGCCGAGTCTTTTAATGAGCGCGTCAAAATCGTCGCTCCCGTAAAACTCCAGCGTCAGCTTGCCGTAGCCCTTGTTGTTCGCCGTAACCGACACCTTGCGTGACAACTCCCCTGATAATTCGCGCGCAAAGTCTGACAAATATCCGCTGTTCTTCGTCTCGGCCGCCTTTTTCGCGGGCACCTCGCCTGAGAGCAGCTTTTTCACAAGAGCTTCCGCCGCACGCGTCGTCAGTCCGTTTGCGACGACCTCTTTTGCTGTTTTTTCAATAAGCGCCGCGTTTTTCAGCGGCAGAAGCGCACGCGCCGTTCCTGAGGACAGCTCACCGTTTTTCACAAGCTCAAGCGCAACCTCCGGCAGCTCCAAAAGCCGCATTGTGTTCGCGATATACGGACGTGACTTGCCCATTCTTGCGGCGATTTCCTCCTGTGTCAGGCTGAAATCCTCGGCAAGGCTTTTGTAGCCGGCGGCTTCCTCTGCGGGATTCAGGTTCTCGCGCTGGAGGTTTTCAATCATCGAAAGCTCCGCGACTCCCCGCGTGTCCGCCTCGATAATGCGAACAGGAATTTTGTCAAGTCCGGCCTTTAGCGCCGCGCGCCAACGCCGCTCTCCGGCGATAAGCTCAAACCTGCCGTTATCCGTTTTTCGCGCGACGACGGGCACAATTATCCCGTGCTGACGCACCGAATCGGCAAGCTCCGCCAAAGCCTGCGCGTCAAAATGCTGCCTTGGCTGGTCGGCTCTCGGGTCAAGCCTGTCTGTGGGTATATACTCAAAATCAGAGCTTGCGGCGGCGGCTTCAATCTCCGCGCCGGCTTCTCCGAAAAGTGCGTCCAGTCCCGTTCCGAGACCTCGTTTCTTCTGTGCCATCTTTATTATATCCGTATTCCGTGTGTTATTTGCGCTTCAAAAATTCATCCGCAAGCTCGCGGTACGCCTGTGCGCCGCGTGAGCCCGGGTCATAGTTTACAACGGGCGCGCCGTAGCTTGGCGCCTCCGCTATTCTGACAGAGCGTGGAATGGTAACTCCGTATACCTTTCCGGGAAAATACTTCTTTATCTCCCGCGCAACCTCGCGCGAGAAAACCGTGCGCGTGTCGTACATTGTCAGCAGCACGCCCTGAATCTCAATATCGCGGTTCAGACTCTGCTTTACGCGCCGAATGCTTGTTATGAGGTCCGCTAAGCCCTCAAGAGCGAAAAACTCGCACTGCACGGGAATGAGAACCGAATCCGCCGCGCAAAGCGAGTTAACTGTCAGCAGTTCAAGAGACGGCGGACAGTCGATTAAAATATAGTCGTACTTGTTTTTGACGGAAGACAGCGCTTTTTTCAGCACAAATTCACGTTCCGGTGCGGACACAAGCTCAACCGTCGCGCCCGAAAGTGCGCGGTTTGCCGGAAGAATATCGCCGAACTCCGTTTTGCGCACAGCTTCCTCCGCCGGCGCTCCGCAAAGCACGTCGTATATCCCGAACTCCGCGTTTTTGTCAACACCCATTCCGGTCGTCGCGTTCGCCTGCGGGTCCATATCCGCGAGCAAAACGCGAAGCCCGCACGCAGTGAGCGCGCTGGCTAAATTGACGGTGGTCGTCGTTTTTCCGACGCCGCCCTTTTGATTTGTTACGGCAACAATCTTACCCAAACAAAAAATCTCCGCTAACGCATATCTTTACTCAATGCAATAAAACTGCATTTATAGTCAATTAACTTGAAAAGCGCTCTGGATTTGCGAGGATATTTTTCGGATTGCAAGGATGAGGACGCCGACGTGTCGTAACCCGTCAAGGACGAAGACACAGCAATGCGGAAAATAGACCGCAAAGGCAGACCGTTTTTCAAGTTAATTGACTATACGACTCATTATATCAAATGCAAAGTGTTATTTCAAGTCTTTTCGTGAAAAAACAAAATAATTCACGGTAAAAACACATATGCACTATGCCCGCTCAGTACCGACCCGGCGCAAACAGCGCCGCCGTGCGCTATCTCTTTGCGTTTGCAATCATCAGCTTTATTCTGTTTTCCTGATTAATCCGCGTCGCGCCGGGGTCAAAGTCTATCGAGACGATATTGCTTTCCGGGTAATCGTCCTTCAGGCGCTTTATCATCCCCTTGCCGACGATGTGGTTCGGCAGACACCCGAACGGCTGCGTGCAGACGATATTCGGTGCTCCTGAATGAATCAGCTCCAGCATTTCCGCAGTCAAAAGCCAGCCCTCGCCCATCTTGTTGCCGTACCCGAGATAGCCCTTTATCAGCCGCTGCAAATCGGAAAACGATCCCATTTTGCGGAACTTCGGAAATTCGGACAGCACCGCCGCCATTTCCCGCTGATACCCCTCAATATACCGCTGCATAACGGTGCAAGCCACCTTTTTAATCCAAGAGCCGCCGTAAAGGTCAACATCCACGACGCGGTTGTTGATCTTGAATATCATAAAGTCCGTGAGTCCCGGCACGACAGGCTCGCACCCCTCCGACAGCAGGAAATCCTCAAGGTTGTTGTTGCCCAGCGGCGCAAATTTCACGTAAATCTCGCCGACAATGCCGACAAGCGGCTTGTTTCTGTTTTCGACAAGCGCAATCGCGGCAAAGTCCCGCGCAATTTCGCGCAAAACGCCGCGCATTTGACGCTTGCCAAGACCGCGCCTGTGCCGAAAGCGCTCAATCAGCTGATGTGTCCACTTTTCCGTCAGCGCGTCACTGTCCCCCGCCTGAACCTCATACGGCTTTGTCTGGTTTCGCAGCCAGACGATAAAATCGCCGTAAATCATACTTGCCAGCAGCTTTCGCACCATGCCGAGTCCGAGCTTAAAGCCGGGGTTTTTCTCAAGCCCGGATATGTTCAGCGAAATAACGGGAATGTGCCCGTAGCCGGATTTTTGCAGCGCCTTTCGCAGCAGATGTATGTAATTCGACGCGCGGCAGCCGCCGCCTGTCTGCGTTATCATAAGCGCAAGCTTTGTGTCGTCGTACTGCCCGGATTTCACCGCTGACAAAAGCTGACCTATAACCAAAAGCGCCGGATAGCACGTGTCGTTATGCACATATTTCAGCCCGTTTTCGACGACGACGGAGTCCGTTTCCGTCAGCATTTTCGTCCTGTAGCCGTACTGGTTGAAAACCTCCGAAATCAGCGTGAACGTGACCGGAAGCATATTCGGAAACAGTATTGTATAGCCGCGCTTCATCTCCTTTGTGAAGATAACGCGCCCGCCGCTTTCCTTTTTTTTGCTCATATCGCCGCCTCCCCGCCGCTTTCCGCCTTGCGCTCGTTTGACGCCGCGATAAGGCTTCTCAGCCTTATTCTAACAGCACCCAGATTTTGAATATCGTCAATCTTCAGCTGCGTGTAGAGCTTGCCGCGACCCTCAAGTATCCCGCGCAGCTCGTCACTGGTGACGGCGTCTGTTCCGCAGCCGAAGGATACAAGCTGAACAAATTCGGTGTCGGGCATCTCCGCCGCCTGACGCGCCGCGTTGTACATTCGCGCCTGATATGTCCACTGATTCAGTACACTGCGCTTTTCGTAGCCCTGCTTGTGAGAAATGCCGTCCTCTGTTACGACGACAAAGCCAAGTTCCGTCATCATTTTGTTGATTCCGTGGTTAATCTCCGGGTCGATGTGGTACGGTCGCCCGGAAACGACAAGCACAGGCAGCCCATTTTCCCGCGCGTAGGCAATTGCCTTTTCTGTTTCGGAAAGCAACGTGCTTCTGTAGGCTTCATACGCGGCAAACGCCGCCTTTGCCGCAAGCTTTACGTCCTTTTTACTCACGGCCAGAATGTCCGCACGCGAAAAATACTCACCCGCGCGGCGCGTAAAGCCTTTTTTGTTCGCCAGATTAAAGTACGGCGCAAGAAACCGCACGTTATCCGGCATTTTCATATTAGCCGCAAGCAGCTCCGGGTAATACGCGACAACGGGGCAGTTGTAGTGGTTATCTGAAATGCCCTCGTCGAAATTGTACGGCATACAGGGATAAAACAGCGTTGTACACCCCCTGTCAATCAGCGATTGCACGGCTCCGTGCGCAAGCTTTGCCGGGTAGCACACCGTGTCTGACGGGATTGTTTTCTGCCCCAGCAGATAAAGCTGCCGTGACGACGGCGCGGAAAGCTTTATGCTGTATCCGAGCCTTTGGAAGAACGCCTTCCAAAAAGGCAGGTTTTCGAACATATTCAGCACAAACGGAATTCCGATTGTCCTGTCGTCCGGGTCTCCGCCGTCGTTAAGACTGCGCAGGTACTCGTATTTCCACGCGGCAATGTCCGGCAGCTCGTTAACCTTGCCGGTGACGGGTCTTGAGCACCTGTTTCCCGAAACGTGCCGCCGTGTCTGACCGTCTGCCGTTGCAAAGGTGTTTATGCTCATATGGCACTTGTTCGTGCAACCGCCGCAGGTCACGGGCTTTGACTCATATGTAAATCCGGCAAGCTGCTCCGCCGTAATCAGCACGGACTCACGCAGTCCCAGTCCCTTTGCGATAAGCGCCGCGCCGTAAGCGCCCATAAGCCCCGCAATGCTCGGGCGCGTAACCTCCGCGCTAACCTCAAGCTCAAACGCGCGAAGCACAGCGTCGTTATAAAAAGTGCCGCCCTGAACAACAATGCGCCGTCCAAGCTCGTCGGGGCTTGTCGCGCGGATTACCTTGTAGAGCGCGTTTTTCACGACGGAGATCGAAAGCCCCGCCGAAATATCCTCAGGAGATGCGCCGTCCTTTTGCGCCTGCTTTATTGACGAGTTCATAAACACCGTGCAGCGCGAGCCGAGG
The DNA here is from genome assembly GCA_031260605.1 of Oscillospiraceae bacterium. Lineage (GTDB taxonomy): Bacteria > Bacillota > Clostridia > Oscillospirales > Oscillospiraceae > JAIRRO01. The sequence goes on from JAISLF010000091.1 coordinate 20,800, forward strand.
TCAACCGGAGCTTTTGCGAGAAGTCCCAGCTGTGAAAACTCCTCCGCCGAATACCCGAGCGCGCGGGCAAAGGTCTCGATAAAGCTGCCGCAGCCGGAGGAGCAAGCCTCGTTTAACATAATGCTGTCTATCGCACGGTTCGCGATTTTGAAGCACTTTACGTCCTGCCCTCCGATGTCAAGGATAAAGTCCACATCCGCGACGAAATGCCGCGCCGCCTCAAGGTGCGCGATTGTCTCGACGATTCCGTTGTCAAGGGAAAACGCGCTTTTTATCAGCTCCTCGCCGTAGCCCGTAGAAACAGCGCCGCGAATCGTGACGCGGTCTGAAAACTTCTTGTATATCTCGTCCAGCTGGCGACGTACAAGCTCGACGGGGCTGCCCTCATTCGGGCTGTAAAACGAGTGCAGAATACCGCCCTCCGGCGTTATCAGCACAAGCTTTGTCGTGGTCGAACCCGCGTCGATTCCGAGATACGCGTCGCCTGAATACCCTTGCGCGTCAAGCTCCGGCGCGGCGGCGCGGCTGTGGCGCGCTCTGAACTCAGACAGCTCAGCTTCCGAGGAAAACAGCTGCGGCAGAGTCTTCTGCCCGTCTATATCCGTCGCGGCGCCCTGCAGCTTTTGCTCAAGCTCCGACGGAAGTATAGCGTTATCCGTCAGCACCTCGCCGGCGTAAAGCGCGGCTCCGAGCGCGGCGAACACGTCCGCGTTTTCAGGGAATACCGCGTTTTCGTCAGTCAGCGACAGCGTCTCCGTAAATCGGCGGCGCAGCTGCAATAAAAATGTCAGCGGCCCGCCGAGAAATACAATCCTGCCCGTCAGCTCTCGGCCCTGGCACAGCCCTGCGATTGTCTGGTCAACCACCGCCTGCAATACAGAAACGGCGACGTCCTCGCGCCGCCCGCCCTGATTGAGTATCGGCTGAATATCCGTCTTGGCAAAAACGCCGCAGCGCGAGGCAATATTGTACACCTGCTCGCTGTTTTCGGCAAGAGCGTCCAGCCCCGCCGCGTCGGTGTTTAAGAGTACCGCCATCTGGTCGATAAACGCGCCCGTACCGCCCGCGCAGGTTCCGTTCATACGCTCCTCAATAGAGCCGTTTTGCCCGAAAAAGATAATTTTCGCGTCCTCTCCGCCAAGCTCAATTACGGCGGAGGCTTCCTGCGTATCGGGATAGCTGCGCACTGCCTTTGCCGTTGCGAAAACCTCCTGCACAAACGGCAGTCCCGCCGCCTTTGACAGTCCGAGTCCCGCCGAGCCTGTTATTGCGACGACCACCGGCTCGTCCTGCGGCACAGCCGCCTTTGCCTGCTCAAACTGCCGCAAAACAGCATCCCGCACGCAAGCCTTGTGGCGTTCGTACGAGCGAAAAAGTATAGTGTTGTCGCCTCCGAGAACTACGGTTTTAACCGTTGTGCTTCCGGCATCAATTCCGATTTTTATCAATTTATCACCTGAAATATAATTTGCGGCACAGTCCGCCGCACAAAAAATATGTAAGTACTACAAACAGCCGCTGTCCTTCATCGAAACATAATCGTCGTCCGCGACGATTATATGGTCTACAAGCGGAATATCAATCGCGGCAAGCGCCTCTTTTATCTTCTTTGTCGAGAAAACGTCCTCCTGTGAGGGCAGCGCTATTCCCGACGTGTGATTGTGCGCAATTACGATTGATGATGAATTATATGCAACGGCGGTCTCAACAATTTTGCGTATGTTAATCAGCGCGGCGTTTATTGTGCCCTCGCCGATTTTTCGGCATACTACAACCTTTTGCTTCGCGTCAAGACAGGCAATCAGCACCTTTTCGCTCGTTTCGGCAAAGAAATACGGCAGAAAGTACTTGCCCGCGTCGTCTGACGAGGCGATTACGGCGTTTTCCTCCGCCCTTGAGATGAGGTATCTTCTGCCGAGCTGCGGAACAAGCTTCAGCAAAATCGCTGACTCCTCGCCAACGCCGTCGATTGCCTTTAACGCCTCAAGGCTTGCGTCAAACACACCTGAAAGCGTGACGAACTCACGCAAAAGCGCGTGCGCAACCGGATTTGTGTCCTTGCGGCGATTTGTGGAATACAAAAGAAGCTCCAGCGTTCCGATGTCGTTGATTGAATCAAGTCCGTGTTCTAAAAGCTGGCGCTTCAGCCGCTGTCTGTGCCCTGAGTGCACATTTTCCGCATCTGTCTTGTCGCGCTTCGGTTTGAAATTTTCGTCTGAGGTGTCTTTCAAAAAAATACTTAATCCGTGCCGCCGTAGCTTGCGAGATATTCTGATATTTGCTTATAGCTCTCGTCGCCGGGGCTGAAGGTTTCCAGCAAATCCCGCGCCGAGACTATTGAATACACGTTAATGTCAAACTCCTCCGCAAGCTCACGCAGTGCGCTTTTCTCGCCCGTTCCGCGCTCCTGCCTATCCACCGATACAAACAGCGCGGTCACTCTTGCGCCCGTTCCCGAAAGAAGCGCGACTGTTTCGCGCACGGCTGTTCCTGCGGTTATAACGTCCTCAATAACCGCGATTTTGTCGCCCTGCTTCGGTGTGTAGCCGACAAAGCTGCCTCCCTCGCCGTGGTCTTTAACTTCCTTGCGGTTGAAAAAATACGGCACGTCAAGCCCGTGCTTTTCCCAAAGCTTTGCCGAAGCTGCCGCCGCAAGCGGGATTCCCTTGTATGCGGGACCGAACAGCGCGTCAAACTCTTCTCCGGAGGAAACAATAAGCTCTGCATAGTACGCGGCAAGCTCGGACAGCTGCCTGCCCGTGCGATAGTTGCCGGTATTGATGAAATACGGCGACAATCTGCCGCTTTTGGTCGTGAACTGACCAAAACGCAGTACGTCACAGGATTTCATAAAGGAGATAAAGCTTTGTTTTTTTGTTGCAGGCATTGATTTTGCTCCTGAAAGGCGCTTGCTTTGTTGGCAGCTTTGCCGCGCGGGACTTGTTCGCCGTTATCGTCTGCGCGGCGGTCTGCCGCTGTCAAACAAAACAAGCATCACGCCCGTTTCGACAGAAAATAATCAGTTTCCCCTTATTATAACACAACAGGCGGCGTTTTGCAACACCGCCTGAAGGCTATTTACTATCTTTAGTTAACAAAAACCAAGTGTTTCCCCCGGCAAAATCTCAGTCCGAAACCAGCCCTTGACACTTTCACATTAGCGGCACGCTGACGCTGAGCACCTCCGTGATAAGCCGCGCGGCTCCCGGTTCTGAAAACAGCCGGGAAACGGATTAGGCGATAAGCTCGACTGCCTTGACTGCCGCGGCGCCCGCGTCCGGTGTGTATGCATCTGCGCCGATGGAATCCGCAAACTCCTGCGTTACAGGTGCTCCGCCGACCATGATTTTCACCTGTGACTTGACTCCTGCGTCAATCAGTACTTTGACCGTGTTTGCAAGGCTGTCCATCGTTGTGGTGAGCAGTGCAGACGCGCCGACAAGCTTTGCATCAGGATTTGCCTTGACGGCTTCAACAAACTTCTCCGCCGGGACATCAACTCCGAGGTCAATAACTTCAAAGCCGGCAGACTCAATCATAAGTGCAACGAGGTTCTTACCGATGTCATGCAGGTCGCCCGCGACTGTGCCGATGATGTACTTGCCGTTCTTGCCAACAGAATCGCCTGCGAGGAAAGGCTTTAAGACTTCAACGCCCTTTTTCATTGTCTTTGCCGCGACGAGCATTTCAGGAACGAAGATTTCGTTTGCCTGGAACTTTGCGCCGACAACGCCCATTGCTGCGATCATTCCGTCGTTAAGAAGGGCTGTGGGATCTACACCCTCTTCAACCGCTTCCTGAACGGCTGCTTCGATGAGCTTTACCTTACCGTTTTCGACTAATGTTGCTATTTCTTGAATCTTTGACATTTTACTGTCCTCCTGCGTGCTTTTTAAGCACTTTTTTAACTATATGTATATTTTAATTTAACAAGCTAACAGTTGGGCTACTTCTTTTGTCCGAAGATACCGTCGCGGTATGCGGAGGTGTATTCGGCACAGAAATCATCAAGACCAATCATTGCCTCTGCCGCATAAATCACGCCGCGCAGATCCTGCGAAAGCGGATCCATAACTGCGGAATCCATACCGGCGTTAATCGCGAGAACCGCAAATGCCTGGTTAACAATCTTGCGTACGGGCAGGTTAAACGAAATGTTGGAGATTGCACCGGAAATGTGCACCTGCGGGTGTGTTGACTTGATGTGGCGCATAACCTCGAGAACCATTGAGATTCCCTCGCCTTCATCTGTTGTGCAGAGCATTTCAATGAGCGGGTCGATATGAATGCGGCTGTCCTTGATTCCGTACTCTGCTGCCTTTGCCATAATCGCGTCAAACACGCGGATTCTGTCCGCCGCTGACTTCGGGATACCCGTATCGTCGCACAGGAGCGCCATAACCTGCCACTTCGTATCCGCGATTATCGGGAACGCAACATCAATCTTGTTTCCCTCACCCGAAACGGAATTCAGCAAACCCGGCTTGTTGCAGAACTTCAGCGCGTCTACGCAAACCTGCGCGTCCGGCGAGTCAACCGAAATCGGTGTGTCTGTTACGGACTGAACAAGGTCTATCATCCACTTGAGTGTCTCAAGCTCGCCGTCTTTCACGGAGGCGCATACGTCAATGAAGGTCGCGCCGGAATCCGCCTGCTTTTTGGCAATATCCTTGATATATGCCTCGTCGTGCTCGGCAATTGCCTTTGCACAGGATGGGATTGAACCGTTAAGTTTCTCAGCTATAATTATCATAGCACATCATCTCCTTAATTGCAAGTGTTTTTTGTAAATTTTTTTGATATGCCAAAAAATGGCACAAGTAAACAATTACTTCGCTGCGCGTTTTGCAGCTTCAACAACGTGTGACACGAGAACGCCAGTTGTCACACTTCCGACGCCGCCCGGAACCGGCGTTGCCGCCTTTGCGATAGCTTCCGCATCGGCAAACGTGACATCTCCGCACATTTTGCCCTCGGGCGTAAAGTTTATGCCGACATCAATAATTATCTGTCCCTCAGACATATGCTTTGCGGAGACAAGTCCGGCTTTTCCCGCTGCGGAAATAAGGATTTCTGCAGACTTTGCCTTTGCCGGAACGTCCTTTGTGAAAATGTGACAGTTTGAGACCGTTGCAAAGCGTGCAGACAGCAAATTTGTCAGCGGCAGACCGACAACAAGGCTGTTTCCGATAACCGTAACGTCCTTTCCCTTAACGTCTACCTCATAAAAGTCGAGGATTTCCATAACCGCCTGCGCCGTGCAGGGCGAGAAGCCGGGTCCTACGCCGCCTGCCATCGCCGTGCCGAGCGAGCCGGGAGTAATACCGTCCACGTCCTTTTCAGGCAGAAGCGTCTCGCGCAGGATTCTGTCGTCAAGCTGCTCCGGCAGGGGGCGGAACACAAGTATTCCGTGTACCGAAGAGTCGGCGTTTAACTCCTTAATCTGTGCAATAAACACGTCCTGTGCAATGTCGGCAGGCAAAAGTATATGCTTGATTGCAACGCCGACTGTTTCGGAGCGCTTAATCGCGCCTTTTTCGTAAGAAATATCGCTTGCCTTTTCACCGACACGAACAATTGCGAGTGTGGGCGTGACGCCCTTTGCGGCAAGCGCCGCAATGTCCTCTTTCATCTTTTCGTTCAGCTTATCGGCGACGGGTTGACCTTTCCAAATTTCAGCCATCTATTTGTACCTCATATTTTGCCGTGACTATTGCCCGGCTTAGTCGCTTGAGCGGTATTGTCTCCGCCCGAGCATTAGTTTTACTTTTTCAGCTCATTTACAACAAAGTCGTAAATGTCTGTTCCTGCCTTTACATACTGCGAAAGCAGATCCTGCGCTTCTGCAAAGAGGCGCGTGCTTTCACGCTCGTCGGTTATTGACGCGGCGTTGATGTACACGTTCAGGCTTGCTGCCTGAATTGCGGCAACCGCGAGTATCGCACCCGCTCCCGCGTCTGATACCGCCATTTTTGAGCCCTTTTCGGCAAACACACGCAGATTGTCGATAACAGCGCAGCAGGTGCGCATTATCTCAAGCGGAACTGCGCACGCCGCAATCAGCGCCGCCTGAAGCGTCGCGTCCCGCGTCGGGTCGTCCTTTGGGATACCGTATGCCGCCGCAAGAGGAGTGAAATCCTCCGCGTCGCGGTCTACAAGCTCAATCAGCTTTTCCTGCAGCACGGTTGTATCCGCTATAAGAGCCGCAATTTCGGCCTCAACGTCGGCGTATTTCTTCTTGCCGAGCGTAAGGCTTCCGACCATATTGCCCAGAGCCGCCGCGACAGCCCCTACAAGTGCAGAGGCTCCGCCGCCGCCGGGGACAGCCGCTTTTGACGCAAGCTCGTCAGTGAATTGCTTAGTTGTTTTTTCGGCGGTTTTCATTGGTTTAATATTCTCCATCAGTGTTTGCGCAAAACTCAGCTCCAAACGGCGATTAATCTATTGTCAACCGCGCGAGGGGTCTTTCCCTCCCCCCGAGCCGCCGCTTTAGCGGCGTAAATTTCCGCCCGCAGGCGGGAATTTGCGCAGGCACGGCTTTGCCGTGCCGAGCATTACTAAAACAGACCCGAAATTACGCCGTTTGCGTCAACGTCAATCTTCTCGGCTGACGGAACCTTAGGCAGACCGGGCATTGTCATAACCTCGCCGGTTAACGCGACGATGAAGCCCGCTCCGGCTGAAACCTTGAGGTTACGCACAGAGAGTGAAAAGCCTGTCGGCGCTCCGAGAAGCGCGGCGTTGTCTGAGAAGCTGTACTGCGTTTTTGCCATACAAATCGGGAGTGAACCGAAGCCGAGGGCTTCAAGCTCGCCAATCTGCTTAACAGCGTTTCCGATAATCTGAACGCCGTCCGCACGGTAGATACGCTTTGCTATTGTCTCAAGCTTTTCCTTGATTGAAAGGCTTGTGTCATACGAGAACGTGAACTTATCGGCAGCGCCGCTTTCGGCAAGGCGCACAACCTCTTTTGCAAGGGCGACGCCGCCCTCTCCGCCTTTGCCCCAAACCTCGGACAGCGCGACGTTAACGCCGAGATTGCGGCATTCCGCCTCGACAAGGTCAAGCTCAGCCTTTGTATCTGTCGGGAATGCGTTGATTGCGACGACTGCGGGCAGATTGAACACCTTTGTGATGTTCTCAACGTGCTGAAGCAGGTTCGGAAGACCGGCTTTCAGTGCCGCAAGGTCCTCTGTGCCAAGCTCCGCCTTAGGCTTGCCGCCGTGCATCTTGAGTGCGCGTACTGTCGCGACGATAACGACAGCGTCGGGGTGAATGTCCGCCATACGGCACTTAATGTCGAGGAACTTCTCCGCGCCGAGGTCAGCGCCGAAGCCCGCCTCTGTAACGGTGTACTCGCCAAGCTTTAACGCAAGGCGCGTCGCCGTAACGGAGTTACAGCCGTGCGCGATGTTTGCAAAGGGTCCGCCGTGGACAAACGCGGGGGTGTTCTCAAGCGTCTGAACAAGGTTCGGCTTGAGCGCGTCCTTGAGCAGCGCCGCCATTGCGCCCTGCGCGTTGATGTCGCCTGCCGTGACGGGCTTTGTCTGCTTGTTCGCGTCGGCATATGTGTAGCCGATGATTATGCGCGCAAGGCGCTCCTTGAGGTCGGGAATGTCTCGCGACAGGCACAGAACCGCCATAATTTCAGACGCAACCGTAATGTCAAACCCGTCCTCACGCGGCGTGCCGTTTGCCTTGCCGCCCAGACCGTCTGTAATATTGCGAAGCTGGCGGTCGTTCATATCGACGGCGCGGCGCCACGTAATGTTGCGCGGGTCGATGTTCAGAGCATTGCCCTGCCAGATGTGGTTGTCGATCATAGCCGCGAGCAGGTTGTTTGCCGCTCCGATTGCGTGGAAGTCGCCCGTAAAGTGCAGGTTGATGTCCTCCATCGGGACAACCTGCGCGTATCCGCCGCCGGCGGCTCCGCCCTTAACGCCGAACACAGGTCCGAGGGACGGCTCACGCAGCGCGATAATTGACTTCTTGCCGATTTTGCGCAGTCCGTCGCCGAGCCCGACTGTTGTCGTCGTCTTGCCCTCGCCCGCGGGCGTCGGGGTGATTGCCGTGACAAGAATCAGCTTGCCGTTCGGCTTATCCTTAAGGTCTGAGAGCAGCTTATAGTCAACCTTCGCCTTATAGTTGCCGTACTGCTCAAGATACTGCTCGGGAATATCCGCAATTTTTGCAACCTCGGTAATCTTTTTCATATTACCGGCTTGCTCTTGCGCAATTTGAATATCTGACTTAATTTCAGCCATCTTTTGTGTCGCTCCTCGTTGTGGCTTGCCATAAGTGCAAGCCCGAATTATTTCGTTTTGCTATGCTGTAGGTTTCGTGCTGATTTGGGTGTTGCCACCCGCACCAGCCCGAATTATTTTATTGTCGCTCAACTTGTTGACTTGCAGAAAATGCAAGCCCAAACTATTTCGTTTTGCGGTGTTATAGGTTTTGTGCTGGTTGGTTTATTTCCACCCGCAACAGCCCAAACTATTTCGTTTTGCTAAGCTATGGGTTTCGACTGCCGCAAGTGTTTCTTGCGCAACACACGTTTTAGCGTCTTGTGCCTACACCTGCCGTCGTTTATCATAGACACACCTCTCCCGGATACTTGGTATCAGGAAGAGGTGCGTTTGGGTTTTATATAAGGTCAACAAGGCCGCTGAGCTTTACAATCTCTGCGACATCATCAAACTTGTTGAGCGCGTACAGGTGAATGCCGTGGATACCGGCGACGCGGTATTCGTCAATCAGCTTGATTGTGTACTCAATACCCGCCTTACGGAAGTCCGCTTTCTTCTGTGCGATAGACTCGTCTGTTTCCGTGCGGAACTTAAGCGCCGTCTGGTCGGAGAACGGATCCGGGAAGATCCAATATTTGCTGATAAGCTCAGAAAGCGCGCGCGGCATAACGCAGCCGTTGCGCGAGAGCGCCATATTGATTGTGGAGGAAGCCTGGAGAACGGGCATAATGCCCACATCGATCGGCAGTGTGATACCGGCGGCGCGGATTGCGTCTACCCAGTAGCGGAACTGATCCATATCCCAGCAGAGCTGCGTCATGATAAAGTCGGCGCCCTCGTCCTGCTTCTGCTTCAAAAAGCCGATATCCGCGTCAAGGCTGCGGCAGGAGATGTGTCCCTCCGGTGAACCGGCGACTGCAATTGTGAACTTGTCGCCAAGCTCCTGACGGATGAACTTAACAAGCTCTGTTGCATAGTGCAGGTCGCCGCCTGTGCCGGTGTGACCCAGCGGCAGGTCTCCGCGGAGAGCGAGGATATGGTCAATGCCTGCCGCGAGATAATCGTCGAGCTGCTGGCGAATCTGCTCCTTGCTGTTGCCGACGCATGTAAAATGCGTAATCGGAACTGACTTGCCGGATGCCTTGATGTTCTTGAGAACCTCAAGGTTCTTGCCGACGTTTGAGCCGCCGGCGCCGTATGTGCATGAAATGTAGTCCGGGTTCAGAGTATAGAGCTTATCGAGAACTCCGCCCGCGCCGCAGAGTGTTTCCATACCCTTGTCGGTTTTCGGCGGAAATACCTCGAACGAAAACGCCATGCGCTCGTCCATAATCTGCGGAACTGTCTTTGCCTTAGCCATAAAAAATAGATCTCCTGCTGTTAATATCGTTATTTGTGCGTCCGATACAATCTGCGCACACGTCTGTATTATATTTTGTATATTACCATACCAAACTTGAGTTGAAAAGTGTTTTTTACGTTTTTTTTGCGTTTTTACAATAACGCAATAGGAAAATACAAAAGGGCGGGACTTATATCCGAGCATATGCCGCGCGTTTTTTGTGCGCAGCCGGACCTGCTCCGTCCGGCAGGACAAACGGGCTACCGCGCTGTTTTCCTATGCGGAGACCGCGATTTCGGTTCGCGGTGCGGCTTTATGCCGCACACGCCAAACAAAAAAGCGCCATCCGGTCAGAATGATGACCGGACGGCGCTTTTGTATGCCGCTGCATTACTTCCATATGAACCATATTACAACGTACCCAACCGCAACCGCCGCAAGCGAGAACGGAATGCCGATTCTCATAAAGTCCCACAGCTTGACTTCATGTCCCTCCTTGCGCAGCATACCGATTGCCGTTATGTTTGCCGAAGCGCCGATTGGGGTAAAGTTACCGCCGAGTGTTGCGCCGGTGAGCAGCCCGAAATAGAACAGCGTTGGGTCAACGCCCATTGAGTTCGCCATAATCTGCACAACGGGCAGCATTGTCGCGACATACGGGATATTGTCAATAAACGCGGAGAAGAACACGGACGCAAATACAATCAGTGTGTACGCCAAAAACATACTGTCGCCGGACACCTTAAGCAGCATTTGCCCGATAAAGTCGATAACGCCCGCCTCGCGCACACCCGCGACAACAACAAACAGTCCCGCAAGCAGGAAAATCGTCACAAAGTCTATACCGCGCGCCACACGCGTAATTGACGCGCGCCCTACACCCCGAAACGCGTCGTGCAGAACTCCGAGCAGGCACAGACCTACGCATATCAGCCCGTTCGTTATCGCAGGCTTCTGCTGTATAAATGACGCCGCGATGAGCAGCAGCACAAGCGCGAACAGCAGAAACGTCGGAAAAGTATCTGAAACCTCGGCAGGGCGTCCTGCTTTTATGGGCTGCTTAAACTTTTTGAACAGAAAATACATAACCGGAATCGTCGCAACAGCTCCAAGCTCAACGCTCCAGAATATACCCGGCTTGCCCGCGTGAAAGAAGAAGTCTATAAAGTCATACTTCGCGTAGCCGCCGAGCAGTATCGACGTTGTATCGCCGACAAGCGTTGCCGCACCCTGAAGGTTTGACGAAACGGAAATTGCGATAAGCACCGGCACGGGTGAAATACCGATTCTTTTGGATATTGCAATTCCTACCGGGGCGACGATGAGCAGTGTCGCTACATTGTCAACAAAAGCGGAGATTACTCCGGCAAGAAGCGCAAGCGCAATAATTGCCCAGCAGACATTGGACACCTTTTTCAGCAGCAAATCGGCTATTCTCTGCGGCATATTTGAGGCGATAAACAGCGCGACAATGCCCATAGTTCCGATCAGCATAAGTATAATGTTGTAGTCTATCTCGTACAGAACCTTGCCGACGGGCAGTATTCCGAACACAACAAACAATATTGCCGCGCCGACCGCGACTAAATGGCGGTATTTCGGCAGGGCAAGTATCAGGATGTATGTAAGAACGAAGAGTATTGCGGCGGGTATCAATTTTTGATTTTTCACTCCTTAAAATGAACGGATTACAGATTAAATTAAGCGCAAGCGCTTTGAAAAACAGAAAACACCGCAGGGCGGCGGCATTTTTGACAAAGCAAAAAAGAAAACCCCATACGGGGTTACAGCATTTTCGCAGTGTTGCGAAAAGACCGAGTCGCTCCCCACCCTAAAGCGCAGACTTGAAACAAAAGAGGCGCAGCCGCTCCGTTGCCAACCGGGTATTCACTTAAGCATATGCTATGATAGCAGAAAATATGGGGGTTGTCAATAGGAACCGCGCCACTTTGACGGCGAGCCGGGTTGTTGCGTTTGCAATGAGTGCCGGTCGCCGCCAAAGTGAGTAATAAGGTAAACAAACGGGGGAAATGAATTCCCCCGTTTGTTTGGATTTGGATTCATTCGCCGTGGGCGAATTTTCGGTGCGCTGTTTCGCGGTCTTTTCGAAAAACCAAAAAAACTTTATACCGAGTTCGGTGTTGGACGGCAAAATTTTTTTCCGCCGGCGTTTGTCTTGTATATTCTACCGTAAAACAATAAAAACGATTGCTATTGCAATCGTTTTTTAGTGTTGGCATCTTCCTATCTTCCCGGACCGTCGCCAGTCAAGTATTGTCGGCACCAGAGAGCTTAACTTCCGTGTTCGGAATGGGAACGGGTGGATCCTCACCGTCGTCGACACCAACTCTTAACTTGTAAAGCTATTATAGCACGCTGAAATTGATTTGTCAACACCTTTTTTGCTTTTTTTTGCGTTTCGTCAACATTGTGCAATTTGCACAGTGCAAATGTCGCTCATTTGTTTAGCTTTACTAACTGCCCTGCTGCTCGCGGTAATTTTATACCCGCGCGTCTATACTGTAAAACCGCAATCCGTTTTCTGCAGTCCGGCGGCACAGCTCCGTATACGGCATTCCGCGCCCCTCTGCAATTGTCTGCGCCGTATGCACAAGGTACGCAGAGCAGTTTCGCTTGCCGCGCTTCGGCACCGGTGCGAGATACGGACAGTCAGTCTCAATCATCAGCCTGTCAATCGGCACATAGCAGGCGGCTTCCAGCGTGTACCCGCCGTTTTTGTACGTCACCGCGCCCGTAAAGGACAGCGAAAAGCCAAGGTCGAGATATTTTTTTGCCTCGGCGACCATATGCGAAAAGCAGTGGATCAGCACAGGCACGCCGGAGAACTCCTGCCGCGACAGCACAGCATACGTCTCATCAAACGCGTCGCGCTCGTGTATCATAACAGGGCGGCCGAGTTGCCGAGCCATGCACAGCTGCGCATAAAAAATGTCCTGTTGGGCGTTTCTCGGCGAGCCGTCCTCATAGTGAAAGTCAAGTCCAATCTCGCCGACGGCACAGCAGCGCGGGTCTGTAAAAAACGGAGCCAGCTCCCCTACCCTGTCCGTACTGTATTCCCCGGCAAAATGAGGATGAATCCCCGCCGAAAAGTACATATCGGGAACTGACGCGTCCCCTGCCGCTCGCGCGACAATCCCCTGCGCCTTTTGTATTTCGGGAACCGACGTTCCCGCGTTCATTATATAACGCACACCCGCGTCACGGCATTCGCGCAGTGTTTGGTCGAGATCCGCGTCAAAGCTTTCGTCATCGTAGTGGGCGTGTGTGTCAAAAATTATAGGTTGTTCTTCGGTCATTTTTATCCTTAGTCTAATCCATACGCCGCAAGCGTCGGCGCTTCCTTTGTAGCGGCTTCAAAACGCATTGCGGACGTTCATAGCTTCTGCTCACTCAGAGCGTCTTATAAAACGCCCTTAATTTCTGCTTCGTTTGGTCGGGGAGCAGCTTATCGGGTATACCGTCAATCGCTCCTTGTATTCCATAGAGCATATGCAGGCAAGCTCCTGAGTCAACCTGTGCACGAATACGGACAAAGGCTTCCTCCGCGCCGGCATTCCGCAGTTGCTCCGGTGTTTCGATACCTATATTCATAAGGTTCTTCTCTAAGACTTTACCGACATTCGGCAAATCGGCTAATGCGCTCACATCAATACCTCCCCTATCAATAAATGAGTTTTTATACAATTATGATACATCGCCGCTGTACCCGTGTACTCACGCGCCCGGGAGGCTCCTGAATTAGCGTCCCTTACAAGGCTGCTATGCTGTTCCCACGCTACATCACGCGGTTTTGGTATTCCTCCGACACTCTCGCGGTGAAGTCCGCAACCTCCGCCGCACCCTCGTCGCCTGCGCGCGAGCGCACGGAAACTGTGCCGCTTTCGACCTCTTTATCGCCGACAATCAGCATATACGGCGCTTTTTGCAGCGTCCAGTGGCGAATCTTGTATCCGATTTTCTCGCTGCGCGTGTCTGTTTCAACGCGCAGTCCCGCCGCCGTGAGCTTTGCGGCAACCTGCGCCGCGTAGTCGTTTGCCCTGTCCGTCACAGGCAGCACCGCCACCTGAACAGGCGACAGCCACAGCGGAAACGCCCCCGCGTAATGCTCTGTGAGCATACCGAGAAAACGCTCAAACGAGCCGTAGGTCACCGTGTGAATCATAACCGGGCGCTTTTTTTCGCCGTCCGCGTCCGTATAGTCAAGCTCGAAGCGCTCCGGCATCTGAAAGTCCAGCTGTATCGTCCCGCACTGCCACGTGCGTCCGATTGCGTCCTCGAGATGAAAGTCAATCTTAGGCCCGTAAAACGCGCCGTCTCCGGGATTTATCGTGTACTCGCGCCCCGCTTTTTCGAGCACATTTTTCAGCACACCCTCCGAGAATTCGCGCATTTCCTGCGTTCCGATAAACTCCTCAGGGCAGGTGGACAGCTCAATTGAGTACTTGAACCCGAAGAGCCTGTACACATAGTCGATTTTGTCGATAACCGCGGTTATTTCGGTCTCCATTTGCTCCGGCGTCATAAAAATATGCGCGTCGTCCTGCGTAAAGCAGCGCACGCGAAACAGCCCGTGCAGCGCGCCCGAAAGCTCGTGGCGGTGCACCAGTCCAAGCTCCGCAAGACGCAGCGGCAAGTCCTTGTACGACCACGGGCGGCGGCGGTACGCCAGCATTCCGCCGGGACAGTTCATCGGCTTTATGGCATAATCCGCGTCGTCAATTTTGGTGAAGTACATATTCTCGCGGTAATGGTCCCAATGTCCCGACTGCCGCCAAAGCTGCTCGTTGAGAATCATCGGTGTGCGAATCTCGTCGTACCCGCGCGCTCTGTGTATCTCGCGCCAGAATTTCTCAAGCTCATTGCGGATAATCGTGCCGTTCGGGAAGTAGAACGGAAAGCCCGGCCCCTCGTCCATAACGGCAAACAGGTCAAGCTCGCGGCCAATTTTTCTGTGGTCGCGTTTTTTTGCCTCCTCCATACGCTCGAGATACTCCGCCAGTTCTTCCTTTGACAAAAAGCACGCGCCGTAGATTCTGCAAAGCATACGGTTTGCGCTGTCGCCCCGCCAGTAAGCGCCCGTTGCGCTCGTTAGCTTAAAGGAATTCGCCTTAATGTAGCCCGTGTTCGGCACGTGAGGTCCCGCGCAAAGGTCTGTAAAGTCCCCCTGACGGAAAAAGCTTATCTCCGCGTCCTCAGGCAAGCCCTGAATCAGCTCCAGCTTGTACGGCTCATCTTTCATCAGTTCAAGAGCATCTGCTCTCGGCAAAACAAAGCGCTCCAGCGGAATGCGCTCCTTGATGATGTTTTTCATCTCCGCCTCGATTTTTTCCAAATCCTCCGGCGTGAACGGCGTTTCTACGTCAAAGTCGTAGTAGAACCCTGTGTCAATCGCGGGGCCTATGGTGACAAGCGCGTGCTTGTACAGGCGCTTGACCGCCTGCGCCATAATGTGCGAGGTTGTGTGCCGGTACGCAAGGAGGTAGTCCTGACTTTCTTTTGATACAAAATCACTCATAATTTTCATCCTATTAAAGCATAACCGCACAAAATGCAGCCATACTCAAAAAAAGTACTTGATTTTTCAGTAAACATATGTTATTATATATGAATCTGCGTTAAAATGCAAGGGTATTTTATATTTTTCTATTCGGGTGAAATCAAAATGAGCTTTTTCAAAACCTTTATTGTGGTGATTGATCTTATAGTCGCACTGATTCTTATGGCGATTGTTATTATTCAAAGCGGCAAGACCTCAGGTCTTTCCGGCGCGCTAACAGGCGGATCTGACACGTTCTTGTCAAAGAACAGCTCTCGCTCGCTTGACGCACGACTTGCCCGCGCGACAAAGTGGTTTGCCGGCGTGTTCTTCGTGCTGACAATCATTCTGAACTGTATCGCGTAAGGCGGCACTGCAGCTTAACATTCAAAAGACGCCGTGCGGGACTTAAACAGTCCTGCGCGGTGTCTTTTTGCTTTGCCGGCGCAATCATAGTCGGCTAACCTGAAAAGCAGCACTCCAAGTCTGGCGATTTTCCGGTTTTTTGTCGTCCGCACCGGAGGAGGGCTTCCTCCGGGGTGTTTTTTTTGGGGGGGTGTAGGAGAGGCGTTGCGGCGGAGGCGGGTGCGTACAGGGTAGGTAGGTGCGTTTAGCTGTGCGCCGGGGTTGCGGTGTTTGTAATTACGGCGAAGCTGCGCCTCGCCGCGCTGCAGAGCGCCTGCGCGGCGGGCGGTTCCTTTCTTGTCTTGGCAAGAAAGGAACCAAAGTAGCCGCGTTTGGGCTTAGGCGGTAGCGGGGCGGCAAGTAAACGTATCCGTGCACCCGAACCCTGACAGAATTGCCGAGTGACGGGCTTTAGCCCTATGCGCGGGCGGTAGGTGTCGGCGGGTGGCAACCAGAATTTGGCGAAGCCAGCCCGCACCGCGCCCTGCGCTGCGTGGTGCGGCAATCAGCTGCGTGTCCCGACGCGCAAAGCGCGGAGGTAGACGAGGGTACCCAACGCACCCACATAGCAGGGTGCCGTAGTCTGACGCAAAATGTGGTGGAGAACAAGGAGTCAGGACGTCGAGGACGCCGTCCCCTACGGTGATTGTTGTGGTAGCGGGGCATTGCCTTAAACCGTAAGTTTGTACCTACCGCAACGCCAATCCCCACCGCTCCGGGACACGCACCACATTGCCGCACAACGTGCGGCAGCAATCGTAGCAGCAATGACCTTCCGGTTGGCACCCGTAGGCAGTTTGCGGCAACATTAAGCCTTGCCCGAGTCACCAACGCCGCGACAGGCTTAACCCCTGCGTGCGGCGGTGCGGAAGCGTTCGCGCACTCCACCGCAATACGTCGCGGGGTAAGGCACCCCCTGCTTTGCCACTACCGCAGTTCCCGTATAAAAAAAGATTGCTTCTTCTAAAGAAGTCGCCCCTTTTTAGTTACTTTTTCCGGCGAAGCGGAAAAAGTAACCGCCCGCCGCGCAGGCGCTTTGCTGCGCAATGCGGCGACGCTTCGCCGTAATTACAAACAACGCACCCTGCGCCGAAGGAAACACGCTTGCACTCAAATAAAAGCCAAACCAAACCCCTGGCGGCAGGTTGCCGCCCCTACGTCCGAAAAAAGCCCGGCAACCCCGCAGCAAGGGACGCTGCGGTCAGCGTCCCCTACAAACGCAAAACCCCGGAAAAAGCAACCGCACCGTACAGGTACGCCGTTTGCCGCACAATACCCGCCGCATAGGGAGACGTATCGCTTTGATTTACGCGCAAGCCTGCGCACATCTTTTTGAAAGTATAAAATATCCTCGCAAATCCAAGCCGCTTTGCAGGTTAACCTGCCATACGAATAATCGGCCAAGACCGTACAAATAATAATTGTATGAAAAACGGTTTTATTAATCTTAACAGTAACATTCGAATCCTCGCCTCTGCCTCCGCCGTCGGAAAAAAAGAGGGTGAAGGCCCGCTCGGCTCGCTTTTTGACCATATAATAGCAGATTCGTTTTGCGGCAAAGCAAGCTGGGAGCAGGCAGAGAGCTGTTTGCAGCAGACGGCGTTTGAAGCTGCCGTGAAAAAAGCCGGGCTGCGCCCCGGCGAGGCAGGCTGTATTTTCGCGGGCGACCTGCTTGCAAACAGCGCCGGAAGCGTCTATGGCGCGGGAGAGGCAGGGCTGCCTTTTTTCGGCGTATACGGCGCCTGCTCCACCGCCGCCGAAACGATAATTCTGGCTTCCGCCTTGCTGACAGGCGGCTTAGCCGAGAGGTGCGCCTGCGTTACAAGCTCGCACTTCTGTACGGCGGAGCGGCAATTCCGCACTCCCCTTGAGTACGGCGGGCAGCGCGCACCGACAGCGCAGTGGACCTCCACTGCCGCCGGGGCGTTTATCCTCTCGGCACGCGCAGAGAAAACACAAAACGCCCGGCTGCCGCGAGTCGTGTGCGCAACAGCCGGGCGAATTATTGACAAGGGCGTGACGGACACCTCAAATATGGGCGCTGCAATGGCGCCAGCCGCCTTTGACACCATTTCGCGCCACCTCGTTTCACGCGGCGCTTCCCCCTCCGACTATGACCTGATTGCAACAGGCGACCTCGGCTTTATCGGCGGTGAAATTCTTCTCGGTCTTTTCGCGGAGCACGGCGTATCTCTTGCAAATTACACCGACTGCGGCAGACTAATATACGACCGCGTGGGTCAGGACGTGCATTCCGGCGGCTCCGGCTGCGGGTGCTCCGCGTCTGTGCTCTCGGCGTACATTCTGCCAAAGCTTATTTCCGGGGAGTACCGCCGCGTGCTGTTTTGCCCGACGGGCGCAATGATGTCGGTGACAACCTCGCAGCAAAAGCAGAGCATTCCGGGGATATGCTACGCTGTGGAGATTGAGTGCGGTGAGTAAAGAAAACAACAAAACAGACCGATGTGTATCGGTCTGTTTTGTTGTTTTATGGGGTTTGCGTCGTCTCCGGCAAGCTTTGCTCGTAGCTTGAGGGGAGAATGAATATTGGGTTACCGAGCAGGAACGCTATAATATCCTCGTCGGTGATAATAATGCCTTTGCCCCAGCCAACCATATCTTGGACACGGGTGAATTTGGATTCTCCGGGCGCGACAAAATAGAAATTGTCATTTGCGAAAACAATACTGCCGGGGTTGTGGGCGGCTACGGGACAGTTGTTGTATGCAAAATAGAACTCGCGCCGCGCACCGGCAAGATTATCAGTGTAAAAATTGCTTTTCTCACCTGTGAGCGCCGCAATTTTCTGAAACATTAGAATAGCGTATTCGTCCTGTGTCATGCTTTCTCCGTCATTGAACACAGCCGTGACCTCTCCAGAGGTCGGTATTACATATCCCTCACGCACATAGGTGTTGCCGGAATCGCCGTCATAATAGTAAAGAAAATTTCGCTCCTTATCGTCCTTGACGGTATATAATGCGCACCACATCCGCGATTCCAAGGAGTCATATCCTTTTTCATTCCACTTTGCCGTACCGATAAATTTACCTTCTTTGAATTCAAAATGTACAATATCATATTGCACGCCTTTATACTGAATTCCCGGAAAAAACTCGTTAGTTCCGCCGCCAAGCGTCGCCACGGCACGAAAGTGATACTGCAAGCCCGCGTACCCAATCAGAATTATCGCAGCAAGCACAGCCAGCACTATCAGCAGGTTTTTTAGCCAATGCAGTAATTTGCTTTTCATCTCCCCCCTACTCCGGCACTGCCAGCCGCACCGCGCCCGGCACTACCTCAAACTCCACTCGCAGTATCCGCACTACCTCGCCGTCTATTGCCATTGCGGCGGGTTGTTTTGCCGTGATTACCAGCGTTTTTGCGGATATGTGCTTAACAATATTCTTCAGTCGCGGCTCTGTCAGGTGTTCTCCCGCGCGGTATTTGGAGAGAATCGAGATGAAAAACCGGCGCGTTACATTTTTTACCGTGACAAAATTCAGCTCGCCGTCTTGAATATCGGCAAGCGGCGAGGCAAAATACCCTCCGCCGCAATAAGCGCCGTTTGCAATGGTGCAGAGCAGAAATTCCCCGTCGGCATATGCCGCGCCGTCCGCCGTTATCTCAAGCTGTGCAACAGGCTTTTTCACAAGCGTCGAGAAAACGCCGACAATGTAGCTCAGCGAGCCGCCAAGCAGCGGAATTTTCTTAATCTCCCCCGCTTTTGCCACAACCGCCGCGTCAAACCCGATGTTGCACATATTAATTGCGTAGCCGAACTTTTCCGTGCCGCCGTCCAAAACAGCGGAATATCTGATTGCGTCAACACTCTTTGCCGTGCCGCGAATCGTGCCGGAAATATCCGCCTTGCCGCCGGCACCCGCTATCGCACGGAAAAAGTCGTTGCCTGAGCCGACGGGAATAACCGCGACCTCGGCATTTGGCGCACCGACCGCTCCCGCGACGACCTCATTTAGCGTGCCGTCTCCCCCGCAGGCATAAAACCGCAGCGTTTCGGCGGTCTCTCCGCACCGTGAGCGGACGAATTCCGTCGCGTCCCCCGCGTGCTTTGTTTCGTATATCTCATACGCCACGCCAAGCGCCTGCGCCGTGTCCCGAAGCTGCGGAACAAGCGCGAGAGCCGGGGATTTTGACCCTGCGGCGGGGTTTACAACGAATATGTGCTTCATCGCCTACAACCTGTTTCTCTGGATTTTGCCGGAGGTGGTTTTCGGCAATTCCTCGCTGAAAACCACAATGCGCGGGTATTTATACGGCGCGGTGCGCGACTTTACATATTCCTGAATCTCTTTTTTCAGCTCGTCAGACGGCTCTTTTCCCGTCAGAACAACCGTCGCCTTGACGATCTGACCGCGTATCTCGTCCGGCGCGGGCGAAACGCCGCACTCAAGCACATACGGCAGCTCCATAATAACGCTTTCGATCTCGAACGGCCCTATGCGGTAGCCCGAGGACTTTATCAGGTCGTCGGTACGCCCGACGTACCAGTAGTAGCCCTCCTCGTCGCGCCAGGCTGTGTCTCCCGTGTGGTAAACGCCGTTTGCCCACACCTTTTTGGTGTTTTCCTCGTCGCGGTAATACTCAACCATAAGTCCCGGCGTTGCACCCGGCGTTGTGCGGATTACAATCTCCCCGACCTCGCCTGTAGGCAGCGAGTTTCCGTCGGAATCCACAATGTCGCAGTCGTACAGCGGCACGGGCTTTCCCATAGAACCGGGCTTTGGCGTCATACCGGATACATTTGCGAGAATAACCGAGCTTTCGGACTGACCGAAGCCCTCCATTATCTCAAGACCCGTCGCGTCGCGGAAGCGGTAGAACACCTCGGGGTTCAACGCCTCACCCGCTATTGTCGCATTCTTTATGGACGAAAAGTCGTATTTTGACAAATCCTCGCGTATGAAAAAGCGGTACATCGTGGGCGGCGCGCACAGCGTAGTCAGCTTGTATTTCGCAATCATCGGCAGTATATCTGCCGCGTCAAACCGCACAAAGTCGTACACAAACAGCGGCGCCTCGCACAGCCACTGACCGTACAGCTTGCCCCAAAGCGCCTTTGCCCAGCCTGTGTCGGAAATGGTGAGGTGCAGTCCGTCCGGGTCAACGCAGTGCCAGTATTTCGCGGTGATGAAGTGGCCGAGCGGGTGCTTGTAGTTGTGCGCCGCGATTTTCGGGTAGCCTGTCGTGCCGCTTGTAAAGAACATCAGCATCAGGTCGTCCCCGCCGGGGCAGTCCAGCGGGCGCGGGTACACGGAGCGAAAGCGCGGCAGATCCTCATTGAAGTTGTGCCAGCCCTCGCGCGGCTTGCCGACAATTATCTTGACCGCAACCTCAGGGCACTGCGCAATTGCCTTGTCCGCCTCGTCAGGCGCGTTTGAATGGTCGTCCGTCGCTACAATCGCGGTTATTCCAGCCGCGCCGAAACGGTATACATAATCTTTTTCAAGAAGCTGGTCGGAGGCGGGAATAACAATCGCGCCTATTTTATGCAGCGCGAGTATTGCAATCCAGAACTGATAGTTGCGCTTGAGCACAAGCATTACTTTATCTCCGCGCTTTATCCCGAGCGACTCAAAGTAATTTGCCGCGCGGGCGGACATTTTTGAAAAGTCCTCAAACGTAATCCTGCGCTCCGTTTTGTCTGACGAGATGTGCAGCATTGCGAGCTTTTGCGGCTCTTTTGCGGCAATCGCGTCCACAACGTCGTACGCGAAGTTGAACTTCTCAATGTTTTTGAACGAAATCGACTTGACGACGCCGTCGTCGTCCGTTGTCGTGTCGATAAACTTCTTGTATACGCGGTCCTTCCCCGTATGCACCGCCGCGTTTATTTTCTTTACGGTATCCTGCGCGCGTCCGTCAAGAGCCTGCTGCGCGGGGTCAACTACAATCGCGTAAAACGCGCAGTCCGTGCCGTCCGTCGCAATCATTCCATGGGGCGTCGCGCTGTCGTAATACGCGACGTCGCCTTGGTGCAGCGTCTCGATATGGTCGCCGATTCGCAGCTTCAGCGTGCCGGAGAGCACAATGTCAATCTCCTGCCCCGGGTGAGTCGTGACTTCAATTTCACGGTCCTGCAAAATCGGGTCGTAGATCGCGGTGACGTAGAGCGGCTCCGTCGTGCGGCCGACAAACGAGTGCGCCAGCGCGTAGTACACCATATTGTGCGCGCGGTCAATCCGCTGTCCCTCGCCGCTTCTTGTGATAACGTAGCTTGTAAGGCGCGGAGCCGCGCCCTCGATAAGGTCAGTTACATCTACGCCGAAAATCGTCGCGCACTTGTACAAAAGCGCGAAGGTAATATCCGCCTCGCCGTCCTCGCAAGCGGAATAGGCGGATTCGGAAATTTCGAGACGCTCCGCCATTTCCTGCCGGGAGATACCCTTAATCTCGCGCAGGTCCTTAATGCGAAGCGCAATTTCCTGCAATTTTTCGTCGAATTGAAGCTTTTCCATATGTATAACTGACTTCCCTTTGCATTGATTGATGACTTTGTGTAAAAAGCAATAGAATTATTATACAGGATTTTACGGGATTTGCAAGTGGTTTTTTCAGCGGGGCGGCGGCGTTTGCCCATTTTATTCGCAGAGATTGCGAATAACTGCGGATATTTCTTGACACTGCGCGGAATACGTGCTAAAATGCAGGTAATATTGAAATGCTGTTGGAGGGACGACGATGAATATTAAGACTGCTTACAGAAAGATAACAGCGGCGCTTCTGGCGCTTGCAATGGCGTTTGCTATCGTGCCGGCGGCGATTGCAACATACCCCGGCGACTTCACCTATACTATTACAGACGGAAAAGCCACAGTCACAGGCTACACCGGCACGGACACGGACATAGAAATTCCGGCAACCCTCGGCGGTGCGCCCGTGACCGAAATCGGCGATAGTGCGTTTGAGCAATACAATGCGCTGGAAAGCATAATTATTCCTGACGGAGTGACGAGCATAGGCGCAAGCGCGTTTGAAGTATGCACCTCACTAAAAAGCATAATAATTCCCGACAGCGTGTCAAGCATTGGCACAAGAGCATTCGAATGGAGTTCCTCGCTGACAAGCATAAAAATTCCGAGCAGCTTGACGGCAATTAGCAGCAGATTATTTAATTTTTGCTCATCACTGGAAAGTGTGATAATTCCCGAGGGTGTAAAGACGATAGGAGTGGGTTCGTTTGCTAACTGCTCGTCACTTAAAAGTGTGGTAATCCCAGATGGCTTGACAAGCATTGACGAAATAGCATTTATCAATTGTTCACCACTGGAAAGTATAAAAATTCCGAACAGTGTAACAAGTATTGGTATGGATGCGTTTAGCTACTGCCAAGTGCTGACAATTTATGTAGAAGCCGCAGCACCATACGCAGGGTGGAACGATAGATGGAACTACATCAGCCGCCCTGTTGTCTATAGCGCAAAATTCGTCACGTTCGCAGACTATGACGGCACAATCCTGAAGCAGCAGGGCGTTGCAAACGGCGGCGCTGCAACCGCGCCGGACGTGCCGCCGCGCGAGGGCTACAACTTTACGGGCTGGGACACGGAGTTTGACAACGTAACAAGCCATCTGATGGTAACGGCACTGTATGAGCAAATCACCTACACCGTGAAATTTGTCGATTACGACGGCACTATTTTGAAGCAGCAGACTGTTATCCACAGCGGAGCCGCAACCGCGCCGGACGTGCCGCCGCGCGAGGGGTACAACTTTACGGGCTGGGACGCGGGGTTTGATAACGTGACGAGTCACCTGACGGTTACGGCGCAATACGAGCAAAATACATTCACTGTCACATTCGTCGATTACGACGGTGCAACCCTGAAACAGCAGAGCGTTCTGCCAGGCGGCGCGGCAACAGCGCCGGATGTGCCGACACGCGCGGGGTACACCTTCACAGGGTGGGACAAATCGTTTGACAGCGTGACGGAAAACCTGACAGTAACGGCACAGTATGCCGCAACACCGCCCCCGGCGTGGCCGTTCGTTGACGTTACCACCGCCGACTGGTTCTACAATGCTGTATCCTACGCCTATTATAACAAACTCTACGCTGGAATTGACGACACGCACTTTAACCCGCACGGCACAATGACGCGCGGAATGCTTGTGACTGTGATGTACCAATTCGCGGGGAAACCGCAAACCACCGCCGCAAATCCGTTTTCTGACGTACCGGAAGAGGCGTGGTACGCAAAGGCAGTCGTCTGGGCGGCGGATAACAAGGTAGTCAGCGGAATCGGCGGCGGACAGTTCGCGCCGGACAAAAACATTACGCGCGAGGAGGTTGCGGCGATACTGTATCGCTTCGCTAAGGACTACGAAAAGCTTGATATGAGCAAGACAAAGGCGCTGAGCTTCGCGGACAATGAGCAAATTTCAGACTTTGCGAAAATACCGGTCAGCTGGTGCGTCGCAAACGGCATAATCACCGGCAAAAACGGCAATATGTTTGACCCGCAGGGCAACGCAACACGCGCAGAGGTCGCCACGATGGTGCACAAATTCGCCGGAGTGTCGTGACAGTGCATTGAATGAATAAAAACGCAAGCCCCTGTGGTAGAAATTCCGCAGGGGCTTGTGTTTTGCCGCATAAACACACATCTTGAAATTTGCGCAAACAAGGCGTATAATCTGTACAACGCAAAGGAGATTAACTATGACTACACCGCCGCGCCGAATAAACGCCGATATTGTATACGAAAGTCTGCTGCCGTGGCTTCGTGAGGTGCAGAACTTACCGCGCCGAATTCCAATGCTCGGGCGCGAGTTTGAGGTGACGCACACCGGAGTTGAGCTGCTGTCCGGGCGGCCTATGCACATAAACGCAAAGAGCGTGCTGATTTGGTACGTAAAAACAGACTGCCGCGCGGCTCCTGCCGGGACATTTACGCCGCTTACCGGCTTTTCACACGGCATTTTCTCGTCGAACAACAGCGGTATGCAGAACCAAAGCGTCCGCATATCCCGCGCCGAGTTTGAGCAGACCGCAGCGGCGCTCGGCGGCACGATTATCGACGCAAAACCCGGCACCGCGCGCGCCTTTATCCCGGCGCTGCCAAATGTGCCGGTTCTGCTGACATATACCGAGGGCGATGAGGAGTTTCCCGCCGCAATTGATATGAAGTTTACTGGGAACGCAACGGAGTTTTTGCCTTTCGAGACGCTGGCCGTGTTTGGAGGGCTGGTTAGAGGGGAGTTTTAGCCGGGGCAGGAGGTAACCTGCGGCGGCGGGGCTTTGTTTTGATGGCGACTGAAGTGTTTTGGCGGACGGTTTTTTGGATTTAAGAACTGGTGGTTGGTTCTGCTTAATGCTTGTTCACCAGAAGCGCTGGTGGCAGCGCAAACGTGCCGCTACGCGTGGCGGCGGTTACTTTTTTCCGCTTCGCCGGAAAAAAGTAACCAAAAAAGGGGCGACTTCTTTAGAAGAAGCAATCTTTTTTTTATGCCGGGCGTGATTGTGCGGCAATATAGTCCCTGCCCGCCCCGCGACAGGTGCGGAGAAGCATCCGAACGCCAGCGCACCGC
The DNA here is from genome assembly GCA_031260605.1 of Oscillospiraceae bacterium. Lineage (GTDB taxonomy): Bacteria > Bacillota > Clostridia > Oscillospirales > Oscillospiraceae > JAIRRO01. Next base: position 45,902 of record JAISLF010000091.1, read on the forward strand.
CGCACGCAGGGGCGAAGCCGGGCGCGGGGCTAAAGACTCGGGTAAGGCTGTAAGCCGCCGCGAACTGCGGTGGGGGTGGTAACCGGAAGGACTATGCTGCTACGATTGCTGACGCACATTGTGCGGCATACAGTACGTGTCCCGACGCGGCGGCTGTTGTGGTTACAGCGGGTGCAAACTTACGGTTCAAGGCAATGCCCCGCTACCACGACAATCTCCGTAGGGGACGGCGTCTTCGACGTCCCTTGTTTGGTTTGTCGCAGACATTTGCGTCAAACAACTGCGCCCTGCTGTGTGGGTGCGTTGGGTGCGTCCGTCTTTCTTCGCGCGTTGCGCGTCGTGACACGCGGGGTTGGGACTGCCGCAACAGCGTAGAGAACACTCGAACCTACGCCAAAACACTCTGGAGGACACCGCGGAACGCGGTGTCCAGTCCGCACACCTTGTGGCAAACGGGACGCACTTACTTGCCGCACAATACAGCGCAGGCGCGGTGCGGCAAACCACCGTCAAGTCTGTTTGGCACCCGACGGCAGTTCGCGACAACTTACAGCCTTACACGAGTCACCAACGCCGCGACAGGCTTCGCCCCTGTGTGCGACGGTGCGTAGGCGTTCGGACGGTACACTGCAATACGTCGCGGGGACAGGCATAAGCCTCCGTCCCACCACGGCAGTTCCCGTATAAAAAAAAGATTGCTTCTTCTAAAGAAGTCGCCCCTTTTTGGTTACTTTTTCCGGCGAAGCGGAAAAAGTAACCGCCCGCCGCGCAGGCGCTTTGCAGAGCGGCGAGGCGAAGCTTCGCCGCAATTACAAACATAGCAACCTGCGCCGCAGGTCTACGGTTGCAAACGAGTAAAAGCAAAACAAAACGGCGAAGCAAACCCCGGGCGGCAGGTTGCCGCCCCTACGTCCGACAAAACACCGGGCGGCATCCGCAACAAGGGACGATGAGGGCATCGTCCCCTACAGAAGCGAAGCCCTTAACAAGTAACCGCCCGCCGCGCAGGCGCTTTGCAGCGCACCGCGGCGAAGCTTCGCCGCAATTTCAAACAACGCACCCTGCGCCGCAGGTAACACGCTTGCACCCGAGTAAAAGCAACATAAAGTGGCGAAGCAACCCCCGGGCGACCGGGACGGTTGCCCCTACACCCGCCCAAAAGCACCGTAAAAAAGGGACGCTGTGAACAGCGTCCCTTACAAAAATCAAACCCCTGAAAAAACCGCCCCTGCAATTTCCTTTACTTCTCCAAAATCCCCTTGAGCGTCAGCACCGCCTCGCGGTATCCCTCGAATCCAAGCCCCGCGACCGTCCTCACACACGCAAGCCCAGCGTAGGACACTTGCCGGAACGCTTCCCGCTCCGATACCTGCGACAGGTGCACCTCAACCGCCGGAAGTGCCACCGCCTTCAGCGCGTCGAGAATCGCGACGGAGGTGTGCGTGTACGCCGCCGGATTTATGACGATTCCGTCGAACACACCGAGCGCCTCTTGGATTTTCGTCACAATATCGCCCTCGTGGTTGGACTGGTACAGCTCTGCCTCCACACCCTGCTCCGCGCACGCGCCGCGAATGTATTCGCACAGGTCTGCATAGGTCTTTTTGCCGTAAATGTCAGGCTCGCGCACGCCGAGCATATTGAGATTCGGCCCGTTGATGACCAGCAGCTTAATTGTTTTCATTGAACAGCCTCCAAATTTCCCGCGCCGAGTCCTCGGCATTTATGTTTTGAACCGCCGCATCGCTTGCGCGCTCGTAATACGCGCCGCGTTCTGCCAGCATTTTGTCCAGAGCGACCGCGTCTGACGACAGCGGACGTCCGTTTGTCGCGAGCTGCGAGGTTTTCCGCGTCAGCCAGACGACAAAGCCATTCCGGCGCATTGCGTCAATATTCTCGCGGCGCAGAACAGCTCCGCCGCCTGTCGAGACGACAAGTCCGTTTTGCAAAAGGCGCTTTTCTGTTACCTCCGCCTCAATATCCCGAAACACCTTTTCGCCTTGCTTTGCGAAAATTTCGGGGATTGCCGTCCCGGCTGCTTTGACGACCTCGTCGTCCGTATCGAAAAACGCGCGGCCTGAAATGTCCGATATAAGCCGTCCTACGGTTGACTTGCCGCTCCCCGGCATTCCGACGAGGACTATGTTTTTCAGTGATCGCGTGAGTTCAGCCAAAACCTGCTCGATTTTGCCGTCCGGCAGCTTGCCGTCCGTGAAAAGCTCTCCCGCATATGCCGCTTGCGCAACGAGCATCGGCAGTCCGCTCGTGTGCGGAACCGCAAGCTCCTCCGCTTGCAGTGTCAGCGCCGTTTTCAGCGGATTGTACACGACATCCGCAACGCCCGCCAGCTTCGGAAAGTCCGCGAGGTCAATAAGCCGGTCACGGCAGTTGGGGTGCGTCCCAACAGGTGTTGTGTTGACGATAATCTGCGCGTCACTATGGCGGCTTAGGTTCCCGTAATTGTCCTCTCCGCTGCGCGAGATGTTCACAAGCTCACCCGCGCCGAGCGAGGAAAGCGCCGCTCTTGCAGTCTTGGACGTTGCGCCGCTGCCGAGTATCAGCGTTTTTTTGCCCGCAGGGTCAATCCCCGCGCGGCGCAGCATATACAAAAAACCTGCGAAGTCGGTGTTATGCCCGGAAAGCGTGCCGTCTTTTTCGCGCACGACCGTGTTGACGCAACCGATTTTCTCCGCTTCGAGTGACACGCTGTCGAGAAACCGCAGAACTCTCGTTTTGTACGGATTTGTGACGTTCAGCCCCGCAAAATCTCGGGACGAAAGCAAACTGTCAAAGCCTGCCTCGTCAAGGCTACGCATTTCGTACTCATACCCGAACAGCGCCTCGTGAATTCGCTTTGAGTGGCTGTAGGAAAGATTGCCGCCTACTAATCCGAAACGCATTCGGCGTATCCTCCCAGTATTCTGAACCGCGTCGCGTTCTGCGCAATCTGGCTCAGCATTCGTATTGTCGCGTCCTCGCGAATAGGCGCGTCTATTGTCAGAATAAAGCGGTACTGAAAGTCCGTTCCCGGCTCCGGCATACTCTCGATTTTGGACACATTGAAGCCGAACGCCGCGATTTTGTCGAGACACACGGCAAGGCTGCCGTTTTCGTGCGGCAGACTCAAAAGAACCGTCACCCTGTCCGGCGACTCCGGTATCTGCATTTCGCGCGACAGGCACAGGAAGCGCGTGTAGTTGCCCTTTTCGTTCTGAATGTCGCGTTTTAGCACAGTCAGACCGTAAATTTCGCCGCAAAGCTCGGAGCCTATTGCCGCAAGCGCGGTGTCCGCCTTTTCCGCGACCTCGCGCGCCGCAAAGGCTGTGTTTCCGCGCTCGGATTCCTTTAGCTTTTGCTTTTTTATGAAGTCCGCGCACTGTCCGAGTGCCTGCGGGTGCGAAATTACCGTCTTAATGTCGCCGAACAGCGTTCCCGGCACCGTCAGCAGACACTGGCTGACCTTGAGCTTAACGCTGCGCACAATATAGGCGTTTCTCGCCGCAAGCAGGCTGTACACCTCACTGATCGAGCCGAAAATCGAGTTCTCGCACGGCACGAGTCCGTAGCGGCAAAGCCCGTTTTCAACGGCCGAAAACACCGCCGAGAAGCTGTCAAAAAACAGCAGGTTTGAGGCGTTCAGCGTTTTTTGCGCGCACAGGTGCGAAAACGCGCCCTCCACGCCCTGAACCGCAACGGCATAGTCCGCCGTAAAGTCCGGCGGGCTTGCAAAAGCGGGTTCTAACAGCGAACGCAGCTCACTGTCGCTTTTCAGCAGCTCCGCCTGATAGTCCTTGGACAGCGACATTATATAGGTGTAAATCTGCCGCGCATAAGGCGCAAGCTCCGCCTTGACGGCGCTCTGCACGCGCTCAAGCACCGCATTTTCGCGCGCCGTGTCTGTTATCGCAAGTCCGGACAGCTCCTTTTCCCGCGCAACCTCCGCCGAAACCTCCATACGCCGCTCAAAAAGCGCCGCAAGCTCCTTGTCGATTCTGTTGATTTCCTCGCGCTGTGCGTCCAAACTCATAAAAACCTCCCTGCCGCCATAAGGTCGGCAATCGCCACGGCCGCCGCCGCCGTTATCGCGGGGACAGCACGCGGCAGAATCGACGGGTCGTGACGGCCGCCGACTGTTATTTGCGTGTTGGTGTTTGTTTTCATATTTACCGTTTCCTGCGGCACGGCAACCGACGGCGTCGGCTTTACCGCCGCGCGGAATATCACGGGCATTCCTGTTGTAATGCCGCCGAGAATGCCGCCGGCGTTGTTTGTTTTCGCGCCGAGCTTGCCGTTTTCGTCAAAGAACAGGCTGTCGTTATTTTCACTGCCGCGCATACCGGCGGCGGCGAAACCCGCGCCGAACTCAAGCCCCTTGACTGCCGGCACGGAAAACACGGCGTGGGCTATAACTGACTCCACGCTGTCATACATCGGCTCTCCGACTCCCGCAGGCAGACCTGTAACAGCGCACTCAATAACGCCACCGAGAGAATCGCCGTCAGCCTTTGCCGCAAGGATTTTTTCTGTCATTTTCGCCGCAGCTTCGGGCAAAATCACGGGAAGTGCGTTTGTCAGAATTGCGTCCGCGTCTGAGGGCGCGAGCGGATCAAACGGCTTGTCTGTGACTCCGCCGAGTGACAGTATGTGCGCCGCAAACTTGACCCCGCGCGCTTGCAGCAGCTGCAGGCAAAGCCCGCCCGCAAAGCACAGGGGCGCAGTCAGCCGCCCGGAAAAATGGCCGCCGCCGCGAATGTCGTGATACTCGCCGTATTTCAGTATCGCTGCAAGGTCCGAATGACCGGGACGCGGCGTTTCGAGATAGCCCGAATAGTCCTGCGAGCGCGTGTTTGTGTTGCGGATAACGGCGGCGATTGCCCCGCCTGTCGCGTGTCCGTCTTGTATGCCGGAAAGCAGCTCAAATTCGTCTGCTTCTGACCGCGCGGTCGAGGTTGCGGAGCCGCCCGGCGCGCGCCTTGCCATAAAGCGCCGCACCTCGTCAAGGTCAATCGCGGTACCTGCGGGTATTCCGTCGAGCACGCAACCGATTCCTGCCGTGTGCGAACCGCCGAACACCGTCATTCTGATATTTGTCCCAAAGCTAAACGACATCTGCACATCCTCCGAGCCTGTTGTAGTCCTCAAAAAACTGAGGATACGATTTTTTGACGCTCTCCGCGTCTGTAATCATACTTGTTCCGCTCGCGCACGCGGCGGCGACCGCAAACGCCATAACAATGCGGTGGTCGTCGTAGCCAAACATCGCCGCGCCCGTCAGCGCTCCGCCGTGTATCTCGAGGCTGTCGGCAGTCTCCGTAACGCGCACGCCCATTATGGCGAGGTTTGCGGCACAGGCCGCAAGCCTGTCGCTCTCCTTTATTCGCAGACGCGCGGCGTTCTCGATTCGCGAAACGCCGGGAATATTCGCCATAAGCACCGCAAGCGCGGGTGCAAGATCAGGAAAGCCTGATACGTCAACATTTATCGGCCGCAACTGCCCTTCTTTTACGGTAAAGCTCCCGCCCGATTCGGTAACGACCGCCCCAATATCCCGCACAATCCGGAGTATCGCCCTGTCAGGCTGGCTCGACGTTTTCGACAGTCCCGATACCGTGATTCCGTCCTCCGACAGCGCACCGAGTGTAATCCAAAACGCGGCCGACGACCAGTCCCCCTCCGCGCACAAGGCGGAGGTGTCAGGCGGTACGGTATACCTCTGCCCCGCAGGGATTTCCCAGCCGTCCGGCAGAGCGCGAACCGCAATGCCGAATTTTTGCAGCGCGAATACAGTCATATCAATATATTCCGTACTCTCCGGCGGGCTTGTCAGCGTGATTTTGCACGCCTGCCCGGTGAGCGGCGCGGCAAACAGCAGTCCCGAAACGTACTGCGAGCTGATGTTTCCCGGCAGGGCAAATTCCCCGCCCGCGAGCCGCCCGGACATGTCAAGCGGCAGTGTGTCCCCTACCCTAACGCCGCTCTGCCGCAGCAGCGCCGTCATTGTGTCAATCGGGCGTTGCGGCAGTCTGCCCTGCCCGATTATCGTCGCCGAAACACCAAGGGCGGCGGCGACAGGCAGCAAAAACCGCAGTGTCGAACCGCTTTCACGGCAGTTCAGCACAGCCGTTTGCGGCGGTTCGCTTGGCGGTGTTACTGCAATGCCGCTGTCATTTGTGGCAAACTGTGCGCCGAGAGCCGTCAGGCAATCCATTGTCGCGTAAATATCCTGTGACAGCTCGCTTGTCCCGCCCGGCACAGCAATTTCACACGGACGGTCGGCCAGCGCCGCGCAAATCAGCAGTCTGTGCAGGTCGGACTTTGAAACAGGCGGCGTGACGCTGCCGGAAAGCGCGCCGTCAGGCCTTATAATCACGTTCATCGGCGCAAAACCTCAAGTCCGTCAGCGATAAACCCCTCAATTTCGCCCACATCAAGCGGTACGACCTCCGCGCTGCCGATTCGCGTCGGCAAAATCAGGTCTATTTTCCCGCCGGCAAGCTTTTTGTCAGACAAAACAGCCTGTGCCAGCTCCGCCGCGCCGTACTCCGTGCCGCGCGGCAGTCCGTGGCGGCGCAGTGCCGCAAGCAGCGGGTCAAGACAGCCTGACGCAAGTCCGCGCTTTTGCGCGGAGGCAACGGCAACCGCCATTCCGGCGGCAACGGCAAAGCCGTGCGGCACAGCGTAGTCCGACAGCTTTTCGACTGCGTGACCGACCGTGTGGCCGAAGTTAAGAAGCTTCCGCACACCCGATTCCCGCTCGTCCTGCGAGACAATCTCCGCTTTTATCTCAATGCAGCGCAGAATATCCGCAAGCTCCGGTGTGTCGGAGTCCGCCAGTCTTGCAAAAAGCTCCGCGTCCCGAATAACGCCGGTTTTCAGCATTTCGGCGGTTCCGTTTTTGATTTGCAGCTCAGGCAGTGTCGTCAGAGTATCCGCGTCGAGAAAAACAGCCGTTGGCTGCCAGAACGCACCCGTGAGATTTTTGCCGTGCGCAAGGTTCACGCCCGTTTTGCCGCCGACAGAGGAATCGACCATTGCAAGCAGCGTCGTCGGAATCTGGTAAAACTCAATTCCGCGCATAAAAGCGGATGCGGCAAAGCCCGCAAGGTCGCCCACGACTCCGCCGCCGAGTGCGAATATCTTGTCTGTGCGCGAAAATCTCAGCATAGCCAAAACCTCGAGTATTTCGCCGAACACCGTCAGATTTTTCGCCTGCTCGCCGCTTTTGAACACGAATCTATGCACCGAAAATCCCGCTTTCTTCAGCGACTGCTCAACGGTGTCGCAGTACAGCGGGGCGACGTTACTGTCGGTCACAATAAGCGCCTTTTCGCCGGGCGCCGCCGTGACAGGCAGGTGCGAAAGCAGTCCGCGTTCTGCAAAAACGGAGTAGCTCCGCTGATTTGTTTGTACCTGTATCTCTGTCATTACAGTGCCGCTTCCAGCTTGCGAACCTGACCCGCGATTTCCTCAAACTGAGGCGGCGTTATGGACTGCGGTCCGTCGCAAAGCGCGGCAGAGGGGTTGTTGTGCACCTCAATAATCAGCCCGTGAGCGCCCGCCGCTGTCGCGGCAAGAGTCATTGTGCGCACAAACCGCGCCGCACCCGTTGCATGGCTCGGGTCAACAATGATCGGCAGGTGCGACAGCTCCTTTACCGCCGGAATCGCCGAAAGGTCAAGCGTGTTGCGCGTCACCGTCTCAAAGGTGCGGATTCCGCGCTCGCATAGTATTACATTGCTGTTTCCGCCGGACATAATGTATTCCGCGCTCATCAGCAGCTCGCGGATCGTGTTTGCAAGTCCGCGCTTTAGCAGCACCGGCTTGTTCCCGCGACCGAGAACCTTCAGCAGCTCGAAATTCTGCATATTGCGCGCGCCGACCTGAATCAGGTCAACGTCCGCGAACAGGTCAAGCTGCGAGATGTCCATAATCTCCGTGACAATCGGCAGGCCGGTGAGCCTCTTTGCCTTTAGCAGCAGCTCAAGTCCTTCGGCGCGCAGACCCTGAAAGTCATAAGGCGAGGTTCGCGGCTTAAATGCCCCGCCGCGCAGCATTTGCGCACCCGCCGCCTTGACGGACTCCGCAATCCCGCAAATCTGCTCCTCGGATTCAACAGAGCAGGGTCCCGCAATCAGCACGGTTTTATTGTCGCCGCCGAATTTCGCACCGCCAACTTCAACGACTGTATCCTCAGGATGGAACTTGCGGTTTGCTTTCTTAAACGGCTCCGATACGCGCTGCACGTTGTCAACAAAATCGAGCGCGCGCAGCATATCCTCATCGACATTCGTTGTGTCGCCGATAAGTCCGAGAACGGTGCACGCCGTACCCTTGTTCATCTGAATGTCGATATTCAGCGTTTTGAGCCAGTCCTTGAGCGTGCTGAGCCGCGCTTCAGGGTAGTTTTGTTTTAGGATTACTATCATTTTGGTGGTTCCTTAAAATAAATTTGCGGTGTTTTGTTTATAAAATAATAAAACCCCGCAGCTTTCACTGCGGGGCGACTTAACAATAGTGCCTTTATCCCAGTTTAATAAACCTTCGCAGTGAAACGCCTAAAAGCCTTACCAAAAAAGAAATAGGTAAAGCTAAAAATAAAGCTAAAAAAGAATGCAAAGGATGAAAGTATCATTGGAATTATGGTAACACATTGCGCGGGGCTTGTCAAGGGGGGCGCGATTGGTAATTTTTAGGAGCGGTTATTTGGATTTAAGGATTTTTGGTTTGGTCTGCTTATTGCTTGTTCACCAGGGGCGCTGGTGTGTGCGCAAACGTGCCACTGCGCGCGGCGGCGGGTTAAAATTACCGCGAATCGGTAAAAATAAAACCCCCCCCCCCCCGCGCAGATCAGCGCAAATCGGCCAAACG
>JAISLF010000044.1 GCA_031260605.1 Oscillospiraceae bacterium
ACAGAGCTGCCGAGTGACGGGCTTGCGCCCTATGTGCCAGAAGTAAGTGCAGGCGGGTGCCCACAGAATGTGGCGAAGCCCACCCGCACCGCGCCCTGCGCTGTTGCGGCGGGCAATGCCCCGCGTGTCCCGACGCGCAAAGCGCGGAGGAAGACGTACGTACCCGACGCACCTGTGTAGTAGGGTGCAGTAGTTCGACGCAAAAGTCTGCGGCAAACCAAACAAGGGACGTCGAGGACGCCGTCCCCTACGGAGATTGTTGTGGTTGCGGGGGATGCAACAGCACCGTACAGGTGCATTGATTGCCGCAACATACCTGCCGCGTCGGGAGACGCACCGCATTGCCACACAATGTGCGGCAGCAATAGTAGCAGCATAGTCTTTCCGGCTGGCACCCGACGGCAGTATGCGGTAAGTTGCAGCCTTACCTAAGTCTCCAACCCCGCGAAAGGCTGTGACCCTGTGTGCGGCGCAGCGCAAGCGTTCGCCGCGACCACCGCAATACGTCGCGGGGAAAAGAATAAGCCTTACTCATACACCGCAGTTCCCGTATAAAAAAAGATTGCTTCTTCTAAAGAAGTCGCCCCTTTTTGGTTACTTTTTCCGGCGAAGCGGAAAAAGTAACCGCCCGCCGCGTAGGCGCTCAGCAGCGCGAAGCTGCTAAGCTTCGCCGCAATTTCAAACAACGTACCCTGCGGCAAAGGTCTACGGCTGCACCCGAATAAAAGCAAAACAGAACGGCGAAGCAGACACCAGGCGGCAGAATGCCACCCCTACGTCCGCCGAAAAGTCCGTCGCCAACCACAACAAGGGACGTCGGGGACGCCGTCCCCGACAAAGGCAAAGCCCTGAAGAGACAAAACCGTGATGTCATATGGCAGATTGCCGCCCCTGCCTACAACCCAAATAAAGCAAGCTCTGCGGCGAAGCTTCGCCGAAAATTCCTGCGCCAACCGCAGCAATGCACGCTGAGCGCAGCGTCCCCTACACAAGGCGAAGCCCTGACACTACAAACTCTCCGTAAACCTCCGCAGCCTGACCAGCGCCTCGCGCAGACTGTCTACAGACACCGCGTAGCAGATTCGCACAAAGCCCTCGCCGCCGAGTCCGAACGCCGTGCCGGGAATTACCGCAACCTTTTCCTCGCGCAGAAATCTCTCGCAAAACTCGGTTGAGGACAGCCCGAACTTCTTTATTGATGGGAACATATAAAACGCGCCGCGTGGCTCGAAAACATCAAGCCCAATGTCAAGCAAACCGTCGAACAGCATTCGCCGCCGCCTGTCGTACTCGCTGCGCATTTCGGTAACATCCTTGTCGCCGTCGCGGTATGCTTCTATCGCGGCGTACTGGCTCGTTGTGGGCGCGCTCATAATGCCGTACTGGTGGATTTTCAGCATTGCGGAGGTAATCTCAGGCGGCGCCATAACGTATCCCATGCGCCAGCCCGTCATTGCGTGGCTTTTGGAAAATCCGCCGACGACAACCGTGCGCTCGCGCATTCCGTCCAGTGCGGCAATCGAAACGTGCCGCTTGCCATAGGTCAGCTCGGAGTAAATCTCGTCCGACACAATGCAAATGTCCGTTCCGCGCAGAATCTCCGCGATTTCCTCAAGGTGCTGCCGCTCCATAATCGCGCCCGTCGGATTGTTCGGAAAAGGCAGAACAAGCAGCTTGGTTTTCGGCGTGATTGCGGCTCGGAGTTCGTCAGCCGTCAGCCGAAAGCTGTTTTCCGCCTTTGTTTCAACAAAAACAGGCGTCGCTCCGCACATTGTGGCAATCGGTCCGTAGCAGACAAAGCTCGGCGTCGGCACAATAACCTCGTCGCCAGCGTTCAAGAGGGCGCGGCAGGCGATGTCTATGCCCTCGCTGCCGCCGACGGTGACGATAATCTCGCTGTTAGTATCGTAGCTAAGCCCGAACCGCCGCTGCTGGTACTCTGCGATTGTCTGCCGCAGGCGTGTGAGTCCGGAGTTACCCGTGTATTTTGTAAAGCCCTTTTCGAGTGAGCGAATGCCCGCGTCGCGGATGTGCCACGGCGTGACAAAATCAGGCTCGCCGATTCCGAGTGAAATCGCGTCGTCCATTTCCTCAAGAATGTCGAAAAACCGCCGTATGGCGGAGGGCTGAAGCGTCTGTGCGTTTTTTGATATTATGCTTGAATAATCCATAGTGTGTATATGCGGCACCTGCTCCGCCCGGGATGTGGTTTTTCGCCGCAGCTGCGGCGAATATCGCAGGGGACGCTGTCCTCAGCGCCCCTTGTCGTAAATGAAGCTTGCGTGTTTGCAGCGCTGTCTGTTTCGGCTGCAAAACGAAATGCGGTTGTGTTCAAGCTGCCGGGACACCGATGGCAGCGTCCCATACATCAGCGCGAAAATTGACCGCAGCGTGTTGGAGTCGGGAGTAGCTCTACTCTTCCCAGTCCCAGACGCGGCCGCCCTTGTAGACCTCGGCGTTCATCTCGTTTGAGCCGTCGTAATTGGCGTTTGGGAATCGGGTACGGATGTAATAAAAGTAATCGCCGGCGGAGGTTGTCGTGTTAATCGCCTCTTCTGTGGCGAGAAGATACTGCTGCGTGAAGTCGTATGCCGAATCGTCAAACGGCATACCCGGCCGCGCGTGTCCCGGAATGATAACGTCCGCGTCAAGTCCGCGAAGCCGCTCAATGTCGTTATACCAGTCGCGCCGCCCCTCAGCGGTTATCTCGCAGGTGAACATATGCGCCTGATTAAACACAACGTCCGAACCGATAATTGTCTTGATTGACGGGATATACACCACAGAATTGTACTTTAAGTCGCCCATAAAGCCGCTGTGAATCTCAATTCGTTCGCCGTCGAGATACAGGCAGTTTTCCGGCGGCAAATCCTCAAATTTACACGTTTTTGTGCAGATGTTGTTCTTGCCGATTTTTGGACCCCAGTAGTCCATCTTGTCATAAAACTGGTTGTTGATGACCCGCGCGACCTCCGGGAGGGCATACAGCTTTGCCTGCGGGAAATACTCCGCGATGTGCGCCGTGCCGAAGTAGTGGTCGGGGTGCGCGTGGGTCGTGTAGATTGCAACGAGGTCAAGCCCCGTTTCCATAATCTCGGCTGTGACTCGCAGGGCGTTTGCCAGTGTCCACTGCGTGTCCACCAAAATGCACTCGGTCTTACCCTTTATGATGACCGAGGCGACCTCCTGCCCGCGCTCCGTTGAAATGCACGTGAGTGTTGAAAGCTTTCCCTTTCCGTGTGTGTTAAGACGAAATTCCATTGATATTTGCGGCAAAAAAGCCGCGTCTCCTTTTATCTTGGGACAGCGTACGGCGGGCTTGCAAGCCTGCGGCACACCGCAAATTTATCTATTTTCGGCACAGGCAGAGCGGGTGTCCCGCAGGGTCTGTGAGCGTCACAAAATCCGCACCGCCGTACTGCTCCGCTGGCTTTGCCGCGCCGAGACGGATTGCTTCGGCAACTGCTGACGGCAAGTCCTCCGCCTGAAAATTGAGGTGCATTTGCTTTTGCTGTGCACCCGGTATTTCCGGCCACACAGGCGGGATATAGTCAAAATCGCACTGCGCAAAGTGAACAACCGTGCCGTTTTCGGCGACAAGCGCCGACCGGTGAAAGTTCTTGTCCCAGCCGGTCAGCTCTGCGTAAAACTCGCGAAGTTTTTTTGTATCCGGGCAGTCTATATTGATTGAAACATTCGGAATCGCGCCATATCCCTTGTGTTCATAATATAAATCGAACTCAGATTTGCTATTGCTCCGTTGGATAAGGTAAAACGGGTGTCCCTCCGGGTCTGCCAGCGTCACAAAATCCGCACCGCCGTACTGCTCCGCTGGCTTTGCTGCGCCGAGCCGTATTGCTTTTTCCACGGCGGACAGTAAATCGTCCACGGTGAAATCAAGGTGCATTTGCTTTTGCTGCGCTCCCGGTATTTCCGGCCACACGGGCGGGATATAGTCAAAATCGCACTGCATAAACAGGATTGTCAGCCCGTTTTCGGCTATCATCGCGGGGCAGCCGTACATTGTGCGGCATTCCCCGCCAAACAGCTCGGCGTAGAAGTCACGCAGCGCTGCCGGGTTGCGGCAGTCAATTGAGATGTCCCCGATTGTCAGGTATATAGGCATTATTGTGGTTCCTGTTGCAATGGTGTGGCGACGCTCATAATAATACGCAACCGCCTTATGTGAGTCATCGCAATTGCGGTTCAAAACAACGCAGTTTTTGCGCCGTTCCTATGCAGCGACAGACTCTGCCCCGCGTTTAGCTCCGAAGCTTAATCCTTGCGCCCCTGCTCAAACCGCCACGCGTCGCGGCACATTTCTTCTATTCCAAGCTCCGCCGCAAAGCCGAGTTTTTCACGTGCCAGCTCGGGATTTGCAAAATACTCCGGAATGTCTCCGGGGCGACGCGCCGTGACCCGGTACGGCAAGCTAACCCCTGTCGCCCGCTCAAACGCCGCTACCACCTCAAGCACGCTGTACCCGCGCCCGGTGCCGATGTTAATCGCTGTGGCGCCGGTGTTTTTTTCGGCAAAGCCGAGCGCCAGAGCATGCGCCCGCGCGAGATCCGACACGTGGATATAGTCGCGAATGCAGGTGCCGTCCGGCGTGGGATAGTCGTTTCCGAAAACCGAAAGCTGCGGGCGAATCCCCGCCGCAACCTGCGTTACATACGGCAGCAGGTTATTCGGCACGCCCTGCGGCTCCTCGCCGATAAGCCCGGAGCTGTGTGCGCCGATGGGGTTGAAATACCGCAGCAGAACCGCCGAAAATCCGGGCGTTGCAGCGGCAACGTCTCGGATTATCTGCTCTGAAAACAGCTTTGTCCAGCCGTACGGGTTTGAGCAGCCAAGCTCACCCGATTCAACATAAGGAACCGGGTCGTCCTCGCGGTACACTGTTGCCGACGAGCTGAAAATCAGACTCTTCACGCCGTGCTTTTGCATTGCCGCAAGCAGCGACATTGTCGCCGCGAGGTTGTGCTCATAATACCGCAGCGGCTCTGCCACCGACTCTCCGACAGCTTTTAGACCCGCAAAATGTATCGCCGCCGCAAAGCTGTATTGCGAAAACACCGCGTCTAAAGCCGCGCCGTCGCGCACGTCAGCGTTATAAAACGGAATTTGCGCGCCTGTGATTTTCTCAAGGCGTGTTATGACGGACTCCTGACTATTAGAAAAATTATCGACAATAACGGGGCTGTAGCCCGCCGCCGAGAGAGCCGCCACTGTGTGGCTGCCGATATATCCGGCGCCGCCGGTAACCAAAATGTTGGGCATATTTGTCCTCACAGAATCTGATTGCTATGTACACCTGTACAAAAAACAAAGAAGCCGCACCGCAAAAAAGCTTGCGAATGCGGCAAAGAAATTGTCACGAGGTTATTCTGCCAGATCCTCGTAGTCTGCAAATTCCGACTTCTTTAGTTTGGCCGCTTTTTCTTTAATTTCGTCAAACGCGCTGTATACGAAATCAAGTATTTCTTTCTGGAATTTCAGGTACGCAATTATCGCCCCCGCTATCGCGGCAAAAGCAACGACTCCGGCAATAATGAATTTGAATGCCTTCATAGCGTTCTCCTTATGTTATGGGTTTATATCATAACTGTATGCATTATAACACAGTAAAAAGAATAATGCAAGCACTTTTTGCAGTGGGCAGGGGAACCCTGCGGGGTTCCCCTGCCCACTGCAAAAAGTGAGTTGTAATGTGAAAAAACGAGGGAAATGAATCCCCCCGTTTTTTCGGATTTGGATTTTATTCGCCTTTGGCGAATTTTGGTGCGGTGTGGTCGCTTCGCTTGCGCTAATTTATGTAGCCGTACAGTATGGTTACTACTTCGGCTCTTGTTGCTGTGTTTTGCGGGCCGAACGTGCCGTCCGGGTAGCCGCTTACTATTTTGTTTGCTGCGCTCCACTGCACTGCCGGAATTGCCCAACCGCTTATGTCGGCTTTGTCGGTGAAGGTCAGTGCGACGCCGGAATAGTCGGCATTGTCGCCGTTTGCCTTTGCGTATTTGTACAGGAACGCAACTGCCTGCTCGCGCGTTACGCTGCCGCCCGGGGAGAATTCTCCGTTGCCTACGCCCGAGGTTATGCCGGATTCCACCGCCCACGAGACGGCTTTGATGTACCAGTCGCCTGACTTTACGTCGGTGAACGCCGTTGTCGCCGCAACTGACGGCTTACCCGCAAGGCTGTACAGGACTTGCACAAACTCCGCGCGCGTCATTGTGTTGTTCGGGCGGAATGTGTTGTCCGGGTAGCCGGTGACGACGGAATTCTCCGCCGCCCACTTTACGTATTTTGCGTACCAGGCGGTGGTTGGCGTGTCGTAGAATGTGCTGCCGATTAGTGATGCGGTGTAGTCGAGGGCTTCTTCAAGGGTGAAGTAGTCGCCGGTGAGACCGTCTCGCCAATGGTCTGTGATGATATATTCAGATATTCGGCTTTTAATATCGGCAACATACTGATTATATTCTTCAAACGTAACATCTTTGCTGTTTATAAAGGGTTCCTCCCCTAAATCCGGATCAGCATACCACGTAATACCTATGTAATCTTCGTTTCGAAGAACGCCATTTTTTAGGATGTAACTATAATACATATTCCAAACGTGATCAGAGTCGCAGGCTATCCACAACGCTCCATCATTAGTTAAGAAAATCTCATAATAACCCCAGCCTAAAGACAGTCCGGAGCTTTCCTCTTCTTTACCATCATGTGTCAGGTATGTAAACGCTGTTAAGTCCGTGCTGCCGCCATAGATGAAAAGCTCTTCTCTATATGGACCGTAGTTGCCTACAAGATGCTCCACGACAAACAACAGTTCCGGTGCTTCATCCCCGACAATGTCCCTGATAATCACCCACTGCACCTCAATCAACTCGTCTGCCTCATCCTGCCGTAGCTGCGTCAGAACATCATGGTACGCCCCAAAAAGCTCCGCATTATCTGCCGCCTTTGCTTTCTGCGCCGTCACGGGCGATACCGCCGCAAATCCCGCGCACAATGCAGCCGCGAGCAGCACCGAAAGCGTGCGTTTTAGAAAACCCTTTTTCATTGCATATACTCCTTAGCGAGAAGTCATTACTATTTTATTACATATTACCATTTACAGCGCATTATGTCAACCATTTTCCGCCCCTCCGCCGCACCAAAATTCGCCCACGGGCGAATTCATCCCAACACAAAAAAACGGGGGAATTCATTTCCCCCGTTTTTTTACCTTATTACTCACTTTGACGGCGACCGGCACTCATTACAGCAGCAAAACCCCGCCCCGCCGTCAAAGTGGCGCGGCAGCGCTACAGCTTTATCTGGTCGTGCCAGAACGTGTTCGGGCTGTCCGCCATATTAATCCACACGTGCTTGTGATAGCAGTATTCGTCCAGCACCAAAACGGAGTTTTCCTTTGTCCAGCCGGACTCCTTGCGGCCGCCCCACGGCGTTTCCGGAACAATCGCGAGGTGCTGGTTTATCCATGTTGTGCCGACGTCGAGCTGCTCGATAACGAGCATTCCCTTGCGGTAATTTTCCGTCCAGCACGAGGCGCACAGACCGTATTTGTTGTCGTTTGTGTACTCAATCGCCTGCTCCGCGTTCTCGACCTTCATAATTCCGACGACGGGGGCAAAAATCTCCTCCTGCATAAGCGGCGCACGGTTATCGTACAGCTCAAGAATTGTCGGCATAACGTAAGCGCCCTTTTGCAGCTCCGCCGGAAGCGGACGCTCAAGCAGCACCTTTGCGCCGCCCGCCTTTGCCTCGGCAACGAATTTGTCCGCGTTCTCGCGGCACTTCATATACGCCAGCGGACCCATCATCGTGTTCGGGTCGGCCGGATTTCCGACGACGATTTTGTCGGCGGACGCGACGAACCGGCTCACGAACTCATCGTATATGCCGGACTGCACGTAAAACCGCGCGGGCGAGCCGCAGTTCTGCCCGGAGTTAAAGAACGAGGCGTAAACCGCGCCCTCAACGGCGGCATTAACGTCCGCGTCGTCCAGCACAATAAACGCGTTTTTGCCGCCAAGCTCAGACGCAACGGGCTTGACCAGCGGCGCGCAGAGCGACATTATGCGCTTGCCTGTCGCCGAGTCGCCGGTAAAGTTGATTTTCGCAACGCCGGGGTGCGTGACGATCGCCTCTCCGACCTCCGCGCCGGGTCCTGTGATGATGTTGAGAACGCCTGCCGGCAGTCCCGCCTCAATCGCGTATTCGCCGAGCTTCAGGCACGTTAGGGGAGCGCAGGATGCGGGCTTTAGGACGACCGTGTTGCCCATAATCAGCGCGGGCGCAACCTTTGAAACAGCCGTAACAAGCGGGAAGTTCCAAGGCGTGATGAGTCCGACGACGCCGAGCGGCTCCTTTACCGTCATAACCCGCGCGTCAGGGTCGGCGGAGATGGTCAACCCCGTCTGTGCGCGCCCGAGTCCCGCAATGAACTCAAATTCAGCGGGTGCAAAGGGAATATCGAACTTTGAGGTCTTCATAATAGGCCCGCCGTACTGCTGCGACTCAATGGAGTACAGCTCCTGCTCGTGCTCGCGGATAACCGCCGCAAGCTTGTTGAGCAATCCGGCGCGGTCGCCGATATAGGTCTTGCGCCAGGCGGCTTTAGCACTTGTCGCGGCGGCGACGGCGAGGTCAACATCCTCGCGGCTTGCTTTCGGCGCGACTGCGACAAGCGAGCCGTCGTGCGGGTTTATAACGTCCATTGTTCCGCCTAAAACGGGTGAAACGAGCTTGCCGCCAATCAGCATTTTGTATTCGGGCATAATTTTGTTCTCCTTAAAAGGGGCGTTTTTGTGATTATATCACGAGGGGGAGGGAATTGCAAGCGGAAAGTAAGTGGTTTTGGCGGGGATTTCTTTGCGTGGCGGAGGACTTTTAGGCGCGCAACGTAGGGGCGACCGTCTCGGTCGCCCGGTGTCTGCTTCGCCGTTCTGTTTTGCGTTTACTTGGGTGCGTGCAGTTGTGCGCCGTGGTTGCGGAGTTTGTAAGTAGGGCGAAGCTGCGCCTCGCCGCACTGCTGAGCGCCTACGCGGCGGGCGGTTACTTTCTTGCTGCGGCAAGAAAGTAACCAAAGAAGCCGCTTTTAAGGGCCGGCTCTCGTTGTCCGGCTGTGGCGTTCGACGTTTCTCCCCGCGAGTTTGTGAAAGTTCCTCCGATTAGGTCAAGGAGGAGGCAACGGTCGGCTAACGCCGACGGGTGCCAACCGGACTTGACTGTGGTCTGTCGCACCGCGCCTGCGCTGTTGCGTGCGGCAAGTAGTTGCGTGTCCCGACGCGCAAAGCGCGGAGGCAGACGAAGGCACCCGACGCACCCACACAGCAGAGTGCAGTGGTTTGACGCAAAATGCGGCGGCAAACCAAACAAGGGACGTCGAGGACGCCGTCCCCTACGTAGATTGTTGTGGTAGCGGGGCATTGCCTTGAACCGAAAGTTTGCACCTGCCGCCACAACAATCCCACCGCGTCGGGACACGCACCACATTGCCGCACAATGTGCGGCAGCAATCGTAGCAGCAGCGACCTTCCGGTTGGCACCCGTCGGCAGTCCGCGGCAACCAACAGTCTTACCCGAGTCTCCAACGCCGCGACAGGCTTCGCCCTTGTGTGCGGCGCAGCGTAAGCGTTCGCCGTTATCACCGCAATACGTCGCGGGGAAAGGCACAATCTCCATTGTCACCGCCGCAGTTCCCGTATAGAAAAAAGATTGCTTCTTCTAAAGAAGTCGCCCCTTTTTGGTTACTTTTTCCGGCGAAGCGGAAAAAGTAACCGCCCGCCGCGCAGGCGTGAAACAGCGCGAAGCTGCCAAGCTTCGCCGCAATTCCAAACACCGCAACTTGCGCCGCAGAAAACACGCCTGCACCCGAGTAAAAGCAGAACCTAAATGGCGAAGCAGACACCGGGCGGCAGGTTGCCGCCCCTACGTCCGCAAAAAAAGTCTCGGCAACCCCGAAAGAAGGGACGATGAGGGCATCGTCCCCTACAGAAGCGAAGCCCTGAAAACCAAATCCCCTCACCCATTCAGGTTTCCAAACATATACTGCCGAAACCGGTGCGCGGCAATGCCGCCGCCAACACGGAGTTTATGTATTATGACAAATAAATATTATCTGCTGAAGGTTTGGCGCAGCCGCGGACGCGATGCGGCTGTTCGTGAGCTGAAAAAGCTCACGGATGCGGACGCTCTGGCGCTTTTATCCCCCAAGGCCGTAAGCTTTCCTCTTATATACGCGCTGTACCCCGAGCTGAAGTCGCGAAATTACCTTTTGTCCGGAAGCAAGGCGGTTTTTGACGCGGTTTGTATCATTGCGGTCAAGCTTGAGGGTAAAAATATGCGCGGCATTCCCGATGAGGAATCCCTGAAGTGGATTCTGATGACCGGCTCTGAGTATCTCGGATCTTCTCCCGAGCAGGACGAATACGACGAGATTATTGACTACGCGGCGGCGCTTTACTGCGACAATTTCGCGGAAACAGAGGTGCTCACGCAGATTGCAAACGTAATATACAAGCGCAATCGGCGCGGGCTGTTTATCCACGACCTTTCAGCCGCGCTTTTCCGCACGGCTGACCCTGCAACTCTGCGATACATCGCGCGGCAGCTTCTCTCGCAAAATGATTTTGACGTTAATCTGACCTGCGAGCTTATGGGCTTTGAACACCCGAAAACGGAGGCGGCGCGAAAGGCGCTGTATGAGGAGTATTCGAATTGGCTCGGAGAGCACAAGGACTATCTGTACGTAACGGGGCAATACTTCAACGAAACCTCCGAGCCTATACATGTGCGGCACGACCGTGAGGCAAAGGCTCTGGGCAAGAAGATTTTCCCGAAGGACAGAACACCTGTTGTTCCGCTGAACGAAAAAGAATACGCTAAGCTGCTTGCCCTGCGCGGAGACCCCGGACGGCCGCACATCACCTATTACACTGACAAAAACCTGCCGTACTGCGGCAAGGAGGACTAAGGATGGCAAACACTAATTTCGAGAGCCAAATGCGCGCGGCGATTGTCGAGCAGGCTCAGCGGCTTTACAGGTCCGGGCTGAACTTCGCAACCTTCAGAAAGTCCTTTTGCAACAGCCTGTACTGGTTCAGAACGCCTGACGGCGGGTTTTCGCTGCGCAGCGACAAAAAAGCGGCTGACGCGATTGCGGATATTTACAGAAACGGCGGGCAGTACGGCACGGAATGCGCAACGGCGATGATTATCATATACCTCGGCGCTCTGCTTGCCGTAACGGGCGGCTCGGCGCGGTTTAACTCGATGTTTTCAGGCGTTCAGCTTATGAACTGGCACAAGCTGCCGCGTGCGCTTGCCGAAACAGGCCGAATGAACACGTATTCATCGTATTACCCCGGCGACAGGCGCTACTTCAAGAACCCCGACGTCGATCTCGCGCACCCCGAGTGGCAGGGCGAGAACGTAATCGACCTCGGCGGCGGCGAATATTACGGTCACGGCATCGGCATAATGTCGGCGGAGCAGATTATCTCCGATCTGAACACCGCAAGGCGCTCCGGGTCATCGCGCACATCATATTTGATGAATTCCGCCGGGCGGCCTAATTTCGGGATGTTGGTGGGGGCGTTTTAGGTAGGCGTAGGGCTGTGCGGCGGAGGGGTCTTCGTCCTGGGCCGTGTTGTGCCGTAGATAAGTGCGTGCAGTTTTGCGCCGTGGTTGCGGTGTTTGTAATTGGGGCGAAGCTTCGCCTCGCCGCGCTGCTGAGCGCCTGCGCGGCGGGCGGTTCCTTTCTTGTCTTGGCAAGAAAGGAACCAAAGAAGCCGCTTTTGGGCTTAGGCGGGTCGCGGTGCGGCAAGTGAACGTGTCCGTGCGTCCGAACTCAGACAGAATTGCCGATTGACGGGCTTTAGCCCTATGTGCCGGAGATAGGTATCGGCGGGTGGCAACCAGAATTTGGCGAAGCCAACCCGCACCGCGCCCTGCGCTGTTGCGGTAGCCCCCGAACCCGCGTGTCCCGACGCGCAAAGCGCGGAGGCAGACGAGGGCACCCAGCGCACCAACTTAGCAGGGTGCAGTGGTCTGACGCAAGCGTCTGCGGCAAATACAACAAGGGACGTCGAGGACGTCGTCCCCTACGGAAATGACGCCCTGCGGCGACGGGGACACAATCGCGACGCAGGGTGCAGTGGTTTGACGAAAAGCGTCTCCGGCAAACAAAAAACAGGGACGATGAGGGCATCGTCCCCTACAGAGATGAAGCCCTGTGGCAACGGGGACGCAATAGCACCGTACAGGTGCGCTGATTGCCGCAATGCACCCACCCCGTCGG
>JAISLF010000099.1 GCA_031260605.1 Oscillospiraceae bacterium
TTGCCGCTACAGAGTTCCCGTATAGAAAAAAGATTGCTTCTTCTAAAGAAGTCGCCCCTTTTTGGTTACTTTTTCCGGCGAAGCGGAAAAAGTAACCGCCCGCCGCGTAGGCGCTTAGCTGCGCGAGGCGGCGAAGCTTCGCCGCAATTACAAACAACGCACCCTGCGCCGCAGGTAATACGCTTGCACCTGAATAAAAGCCCCGCAGGAACGGGCGACCGGGACGGTCGCCCCTACGGCGTTCCCCATAAGAAATGCGCCCCAAAAGTGATGGGTGGCAGGTTGCCGCCCCTACGCCCGACAAAAAACTGGCGGTACCCGCAGCAAGCGGCGCACAAGCAGGTGCTGCCGTCTGCTACACCGCGCCTGCAGAAACAAAGACGAACCGCCCTGCCGGAAGCCCTCTACTGATACAAGATGTGGTACTCCGTCCCTTTAAGATACAAAATATAGTGCTACACCATCAAAATGCGTCAAAAACCGACCGAATTCACGCTTCTCTGCGTATCAAATAGTGCAAAAACCCTTGACACAAGCACATAAAAGTGATAAAGTGTGGTAGTAAGTGTATATAAGTGGGGCAAAACTCCACTAAATGTAGGTAAGACTGCTTGAAACCATTCTATGGCAAAAAAGTCCATAAGGTAGACGATAAAAATCGTTTGACGATTCCGTCGATGCACAGAGAGTGCATTGAGGGTGATTTCCTGCAGCTCATTCACTTAAACGGACCGTATCTTGCGGGTTTTTCACAGGAGGGCTGGACGGGCTTTGACAAGGGGCTGATAAAGCAGCGCCGGGAAGGCAAGCTTACAGGCGACCAGGTAAAGCTTATCCGCGCGAACTCTGTTCGCTGCGACATTGACGAGGCTACAGGCAGAATAGTCCTGCCGAAGGACCTGATGAATAAAGCGGGTCTGGACAAGGAAAACAAGGAAGTTTGGATTGTCGGCGACGGCGACAGGCTCCGCTTTTATAACAAGAATGCGTGGGAAGAGTTCGAGCAGGAAAACAGCTACGCTGACTTTGACTTTGAGGGCATGCAGGCCGATATGGAGCTGTCGGCGGCGGAAGATGACTGATAACACGGAGTTTTCGCACGTACCGGTTTTGCTTACAGAGGTGCTTGACGGACTTGCGGTTTCGCCTGACGGAACATATATTGACGCGACATTCGGACGCGGCGGGCATTTTTCGCAAATAGCGGCGCGGCTTTCGGGCGGGAGAATCCTCGGAATTGACCGCGACCTGACGGCTGTTGAATACGCAAAGCGGCATTTTACAGCAGAAAATACGCGGGTTGTTCACGGCAGGTTTTCACAGATAGCAGAGCTTGCCGAGGAAAACGGAATCAGCGGCGCGGATGGTATTTTACTTGACGCGGGAGTGTCAAGCCCCCAGTTTGACGACAGTACCAGAGGGTTTACCTTCAGGACAAGCGGAATGCTTGATATGCGTATGGACATTTCAGACAGCCTGACGGCTAAGGAAATTGTTAATACATATTCTAAGGAGCGGCTCGTCGCGATACTCAGAGATTACGGAGAGGAGCGGTTTGCGGCGAGAATTGCGGACGCAATCGTCAGGCGGCGCGAGACGAGTGAGCTTGAGACGACAGAGGAGCTGTCAGACCTCATAAAAGCGGCTTATCCGGCGAAATTCCGGCGCGATAAGCACCCGGCAAAAAAGACGTTTATGGCAATACGCTATGAGGTCAATTCCGAGGTTCAGGAGCTGACAAAATTCCTCAGTGTTGCGCCGGGACTGCTGAAAAAAGGCGGACGTCTCGCGGTTATCTGCTTCAACTCAATTGAGGCAAGGCTTGTTAAAACAAGCTACGCGCGGCTGGTGGACGGCTGCATTTGCCCTAAAAATCTCCCCTGCGTCTGCGGATTTGTGCAGAAATACAGGACGATCGGCAAGGAAATTACGGCAGGGCAGGCAGAGCTTTTGCAAAATCCCCGCGCCGCATCGGCAAAGCTGCGGATTCTCGAGCGAATAGCGGATTAAGCCGCGAACAACATTGATTCTATGCCGGTTCCAAATGGGACAGGCTGGAATGCCGGCGGGGCCGGCGATACAGAAAGAAAAAATAACCAAGATTAAAGAGCAAACAATAAATTACGGAGGCCGTCAATGGACACAAGCGCAAGACATTTTAATTACACCGATATTGCATACCGCGGGTTTTCTGCGATAAACAAAGCGGAAGCTGTGAACCAGGACGGCTCTACCGTAACAGGCTTTGCCAAGCGCCTTTTCGGAGGCGGCACGGCAGTTGCGGAGCGCAAGTATCAGCACGGCTATTCCGGAGAAATGCCTTATTACGACGAGCCTGACGGCGAGGCGTACAGCGAGCCGGGAGTCAGACCGCACATTAAGCAGGAGGATGCGGCGCAGGCACGTCTTTTGTACAGACGCAAGCTTGCGTTCGACAGATTTATTGGGGCAGTTGTAGTCGTTGTCCTGGCGGTGTTTATCGCGGCGGGGATACAGGCAAAGCAGATCGCCGAGATTTCCGCTTCACTCGGCTCCTCGTCTCCTGCAGTCGCCGGAAACGCGGGAGGAATCCTGAATGAGAGCTATCAGCTGTCGGTCGAGAACGGACGCCTGGACAGCGACCTGCAAAGAAAGTATACGGACGAGGTGATTGCGGACATAGCCGAGGAGCTTGGCATGAAGCAGGGAGAGCCGGAGTACATCGGCAAATTCGGTTCAGACGGACGCTTTACCGCCGCAGAGGGCAACTGACAGACAGAACGCTCAGCAAAGCTATTGCAATAATTAATACCCTTTTCTCCTTTCCGCATAGCAAGGCGCCGGTCGGCGCTTTGCTATGTTTGGGTTAAAAGGGGTGACGACAGGATACGGCAAAAAGTACTGTGCCGCGCAGGACATTCGGCAAAAAACAAGAAATATCGTGCCGCTTCCGGGCATATAATTGAGTTAAAGGCTAAATCTATGTATCAGAGCCTGCGTTCACGGCGAGCAGGTGTGCCTGCTGCGGTGAACACGGAAGCGTGTGCGGCGGGCGGGCAAATTTGGCTGCGAGGAGCGGTGCGGCGGTGAAAAGAACGAAGAAAAAAATCAGAAAAACAGAAGCTCTTATTAACAAAAGCCAGCGAATCCGCGTGACTGTTCTGTACGTTTTTGCGATAGTCGCGTTTTTGGGGCTGGGGTACAGGCTGTTTGACCTGCAGGTTATGCGGTATGACGAGCTTTCCGATAAGGCGATACAGCGCCAGACGCGCGACACTACGGTTACGGCGCAGCGCGGGACGATATACGACCGTCAGGGGCGGCTTTTGGCAATGTCGGCCTCTGTATACAACGTCGTCATCGACCCGAACAAGGCTATGCTGAACAAGGAGCCGGTTGAGGATTTGGCGCAGGGACTTGCGGACATTCTCGGCGTACCTGCTGAGGAAATTCTTGAAAAAGCACTGAAAACAGACACAAATTCGCAGGATCTGAAAAAGTTTGTTGATGCGGACACGGAAGCGCTGGTTCGCGAATTTCTTCTGAAGCCCTATAAGGAAGAAGTCGTTCTTGAAAAGGGCATTGAGAAAATCATCGGCGGGAAGCCGCAGATTAAAGCTTACCGGTATCAGAGCGTGTCGCTCCAGCCGACGGTAAAGCGGTTTTATACCTCCGGAACGCTTGCCGCGCACATTATCGGGTTTGTGAATTCCGAAAATAAGGGCGCGTACGGCGTTGAGCAGACCTACAACAAGGAGCTTTCCGGGCAGGACGGCAAGGTTATCAGCCTGACAAACGGGCTGGGAGACGAAATGCTGTTCAACGACTATGAAAACTACTTTGCCGCCGTTACGGGGAGCGACCTTGTGCTGACAATTGACAGAAACATTCAGCAGTATATGGAAAAATACGTCGCTCAGGCGATTACGCGCTACGGCGTCGCCAAGGGCGCGGCGGCAATCGCAGTTGACCCGAGAACAAACGAGATACTCGCAATGGTCAACTACACGGCAAACGGGGTTTATGACCCGAATTCGCCGAACGACCTGCCGGAAAGCCTGCAAATACAGCTTGACGCTATAAAGGACGAAGCACAGCGCAACAAAGCGATAAAAGACGCGCAAGAAGAAATGTGGAAAAACCGCCTCATAACAGACGGATATGAGCCGGGCTCCGTATTCAAGATAATTACGCTTGCGGCGGCGCTTGAAGAGGGCGTGGTTGATGAAAACACAGGGTTTTACTGCTCCGGCTCATACGATGTGCCGGGCCGCCCGCCCGTAACGTGCGTTACGGCGCACGGACAGCAGACGCTTGCCGAGGCTGTTGCGCATTCGTGCAATGTCTCGTTTGTAAAGATGGCGCAAAAGATTGGTGCGGCGAAGTTTTACGAATATATCAGAGCGTTTGGCCTTATGGAGCGTACCGGTACGGACATAGGACGCGACGAGTCCGGCACCTGGTGGGCTGACAGCGTTTTTTGCGACCCGAAGAATCAGTCCTCCTTTGCGGCGACGGCATTCGGACAGACCTTTGAGATTACGCCTATGCAGATGGTGACGGCGGCTGCCGCCGCTATCGGTGGCGGAAAGCTGTACACACCGCATGCTGTCTTAGAGGTATTGTCAGCTTCAGGTGCGGATATAAAAGGCGACAGCGATTTTCTGGTACGGCAGGTTATAAGCGAGCGAACCAGCCAGCGCGTTCGCGCGCTACTTGAGGGTGTCGTCGCAACCGGCAGCGGAAAACAGGCGCAGGTTGCGGGCTACAAGGTGGGCGGCAAAACCGGTACCGCCGAGAAAACCAAGGAGCAGGCGGGAAAACCGGAGGGCACGCCAAAGGAATACATCGTCTCGTTCTACGGCTTTGCGCCTACAGACAATCCGCAGATTGCAATACTGCTTCTGCTTGACACGCCGTCCGCCAACACAGGCGTGCAGATTTACGGAGGAACGATGGCGGCTCCGATTGTTGGCGCAATGCTTGCCGATATTCTGCCGTATATGGGCGTTGAGCCGAGCTATTCGGAGCGTCAGCTTGCGGCGCTGAACGTGACTGTGCCGCGTATGTCGGGCGAGACGCCGGACAAGGCAAAGAGCCTTGCCGAGGCAGAGGGACTTATCGTAAACATCATCGGAAACGGTGAAACCGTAGTGTCTCAGATACCGAAGGCCGGAGAGAAGCTTATGCCCGGCTCAACTGTGATTATTTACACCACAGAAAACGAGGACACGCAGAAAAAAGTGACGGTGCCTGACGTTCGCGGACTTACTGCCGCTAAGGCGCGGAAAAAGCTTGAAGAGGCGGGGCTGTGCGCCTCAACGCAGGGCGGATTTTTGCCGACAGGGAGCGCGCTTGTCACATATCAGTCGGTTTCGCCGGGGCAGACGGCATACCGAGGAACGATTATCGGCGTTTCGTTCGGCAGCGACGCGTCAAGCGCCGTTGAGGTTGTTAAGAATTAAGGCTCGTGCAAAAAAACGGCGGAGCTTGCAGGGTAAGCGGTGTAACTATAATATTTTTCGCGCGCGAGCGCAGGTCAATAGATTATGAAGCTGAAAAAAATACTTGAAAATGTGGATATAATAAGCTCAACGGCAGATTTGGAGCTTGAGATTAATGAGGTGCGTTTTGACTCGCGCGCGGTTCGTCAGGGCGACATGTTTGTTGCCGTGCGCGGACGCGAGTCTGACGGAAACGATTTTCGCAAGCAGGTAAAGGCGGCGGGTGCGGCGGTTATCGTGTCTGCGGCGAAAAAGCCCGCAATGCTGCGTATGCCGTACGTTCAGGTCAGGGACGACCGCGAGGCGGCGGCGCTGATTGCGGCAAACAGCTTCGGAAATCCGGCGAAAAAGCTGAAAATAATAGGCGTTACCGGAACAAGCGGCAAAACCACGACGACGCACATTCTGAAAAGCGTAATTGAGGCTGCAACCGGAAAGCCCTGCGGACTTATCGGCACAAACTCAAACTTTAACGGTGCGGCACAGCTTTCCGCCGAGCTTACAACGCCGGGTCATCTTGAGCTGCACCGCCTGTTTTCCGAAATGACGGAGAACGGCTGTGAGTACTGCGTTATGGAGGTTTCAAGCCACGCGCTTGTGCAAAAGCGGGTTTTCGGGCTTGTTTTTGAGGCGGCGGTTTACACAAACCTTTCACACGAGCACCTTGACGAGCACGGAACAATGGACGAATACGCCAAGGCAAAGTCGCTTATATTCCGGCAGTGCCGCGCCGCCGTTATCAATGCTGACGACGCGTATTCAGGCGTTATGCTTGCCGCCGCGCAGGACACGGGGTGCGAGATTATCAACTACTCTGTGGATGGACGCAAGGGCGCGGAGTTTTTTGCAAAGGACATAAAGCTTTTGCCGGAGTCCTCTGAATTTATCATTCTGCGGGGCACGGAGCTTGCCCGCTCTTCTGTCCAAATGCCGGGAAAATTCAATGTTTCCAATGCGCTTGCCGCCGCCGCCGCTCTATATGTGTGCGGTTTTGCGCCGGCGGAGACAGCCAAGCAGATAGGCGCGGCGCCGCCCGTAAAGGGACGGCTTGAGCGGTATCCGCTTCCCGAGAACGCGGGATTTTCGATAATCATCGACTACGCGCACAAGCCTGAAGCAATGTTAAAGGTGCTTGAGGCGATGGCGGACGTTACGACGGGGCGGCTTATTTCGCTGTTCGGGTGCGGCGGAGACCGCGACGGGAAAAAGCGCCCCGAAATGGGACGGATTGCAATCGAGCAGTCTGACCTTGTGATTGTAACAAGCGACAATCCGCGCACGGAGGACCCAGAGGAGATTATCCGCGAAATCGTCGCCGGAATAAAGGGCAGCGAGGACAAATATACTGTTATAACCGACAGAAAAGAGGCGATACGGTATGCAGTATCTATCTTGAAGCCGACAGACACGCTTATGCTGCTCGGAAAAGGGCATGAGGATTACATCATTATCGGAAAGGAAAAACACCATTTTGACGAGCGCGACGCTGTTGCCGAGGCGCTTGCGGAGTTTTTTCCCGCGCTTACAGAAAGCAGCTCAGAGAATCCGGAGGAATAAATGAAAAACTATATTATTGTTTTCGCGGTGGCGCTCGCTGCCGCTGTTTTGACCGGACTGTTTCTGATACCGTACCTGTCCCGCCGCCGCTTTGTGCAGCACATTCAGGAGGATATGCCTGTTTCGCACGGGCACAAGGAGGGAACGCCGAGCTTCGGCGGATTCATCTTCATCGCGGGAACAATCGCGGGATTTATCGCACTGTTTATAATGGACATAAGCCGCGGACACACGACATATCTGTCGATATTTGCGCTGTCGGTTGTTTTCGGCGCTATCGGTTTTCTGGACGACCTGACAAAGGTCAAGAAAGGGCGCAACCTCGGACTTACGGCTTCACAGAAGTTTATACTCCAGCTTGCGGCGGCAGTTGCGTACATTCTGCTTATGCGCGCGATGGGTAAGCTTACGCCGAACCTGTACGTGCCGTTTTTTCAGACTACAATTCCGCTGAGCGAGCCTGTATACCTCGTGTTTGCCTCGCTTGTAATTGTCGGCGAGGTTAACGCCGTTAACCTGACGGACGGCGCGGACGGACTTTGCGCGGGCGTAACTCTGCCTGTCACTCTGTGCTTTACGGCGATAACGATAATCTGGGGCTCAATATACGCTGGAATCGGACTGTATGCCGCCGCGCTTTCCGGAGGGATTATCGGCTTTTTGTTCTACAATTTCCACCCCGCAAAGGTGTTTATGGGCGACACCGGCGCGATGTTTCTCGGCGGAAGCGTCGTCGGAATCGCGTTTGCGCTGGACATTCCGCTGCTGCTTTTACCGCTGGGGCTGATATACTTTCTTGAAGTAATGTCCGACGTTATCTTTATCGGGTACTACAAGCTCACGCACGGCAAGAAAATATTCAGGGGCGCGCCTATGCACCACGCGCTGCAGCGCAGCGGCTGGTCTGAATACAAGCTGTTTTTTATCTTTACGGGCGTTTCCGCCGTTTGCGCGGTCGTCTCCTTTATCATTTCCGCGCCGCGTTATATGAGAATGTGATATGACGGAATACACTGCATATAAAAACAACCGGGACAGTGCGGAGGAGCAGTTTCAAAGGTCGCTTGCCGAAAACCCGAACTACCGCAAGTCTGACGTACCGTTTTTTCTTCTGTCGCTGATTCTGCTGATAATCGGACTTGCGGCGCTGCTCTCTGCCAGCTTTGTTGACAAAAACAGAATAACCTTTGACGTTATCATCAAGCAGTTGGTTGCGGCTCCGCTTGTAGTTGTGGCGATGTACCTTGCTTCATTTATCCCGGTGTCAAGGCTTGACAAAAAGCTCACATTCCGGAATCTGTCGCTTATATTCTGGGCTGTCGCCGTTGTGCTGACCTTCCTGACGCTTCGCGGACCGTTTTCCGTCGCGTCGAACGGTGCGCGGCGCTGGCTTGTTATTGGCCCTGTGCGGTTTCAGCCGTCCGAACTGATAAAAATCGGCGTAATCCTTGTGTTTGCGGATAAGCTCTGCCGAAACGGCAGACCGCTGTATTATACAGGAGAGGAGCGACCCGCAGAGGAGTACACGCGAATTTTGTTCATACGGCGAATTGTCATCTGGTGGCGCTCCTTCAAGGACGCGCTCAGTCACTCGCCGCTTATGGTTCTGTACCCGATTGTCTGGCCGATAAAGACATTTCTGCGCTTTTTTTGCTACACGCTGTTTCCGTACAACTTCGTACTTATCATTTCGCTTATTCCCCTCGCGATTCAGCCGCATATGTCGGCGGCGATTATTATCGCGGCGATAGCGGTTTGCGTGCTTATAATCGGCGGCCTGCCGAAAAAGACGATAGCGGTATGCGCTGTAATCGTAGGTGTTGCGGCGGCTGTTGTTGTTGTACTTGCCAACAACCAATACAAGGCGGCGGAGGAGAGAATCGAGCTTGAGCGCCAGACGCGTGAGCCGTCCGCAAACGAGATAAGCGCTATTTACGCCGAGGAAATTAAGCCCTACCAGCTTATGCGCGTTGTGTTTTGGCTGCACCCGGACAAGGACCCCTCAGGCGCGAGCTACCAGACAAATATGTCGCTTCTTGCAATCGGCTCAGGCGGACTGACCGGCGTCGGGTATTTGCAATCCCGAATGAAATTCAACTATCTGCCCGAAAAGCAGAACGACTACGTGTTTTCGATATTCTGCGAGGAAACGGGGTTCTTGGGCGCGATAACCGTTATGTTTGTATTTGCGCTGTTTGTCTGGCGAGGGTTTTGGATTGCGCGGCACGTACGCGACAGGCATACGGCAATTGTCGTTGCGGGTATCGTCTCAATGTTCGCGCTGCAAATTCTGTTTAACATTGCGGTTATTACAAACACCATACCGTCTACCGGAATATCTCTGCCGTTTTTCTCAAGCGGACTGTCCGCCCTTGTAACGCAGCTTCTCGGCGTAGGCATAGTGCTGTCCGCCTCACGGACTATTCCGGAATACGAATTTTAAGCGCGGAAGCAGTTCGTTTGCCGCGACAGTCAAGGATATTTTACTGAAAATGAACGTACTTATCGTTTGCGCCGGAACTGCCGGTCATATAAACCCCGCAATTGCGGTCGCAGAAGCTCTGCGTGAGCTTGACCCGAAATGCAGCATACTGTTTTGCGGAGCGGGACGGCCGCTGGAGAACAGGCTTATTCCTGAGGCAGGATTTGAGGTTCGCAACATCAATATGGTGGGGCTGAAGCGCTCACTTTCGCCGAAGGGGCTGCTGTTTAACCTGCGAGCGGCGGGAAAGCTCCTGCGCTCATTTGGAGAAAGCCGCAGACTGATTGCGGAGTTTCGCCCCGATTACATTTTCGGCACGGGCGGATATGTCTGCTACCCTGTTTTGCGCGAGGGACAAAAGGCGCGAATCCCGACGGGTGTGCACGAGTCAAACTCGGTTGCGGGGCTTGCGCTCAAGGCGCTGTCAGGCAGGGTTACGAACCTGTTTACGGCATTTTCGGAGACGCTGCCGCAGTTCAAAAACTCTGCCGCAGAGGTAATCCAAACGCCTGTGCGCCGCGGATTTTACGATT
Organism: Oscillospiraceae bacterium; assembly: GCA_031260605.1. Classification (GTDB taxonomy): domain Bacteria; phylum Bacillota; class Clostridia; order Oscillospirales; family Oscillospiraceae; genus JAIRRO01. The sequence goes on from JAISLF010000099.1 coordinate 10,056, forward strand.
TGACACGGCAAAGCGCGCGAGAGCGTTTGGGTATTCCCGAAAGCAGCCGCGTTGTCGTCTCCTTCTGGGGCAGCCTCGGCAGCTCCGTTATGAACGAAATTACTAAAGACTTTGATATTACCGCCGCGCAGGAAAATGCGCTTTGGCACATTCACGGCGCGGGAAGCGAGTCCGCCGCAAGGCTGATAACAGACGGTGTTACCGCCGCCGTCGGAAGCGTTCCGCCGAACATTGTCATAAAGCCCTATCTTGAGAACGCGAGTGTGTATATGGCGGCGGCAGACCTCTTCCTCGGACGCGCGGGTGGCTCGACAATTGCCGAGCTTTGCGCTCTGCGACTGCCGTCCGTACTGATTCCGTCGCCTTACGTTACAGGTGGTCAGCAGATAAAAAATGCCGCAAGCCTTGAGAAGGACGGAGCGGCGGCAGTGCTGCCTGAAGCGGGGCTGACAGGCGCCGTGTTGTACAAAAAGACGGCGGAGCTGCTTGACGACAGCGAAAGGCTCGCCGTTATGCGCGGAAATCTGGCAAAAAAGTCGCCCGGGAGACCCGCGCTTGAAATTGCCGTTAGGATTATGGAGGCGGTGCAGAACAAAAAGCCGCGATGATGGGTTATACTTTGCAAAAGAGTAACGCAAGCTCAAAGACCGACATAAAATAAGATAACTGTAACTTTGGATTGCCGCGTGTTTTCACGTGCGCAAGGCTACGCTACAAGTTCGGCAAGGAGTCAGCGATGAGAAAAATAGTGATCGAGGGCGGAAACAAGCTCTACGGTTCAATAAAAATTCAAGGGGCGAAGAACAGCGTTCTTCCGCTCTTGTCGGCATCTATCCTTAACGAAGGGATAAGCGTTTTCCAAAACGTACCCAATATATCTGACGTTGCGGCGGCGATGAAAATCCTGCGTCATCTCGGCTGCGCGGCGGAGCTGAAGTGCGGGGCGTTGACGGTTGACGCGCGGGAGATTACGACGACCGAAATTCCCGACGGGCTTATGCGTGAAATGCGCTCCTCAGTCATTTTTCTCGGCGCGATATTAGCGCGGTGCGGCGAGGTTACGCTCTCGTACCCCGGCGGGTGCGAGCTTGGACCGCGCCCGATCGATATGCACATCAAGGCTCTGCGAGACCTCGGCGCGGATATTCACGAGAACGCGGGCAAAATTCGCTGTCTGATTCCGGCGGGGCAAAGGCTTACCGGGCGGCGCATAGATTTTCGCGGCCCGTCTGTCGGCGCAACCGAAAACGCCATGATTGCCTCTGTTTTAGCGCAGGGAACGACAATTATCTCAAACGCGGCAAAGGAACCCGAAATCTGGGATTTGCAGATGTATCTGCGAAAGCTCGGCGCGGACATAGAGGGCGCGGGAACGTCCGTTATCACAGTGCGCGGTATTGACGCCTGCGCTATGAACGTCACGCACACAATTATCCCGGACAGAATCGTCACGGGGACATATCTGTGCGCTTGCGCCGCTGCAGGCGGTGAGATTTTGCTTACCGACTGCGGACCGACGCATATTGAGTCGCTTATTTCCGTGCTGCGCGGATGGGGTTGCGAAATTAACACGTCCAAGACAAGCATACATATAAAAACCGCCGGTGCGCGCACGGCTTCCGGCAGCGTTGTCGCGGAGCCTTACCCCGCGTTTCCGACAGACGCCGCGCCGACGCTTGTCGCGGCGGCATCAGCGGTCAGCGGTAACTTTGTTTTTGTCGAGAAAATCTTTTCCGAGAGGTTCAAATACTGCCGCGAGCTTGAAAAGCTCGGCGCGGAAATCACGCTGTTTGAAAACAGCGCCATGGTTTCCGGCGGACGTGAGCTGACGGGAGCAAAGGCTGCTGCGACAGACCTGCGCGGTGGCGCGGCGCTTGCCGTTGCGGGGCTTTGCGCCAAAGGGATTACGGAAATCAGCGAGATTCAGCACATAGAGCGCGGATATGAGGACTTGGTGCGGGATCTGAAGTCCGTGGGAGCGAATATAATGTACATCAACACGCCGGAAGCGGCGGTGAGCGCAGACGCGAAAAAACGAACCGATAAGCCGGACGGAACCGGCGGCGGTATTGGGAGAATATACGCCTGATGTCAGCTAAAACAAAAGCGAAAACAAGAAGATACAGACTTGGAAGTCCGCTTATTCCGATGGTGCTTTCGGCGTTTGCGGTTATACTGCTTGCAAGCCTGGTTTTCTGCAAGACGGCGAAAATCATCGTCATCGGCGCAAACAGGTATTCAGCGGAGGAAATCGCGCAGACCTCCGGCGTTAAGCTCGGCTCAAGCACGCTGTTTTTGTCACCGGAAAAAATCGCAAAGTCAATATCCGAAAAATATCCTTACATATCGCAGGTGGCTGTAAAGGGAGCGTTTTCAGACACTGTTGAAATAACCGTCACAGAGGAAACACCGAGGGCTTTTATCACCGTCGGGGGAGAGTTTTTGCTGATAGACAGGCTTGCGCGCGGGCTTGAGACAGTATCGCAAAAGCCGGCGGGGTTAATTGAGGTATCGGGCATTACGCTCACGGGCACAATTCCCGGAAAGCCGCTTATGCTCGACCCTGCATACGCCTGGCAGCCGCAAATAATACTGAATGTGATCGAGGCGCTGGATGCAAACGGAATTTACGGCTCTGTGCCGATTATTTCCGTTGGGCGGCGGGATGCAATTTCCTTTAACTACGAAAACCGGTTTACAGTCATTATACGCGACGGGCTGAATGCAAAAAAAGACGTTGCGACGTTCCTGTCTTCGCTCACGCAAAAGCCGGAGGAAATAACGTCCGGCGTTGCGGAGGTTACGGAGAATAATGAGGTGCTGTACTCTGTGGCGCGGTAAGTGACGCAGAGTAATAAAAAACACCGGGAAGAATAAAATCTTTCCGGTGTTTTGATTTTTTGCCGGCGGGTGTCCGCCGCCTTACTTTTCTCCGACAGGCAGACTTACGGTGAACAGGCTGCCCTTGCCGTGTTTGCTGACGGCGGAAATATCGCCGCCGTGCAGCGTGACTATTTCCTTTGTTACGGAAAGCCCGAGTCCTGTTGAGGCGTTTTCTGAGGTTCTGGCTTTATCCGCGCGGTAAAACCGCTCGAACACGTGCGGCAGGTCAACCTCCGATATGCCCTCGCCGTTGTCCCGCACAGAGAGCTGCACGTGCTTTATATCGGCGCGATAGTTTGTCGTCAGCAAAATTTTGCCGCCCTGCGGTGTGTATTTAGACGCGTTGGACAGAAGATTCAGCACAACCTGAAGTATCCGCTCGGCGTCGCCCTTTATTTTCGGTATCTCGCCGCAGGAGAGCGTTAACCGCTGCTCTTTTTTCTGAAGCTGAATCTTTATCGCGGAAACTGCCTTTTCGCAGACCTCGTTTATGTCGATATAAGAAACGTCCAGCGAGACCTTGCCGGAATCAAACCTTGACAGCTCAAGCAGTCTGCCGATTATGCGCGTCATTCTTCTCGCCTCTGACAGGGTAATGCGCAGGAACTCAAGCTGTGCCTCCGGCGGGACCTCAGATGTCAGCATTGTTTCCGTATATGCCGTTACGGAGGTCAGAGGCGTTTTCAGCTCGTGCGAAACGTCCGCAATCAGCACTCGCTGCGCCTCCTCTGAGCGCTCCAGGCGCTCAATTGTCCGGCGGAGCTGCTTTGCCATATAGTTAAACGCGCGGCCTAAGCGGCCGATTTCGTCGCGTGAGCGCACCTTTACCTTGTCGGAATAGTCGCCCTTTGCAATTTTTATCGCCGTGCGCGTCATTTCCTCAATCGGGGCTGTAACGGCGTGCGCTATGCCGAAAATAAGAACGGACGCGACGGAAATGACGACAAGACCGGACTTTACGGTAATTGAGGTTATGCTCTCCGACATCTCGCCGGCAAGTGTTCTGTCGTCCCGCAGAAGTATCGTGTAGGGCCCGATGACGCGGCGCTGAAAGTCGTATTTGCCGACGAGGTTGCCGTCCTTTGCATTGGAAAGCACTATTGCGCCGTTTTCGTCGAGAATAAAAAATGTACGGCGTTCTCCGTCTACTCCGAGCTTGCCGGAATAGGCGATTAAAACGTCGTACATCAGCTCAGGCGGGTTTTCGGCTGAAAGGCACGCGGAAAGCGCCGCCTGAATGTCGGTATCGGTAAAAACCTCCGCGGTTATCCGCGCGAAATATGAGCGGTAGTAGGTGCGCACATTCAGCGTTACGGCAAATGTGACCGCCGTAAGTATGGCAACGGCTGTAATCCAGAGGATTATGACATATTTTGTTCGCAGTGAGGAGTTAAGCTTTGCGCTCTTCTTCGCCAGTTCCTTGATTTTCGATATAAAGCTCATCGGACGCCTCCCGCGTTTTTTCGTGCCGCTCAAGCTGCTTTTAAGTGCGATATTACTTCGCCCGTGCGCGGAATCATTTGTTAATCGGTAGAATCCTCGCAGTTGTAACAGAGGACGCGTCGTCCTTTGCAAAGTAGTAGCCCTGACCGCGCTTTGTCCGGATAATCTCCGGCTCCGCCGGGCTTTGCTCTATCTTTTCGCGCAGCCGCCTGACGCAAACGTCAACGGCGCGCAGGTCTCCGTAATAGTCGTAATGCCACACATCGCGCATAAGCTCCTCGCGTGAGAAAACACGCATCGGGTTTTTGTGCAGGAAGGTGATCAGCTCAAACTCGCGCGGCGTTAAGCCGCAGGGGGAGGTTCCGCGAAAAACGTCGAACCTGTTCATATCTATTGTAATTTCAGCGCCTTTGCTCTTGTCGCCTGCGCTTTTAACGCCTGTTTCACTCAGACAGTTGCGGCGGAGGTTCGCCGCGATTCTGCCGCGCAGCTCCGGAATTGAAAACGGCTTTTTGATATAGTCGTCCGCGCCGAGGGAGAAGCCGGCGACCACGTCCTCCTCGCGCTCACGCGCTGTGAGCATAATAATACTGGTCAGCTTGTCTGTCTTTCTGATTTCCTGCAAGACCTCAAAGCCGTCCAGCTCCGGAAGCATAATATCCAGCAGAATCAGCGCGGGGTGCTCCGCACGGTATTTTTCAAGTGCCTCAACGCCGTTTCCGGCGATGCAAACGTCGTACTCCTTCTCCAGATTAAAGCGTAATATTTCGCATATCGGCGCTTCATCGTCCACAATAAGTAATTTTACTTTTTGATTTTGCATTGGAATATGTCCTCCTTGCCACATAGTGGCTTATGTAAAACTGCGGACTGAATCCGCGCGTTAAGCATACTGTATTTGTCAGTAAAGTCTGCCCCGCCGAGCACCGGTCAAACACGTCCGGCAGATGAAAAAACGCGAATTATGTCGAAAAAATATCATCTACATTATGACACACTTTTTCGGATTTGAATGTTACAAATGCGTTACGGTCTGGCGGCTCTACTAAAACTGTTGAAAAAAGGTAAAAATCAAAATTTTCATCTTTATATCGGGAATTTCTGACGAGGTTACAGTTTCTTCTCGGTTCTCCGACTTCTTGTAACCTATTGTACCACTTTAGTCCACAATTGTAAACACCATTACATTGAAAATTTGTAAACGAATCAATGCAAATTTGTAAAGATTACTTGCAAAAAAAATAAGGCTATGTTATACTATTATCATTGAGGACTATTATTTCAAACTGCTTATGTCAATTCATTTATCAGAAACAATATCAGCATACCTTTCAAGAGACCCGGCTGCGACCTCGCGGATTCAAGTGTTTTTATTATACCCAGGAGTTCACGCCTATATCGCATATCGGTTTTCCCATTTTTTGTATAAACACAAAAGATTTTTTTTAGCGCGTTTTTTTTCGCAGTGGTCACGCAGGGCAACGGGGATAGAGATTCATCCCGGAGCGAAAATCGGCCGCAGGTTTGTTATAGACCACGGAATGGGCGTTGTAATCGGGGAGACCGCCGAGATTGGCGACGATGTGCTGATTTACCAGGGCGTGACGCTTGGCGGAACAGGCAAGGAAACAGGTAAGCGTCACCCGACAATCGGGAATAATGTACTTATCGGCTCCGGCGCAAAGGTTCTCGGTCCGTTTACGGTCGGAGATAACTCGCGTATTGCCTCCGGCGCTGTTGTGCTCAGCGCTGTTCCGGCGAACTCGACGGCAGTCGGCGTTCCGGCAAGGATTGTGCGCATTGCGGACAAGAAGCCGGAATACGTTAAAAATGTTGACCAGCTTGTCGATGAAGACCCTGTTTCCGTCGAGCTTTCGGCGATTGAGCAGCAGCTCTTGCTGCTTGAACGGCGCGTTGCGGCGGCTGAGGTGTTTTTTGACGGCGGCGGGATATAGGCAGGGCGCAAAACCTGCTTGCCGCCGATAAATTGTTTGTGTTAAGGTTAGCGTATATACGCTAATAATATTTTGCGCTTTGGAGAATAACAAATCTTGCGCCTTTACAATACGCTGACATTAAAAAAAGAAGAATTCGTCCCGGTTACGCCGGGACACGTCGGAATGTACGTTTGCGGACCGACGGTTTACAGCTATATCCACATCGGAAACGCCAGACCTGTTATTATATTCGACTGTCTGCGGCGTTTTTTTGAGTATCTGGGGCAAAAGGTTACGTTCGTACAGAACTTCACGGATATTGACGACAAGATTATAAACGCCGCCGCAGCGCAGGGCGTTCTGTGGTCTGAGCTGACTGAGCGGTTTATTGCCGAGTATTGGTATGATGCGGCTCGGCTCGGCGTCCGCTCGGCGGACTTTCATCCGAGGGCAACGGAGAATATACCGGAAATCATTGCGATAATCAAGCGGCTTATTGAAAACGGACACGCTTACCCGTCCGGCGGAGATGTTTATTACAGGACGGCGAGCTTTCCGAAATACGGACAGCTTTCTCATCAGGCACAGGAAGACTTACTTGCCGGAGCGCGGATAAATCCGGGCGAGCAAAAGGAAAATCCGGCGGACTTTGCGCTTTGGAAGGCGGCAAAGCCGGGTGAGCCGTCCTGGGACTCGCCTTGGGGTCAGGGACGTCCGGGGTGGCACATTGAGTGCTCCGCTATGAGCACAAAGCTGCTCGGCGACACGTTTGACATTCACGGCGGCGGACAGGATCTTGCTTTCCCGCATCACGAGAACGAAGCCGCGCAGTCTGAGGGTGCGACGGGAAAGAAGTTTGTGAACTACTGGCTGCACAACGGCTTTATAACGGTTGACAAGGAGAAAATGGGCAAGTCGCTCGGCAATTTCTTCACCGTGCGCGACGCGGCGGGAAAATACGGCTACAAAACGCTGCGTATGTTTATTGTCTCATCAGCCTACCGCTCTCCGCTTGACTATTCGGAAAACGCGCTCACAAGCGCCGAAAACGCGTTGAAGCGAATTCAGACGGCGTATGACAACGCCGCGTTTATCGCCGAAAACGGCACCGACTCACCGGCAGACGCCGCTTTTGCGGCGGCAATTTCGGGTTATGAGCTGAAATTCCGCGAGGCGCTTGAGGACGACTTCAACACGGCAAACGCCGTCGCCGTTTGGTTTGACGCAATTCGCGACGGGAACGCGCGTTTGGCTGACGGCGATGCCGCGAAAAGTGACGCTGCCGCGCTGCTTGCGCTGTATGACACGCTGAACTCCGTTCTCGGAATAATTTACGACCTGCCCGAAGAAGCGGGCGGCGGTCTTTCAGACGACGAGGTAAACCGCCTTTTAGAAGAGCGCGCACAGGCACGCGCGGACAAGAACTTTGCCCTTTCAGACGAGCTGCGCGACTATCTCAAGGACAACGGCATTGTAATTGAGGACACGAAGCAGGGCGCAAAGTGGTCCCGCGCATAGCGCGGCAAGAGGAACATATGGACATTCAAATTGCGGGGATAGTGCAGGACTCGATTGTGGACGGGCCGGGTTTTCGGTGCGCCGTGTTCACGCAGGGCTGCCGTCACGCGTGTCCCGGGTGCCACAACCCGCAGTCCTGGGACGAGAGCGGCGGGGCGCGGCGGGACACTGCGGACGTGCTGCGTGAGATTCTCGAAAATCCCCTGACAGACGGCATTACGCTGACAGGCGGCGAGCCGTTTTTGCAGGCGAAAGCCTGCGCCGAGCTTGCGGCGGGTGCGCGTGAGGCAGGACTGAACGTCTGGATATATTCGGGCTTTACCTGGGACGAGCTGGCGGAGCTTGCCAAAACAGACGACGCGACTGCGCGGCTTCTTGCCCTGACGGATGTGCTGGTGGACGGCAGGTTTATCGAATCCGAAAAGACGCTCGGCATTAAATTTCGCGGCAGCCGAAACCAACGGCTGATTGATGTGAAAAAATCGCGGGAAGCGGGCGCGGCTGTGACACTGCCGGACTGAGCGGACACTTTTTACCACGGAGTATACATAATATATGCACTGCACACGGAAAATCACGCAGGATATTACATGGATCGGCTCGCAGGACCGCCGTCTTGCGCTGTTTGAGTCGGCGTATGCCGTGCCGCGCGGCGTGACATACAACTCATACCTGATTTCTGACCTCAAGACCTGCGTTGTCGATACTGTGGACGCTTCACAGCAAAAGCAGTTTTTGGAGAATCTTGAGTATGCCCTTGACGGGCGCGGACTGGACTTTTTGCTTGTGCAGCATATGGAGCCTGACCACTCCGCCTCAATTGAGGCGGTGCTTGCAAAGTACCCGGCGGCGCGGCTTGTATGCACGCAAAAAACGCTGGATCTTATAACGCAGTTCTTCGGATATGCGCCGGGCGGCAACATAAAGCTGATAGCCGAGGGTGCTGTTTTGGAGCTTGGCGCGCACAAGCTGACGTTTGTCGCCGCGCCTATGGTGCACTGGCCGGAGGTTATTGTGTCCTACGACCTGAACTTCAATCTGCTGTTTTCGGCTGACGCGTTCGGCACGTTCGGTGCGGGAGACGGCGCGGTTTTTGCCGACGAGGTGCGCTTTATGGAAACGCACCTTGCCGAGGCGCGCAGGTACTATACGAACATCGTCGGCAAATACGGCGCACCGGTTACGGCGCTGCTCGAAAAGGCGGCGCGGCTGCCGATTTCAATGATTCTGCCGCTGCACGGCTTTGTTTGGCGGCAGGACATCGGCGAAATATTCGAAAAATACCAAAAGTGGGCAAGCTACACGCCGGAGGACGACGGCGTTGTTATCGCCTACGCCTCAGTGTACGGCGGGACAGAGAACGCCTGTAACATACTCGCCGCGCGTTTGCGTGAAAAAGGCACAGATGTGCGGGTTTATGACGTTGCGGTGACGCCCGCGCCGGAGATTTTGGCTGAGGGCTTCCGTGCGAAAAAGCTCGTGTTTGCCGCGCCGACAATCGACGGCGGACTGTTCCCGCAGATGGAGGCGCTGCTGCGCAAGCTTGCGGAGCACGGACTGAAAAACAGAGTCGCCGCGTTCATTGAAAACGGGACGTGGGGTCCGGTGGCGGTAAAAAAAATGCGTGAAATAACGGAGAAACTCGGATGGGAGGAGGTCGGCGCGATAACGCTGAAATCCTCGGTTACGGAGGAGAATTTAGGCGGGCTGACCGAACTTGCGGAAAAGCTTGCGTAAAACCGAGAAGTGAGCAAAAACGGCAAAAAACTGAATAGACGCGGTATTATTATCGGCGGCGCTTTCGGAATGGATAATCTCGGAGATGAGGCAATTTTAGAGGCTATGCTTGCTGAGCTTCGCGAAATTACCGACGAGCCGGTAACCGTTGTGACGACGACGCCAGAAAAGACAGCGCAGAGCTTCGGTGTTGCCGTCGTCGCGAAATTCGGAATCGGCGCTTTTATCCGCGCGGCAAAGCGCACGCGCCTGTTTATCTCAGGCGGGGGTAGCCTGATTCAGGACGCGACAAGCTCGCGCTCGCTGTGGTACTACCTGTTTTTGATTGCGGCGGCAAAGCTCTGCGGGGCAAGAGTGCTGATGGGCGGCTGCGGAATCGGTCCTGTAACGGGTAGGCTGAATCGGCGGCTGACGCGTGTTGTGGTCAACCGCTGCGTCGAAAAAATAACGCTGAGAGACAGGATTTCAATCTCGGAGCTTGACAACCTGCGCATTACAAGACCGAAAATTCTGCTTGCGGCGGATTTTGTGTTTTCAGAGAACGCGGAGTTTCTTGGGGCAGGGGCGAGCGAAAGCCGCGACTGTGCGCTGTTTATACTGCGGTCCTGGGGCGGCATTAAGGAAAAGGTTGACGTTCTGGCGGAAGCGGCTGAGTATATGCACCGAAAGTACGGACTCGCGCCGTGTTTTTTGCCGCTTAATCCTAAGGACTGCGAGATTGCGGCGGAGGTCGCCGCTGTATTGGACGAAAAGCACCCCAATGTGCCGTACATAAATATGCAAACGGTTCAGACGCCGCGCGAGGTGTTTGACGCGATACAAAAGGCGCGGGTCTGTCTTTCCGTGCGCCTGCACGGGCTGATTATGGCCGCCGCCGCCGGTGTTCCGGTCGTCGGCATTTCGTATGACCCTAAGGTCGCGGGCTTTATGGACTACGCGGAGCTGCCGACGTGGTTGCCGCTGGGTGAAATGACAAACAGCCGCCTTGAGGAAATAATAGACCGCGCACTTTCCGCAGAATTCGGTGAAAAAATGCGCGCGGCAAGAAAACGGCTGCAAGCTGCGGAACAAGTGAATTCAGAGGCGATCAAGACGCTGATTTTTGAGTCTTAAACGCGCCTGCGGAGTCGATATTGGCGGAATAATCCCCGCTTTTTCTAAATATACAGAGGTCAGGTTATGAACACAGAAGTTAAACAGCAGCGCATAGACGAGGACACGTTTCTTACAAAGCTGCGCCCGAGGGTGCTTGCGCCCGCACCCGAGGCTGCGGCAGAAATTGACCTTGCCGAGGCTGTCGAATTCCAAAAGTCACTGCCTGACGGCAAGAATTTCACAAAAGCCCTGGCGGATTTCAAGGCTCGCGGAGTCGTTGGGCTTTTTCCGCGTTCGGGTGTTCCCGTTATCGAGGAGGAGAAAAAGCTGCTGCAGTCGCTGAATTCAGTCGGCGTGCGACTTTTTCCGTTTACAACAGACGCGTACACGCGCAATTTGCAGCTTGACCGCGCCCGTCAGGGACTTGAGGACAGCATAAAGACCGGCTCAATGAAGCTGAACGGCTACCCGATTATCACCCACGGCGTGAAGAAAACGCGCGAGGTCGTGCTCTCGTGCGAGGGTGCGTTTGACCCGCGCTCGTCCCGCGTGGCAAACTCGCTTGTCGGCGAGGTTGCATTTGCCTCCGGTATGACGGCTATGCCGAACTCGTTTTTCGGCTGGATCGGCGGCTACGACAAGTCCGCAACGGTTGAGGAGTGCATTCAAACGGCGCAGTATCTCGGACGGCTCATTGGGTATTACGCCGACCGGGGCGTTATCATCTCGACGGACTGCCACGGGTGGCTGCCCAACGGGACGATTCCGATGTACGTCAATATTGCGGCGCAGATTATCGAGGCGCTGATTTCGGCTCAGCAGGGGACGAAAAGCATTGTTCCGCTGATGAATTTTCAGGGTAACATTGCGCAGGACGTGTCTGAGATTCTGTCCTGCGAAAAGCTCTTCCGCAAATATCTCGACAAATTCGGCTTTACGGATACAATAATCCCCGGCGTTATCGGCAACCAGTCCTCGCTCTTCGCGTTCCCGTCTGACATTGGGCTTGCTTACGGATACATAAACTACGTGGCGATGATTGCGGCAATGTCGCCGCTTGCCGCCTGCTCCGTCAAGACGGTGGACGAGGCAATCGGCGTTCCGTCTGTTGAATCACATTTGCAGACATACCGCTCGGCGAACTGGATTTTCAATGTCGTCCGTCAGCAAAACATCGGGTTTGATATGGCGCAGGTTCGGCAGGAGCAAGAAATGCTTGAGCTGTCTGTTTCCGCAATTGTAGATAAGGTGCTGGAGCTTGGCGGGGGAGACGTTGCAAAGGGAACCGTCGCGGCGGTTCACTCAGGCGTTTTGGACAGCCCGTTTTCAATAAACGTAAATGTCCGCGACCTGTGCCTCGGCGCGCGCGATATGCAGGGCGCCGTGCGCTACATTGAGTACGGCAATCTGCCGATACCGAAAGAGGTGCGCGAATACAACGGCGAAAAAATCCGCGAGCGCGAACTGACCGAGGGGCGCAAGCTCGGCTACCGCACAAGCCTTGCGGACTTCTGGACGCTCTCCAAGGGCTGCCTGATTGACCCGCCGGAAAGTATTGCGTATGAAGACGAGGCAGAGGTTCCGCAGGAGATTTCAGACGCGGTAAGGGCGGCGCCGCCGGCAGTCGTGACCGGAACCGTCGGCGTTGACGCGCACGTTATCGGCACAAAGGTTATATCAAAGGTTCTGCGTGAGACCGGCTTTAACGTGACAGCGCTCGGCGCGCAGACAAGCACGGACGAGTTTATAAAGGCCGCGATTGAAACTGACGCAAAGGCGATTTTAATCACGAGCCTTTACGGTATGGCGGAGATGGATCTTGCCGGCTTTCGGGATAAGTGCATAGAAGCAGGGCTTGACGGAATTCTGCTGTATATAGGCGGCAACCTTGCAATCGGACAGTCTGATTTTACTGAGATTGAGAAGAAATTCAAGTCGCCCGCGATAGGATTTGACAGGGTTTTCCCGCCTGAAGCGCCTGTTGCGCCGTCTGTTGTGCTGCTCTGGCAGGACATTTCCGCAAAGGCGGGGAAGTAAGTCCGTTATGCGCGAAAAAAGGCGGTGATGTGAATTGAAACGCCTGTTTTTTGACTTTGGCTCAACCTTTACAAAGGCAGTTTTGTTTGACATAGAAAAAAGGGAGCTTCTGGCGCATGTGCAAACGCCCTCAACCGTGGGCACAGACGTAACCGAGGGGCTTTTTGCGGCAATTGCGCTGCTGCGCAAAAAAACGGAGCTGACGGACGGGGAGCTTGCCGCCGCGCGCGCCTCTTCCTCCGCGGCGGGCGGGCTTAAAATCGCGGCTGTCGGACTTGTGCCGGATTACACGACAAAGGCAGCCAAAACAGCGGCGCTCGGCTCCGGCGGCAAGGTTACGGACACGTTTTCGTTTGAGCTGACAAACAGCGAATGCCGCCGTATTGAGGAATCCGCGCCGGACGTTATTCTGCTTTGCGGCGGAACTGACGGCGGGAATAAAACCAATATCCTGGCTAACGCGAAGAAGCTTGCGGAGCTGCCCGCCGCGAAAAACATCATTGTTTGCGGAAACAAGTCCGCGAGGGACGAGGCGGAGCGCGTGTTTGCTGACGCGAAAACCGCCGCAAACGTCATTTTTACGGACAACGTAATGCCGGAGTTCGGCGTTTTGAACACGCAGGGCGTTTCCGCCGCGATACGCGAGCTGTTCATATCCCGAATCACGCAGGCAAAGGGGATTGACAGGGTAAAAACAGTCATCCGCGACGTTGTTATGCCGACTCCTGCCGCCGTAATGGGTGCGGTTAGTCTGCTGTCGCGCGGAGTGAGAACCGGTGAGGGCTTTGGCGAGCTTATGGCGGTGGATCTCGGAGGCGCGACGACTGATGTGTATTCCGTTGCGGACGGACTGCCGCAGGTGCCGGGAGTGCACCTGTCGGGACTCGCCGAGCCGCGCGAAAAGCGCACCGTTGAGGGGGACTTGGGACTGTATCACAACCTCGACGTTTTGGCGGAGCTTGCGGGCGAAGCAGACGAGTATGTCGCGGCGCTGAAAGCTAAGCTGTCCATTCCCGACAGCGAAACAGCAGACACACAGCTGCGCCTGTCGCGCGCGGCGGTGCGCACTGCTGTACAGCGGCATTGCGGAACAAGACGGTCGGTCTACACAGCCGACGGCACGGCGCTTTTCCAGACAGGAAAGGATTTGACAAACACGGAGCTTGTTATCGGCACAGGCGGACCGATTGCGTTTTCAGGCAACCCGGGGATTGTGCTTTCCGGCGCGGTTCGGGAGGAAGCGGATATAGAAAGTCTTATGCCGAAAAAGCCGGGGTTCTTGATTGACCGCGAGTATATTTTGTTTGCTGTCGGACTTTTGGGTGAAGATGAGCCTGAGGCGGCGTTTGAAATTGGGGCGAGATATTTGGAGCGGCTGAAATAGAGGCGAATTTTCGGCCGTATAAATCACACTTTGTGTACTTTGCGAAATTATGTGCCGGCGGGACAAATTTCGCTTGCAAAGAAGAAGAATCTGTGGTATCATATTAATGTAACGATATTACTTGCCTAAGCGGAAAAAGCACGGTAGCCTGCCGCGCGGCAAATATTAAGGAAGCACAAAATGGACAAGTATGTAATAACTATATCGCGTGAATTCGGTTCGGGCGGACGCGGAGTCGGAAAAAAGCTTGCGGAGGCGCTCGGAATCGGCTGCTACGACAAGGAAATCATCGCAATGACGGCCGAAAAAAGCGGTCTTTCAGAAGGGTACGTGCAAAAGCGCGAGGAAAACCTCTCCGGCAGCTTTTTGTCAAACATCGGCTTTTCGTCGATGGGCTCGTTTGACAGCGTTGTTTTCTATGAAACGCCGACGACGGACAAGATGTTTCTCTCACAGTCAATGGTAATACGCGAGCTTGCGGCAAAAGAAAGCTGCGTCATCATCGGCCGCTGCGCCGACTATGTTCTGCGCGATTTCCCGAATGTTCTGCACGTGTTTATCCGTGCGAATAAGGAGGACCGCATTGCGCGCGCCGTTGCTGACTATGAGCTGCCGACCAAAAACGCAGAGCAGTTCCTGAAGAAAGCGGACAAGAGCCGCGCGAACTACTATCGGTTCTACACAAACCGCAACTGGGGCGACCCGCAGTATATTGACGTTTCGGTCAACACCTCCGCAGTTGGGATAGACGGCGCGGTTGAGATTGTCAAAACAGCTGTTGCACAGCTTATAAATAAGTAGCATAAAGGACGACAAACGCCGCAATCCGCTATGTGCGGCAAGCAGGTTAGGACCTGATATAACCAACGATGCCTGACGAAAAATTCTCTATTGGCACGGTTCCTCGCGCCGAGGCCGCTGAGCAGGCGGTGCTCGGCGCACTTTTGATTGACGAGCGCCGAATACCCGAGGTGTGCGCCCGCCTGAAGCCGGCCGACTTTTACTCTGAATCGAATAAGTCTGTTTTCTCCGCAATTTACGGTGAGTTTCTTGCGGGGCGCGTTGTTGACCCCGTAACTATTCAGGCGCGTATGAAGGACGACGGAACGCTCACAGAGTCGATTCCGCAGTATTTGCTTGACCTTATTTCGCTGACGCCGACAGCAGAAAACATTATGGAATATGTCCGCGTTGTTGAGGATACGGCGCTTGTGCGCGCGGTGTACGACGCGGGCGGCGAGATTCGCGATATGGCGGCGGACGGCTCCGGCGGGTCTGACTACATACTGAACAGCGCCGAAAAAAAGGTATTCGACCTGCGGCGCGACCGGATTGACAGGGAGCTTTTGCCCCTTTCACAGACGGTTTCCGCCGTTTATCAGGGCATTATCGACGCAAAGGACGGACGCGGCGACATTACCGGAATCCCGACGGGCTTTGAGTCGTTGGACACGGCGATGATGGGTCTTAACAGAACGAACCTGATTATTATCGCCTCGCGTCCGGGTATCGGTAAAACCGCGATTGCGCTGAATATGGCGCTGCACGCGGCGCGGCATATGCGCAAGGAGGACGGCGCCGTTGCTATATTCTCGCTTGAGATGAGCCGCGAGGAAATTGCTATGCGTTTTATCGCGCAGCAGGCGCGGGTTGACGGAAAACGCCTGAAAACAGGCAGAATGGAGCCGGCAGACATCAACGCGATTGCCGACGCTTCTGTCTTGCTGTCTGACCTGAACATTTTGACGAACGACAACCCAAGCGTCACCGTTGCGGACATTAACGCGCAGTGCCGCAGGGTGAAAAATCTCGGACTTATCGTGATTGACTATTTGCAGCTTATGAACGGACTTTCCGCGAAAAACCGGCAGATTAATTACGACAACCGCCAGCAGCTTGTGTCTGACAATGCGCGTAACCTCAAAATTATGGCGAAGGAGCTGAACGTGCCTGTTCTGTGTCTGTCACAGCTCTCGCGTGAAACGGAAAAGCGCACGGACAAAACGCCTCAGCTGTCTGACCTGCGTGAATCGGGCGCAATTGAGCAGGATGCGGACATTGTTCTGGCGCTGAATAGAAAGGTTGAGGAGCGCAAGGGCGAACTGAAGATACTGAAGAACCGCCACGGGCCGACAACGCGCATTAAGCTTGCGTGGAACCCGGAGTTTTTCCAGTACACGGTGCTGGATGAGGATTTTGAAGAGGACGAGTAAGACAATCTGATAGTGATAATTTAAGGCGGGGAACTTTTGTTAAGCTCCCCGCCTTTTTTGCTGTTGTTGCGTATTACAGCTGACTAACCCGAAACTTACTGCTGTCTATTGCCGTAAAGTTCAGCTGCATTTCAGTATTCAGCTGCTCAATGTACTTCTTATTGTCCGTGCACATATACGCAAAGCCGCACTTTTCCTGCACACGGCGCGACTTGTTGTTGCCGGGGAAATAACCCGCCCATACGCGGCTCAACTTCAGTTCGCCGAACGCGTACCGCAAAACCGCAGTAACCGCTTCCGGCATAAGTCCCTGACCCCAATAATCCTCGCCGAGCCAGTAGCCGATCTCGCCCTCGTTTTCGGCAAGAGGCGCGGTGTGCGAGGTTGCGATAGTCATAAGTCCGATTGAGCCGACTGGCTTCCCTGTGGTTTTCAGCTCTATTG
Source organism: Oscillospiraceae bacterium (assembly GCA_031260605.1). Taxonomy (GTDB): domain Bacteria; phylum Bacillota; class Clostridia; order Oscillospirales; family Oscillospiraceae; genus JAIRRO01. Next base: position 26,747 of record JAISLF010000099.1, read on the forward strand.
CACAGTTTTCAGGGGATTTCAGTATGGCGTTCAGAATATTCCGGCTGTCGTCTATGTCCTTGTGCGGCGGCCAGCCGCAGGGAGAGGCAACATTCGGGTTTTGCGCGTGTCGGAACAGCTCTTCGGTGTCCGTGTCAACCCATGGGCGCAGAATTAAACGCCCGGTCTCGATATACATTGCGGTCAGCGCTTCCGGAGCTTATCCGATAGTCGCCTTGCCTGCCATCGGATTTACAATGTCGCGCCAGCCGAGGTCTCCGCGCCGCAGACCCTGTATGAGCACCTCCGCCGTTGCGATGTTCGTTGCAAAGGGGATATTAAAACTGTCGCACAGGCGGGTAATGGAGTCAAAATCCTCGTCGTCCGACGTGCCCTGTCCCTGCGGGTCGCGAAAATACAGCAGCATATCAATCTCATTGTACGCAACGCGCGCGGCAATGCGCTGAACGCCGCCCTGGCTTCCCGGCGGGTACAGCGTAATCGGCAGCCTTGTGGCTTCCGCGATCAGCTTGCCTGTTGAGTTGGTCGCGCACAGGCTGTGAACACGTAGAATGCCCGAATATGCCGTGCAGAACTGCACGAGCAGTTCTTTTCTTTTGTCGTTTGCAATAAGCGCGATATTCATTGGTTTGTGCCCTTCGTTTTTTTATATTTATGCAGATTTTCCGCGATATTGAAATGAGTTCTGTGTAAGCGGGGAACGCTGAGTGTTCAGTCAGAGCTGCCGTACTCGGTTCACACGGAAATGCGATGTGCCGTTTCAAGCGCAATTTTCAGGTAATTCTTGCGGCTGTCCGGCTCAAGTGTGCCGAGCGTTCGGGAATCCCAGGTTTGTGCGTCCAGATTGTCCGCCGCGTGCAGGACCTGATAGCAGTCAGCTCCGCGATACTGCGCGGCGGCCATAATCGAAGCACACTCCATATCGACCGCAATGCACCCTTCGGCGCGTCGGCGCTCCGTGTTGCGCCGCGTTTCGCGGTAAAACGCGTCTGTCGTCCAAACGCGTCCGCTTGTGTGCGGCAAGCCGAGTTCGGAGAAGATTTCCGCAAGCCGTTCCGCCGACTGAACCTCTATATAGCTGCCGGGCGGCGCGTAGTGATAGCTTGTGCCCTCGTCGCGGTAGGCGGCAGTTGGAACAATCAGTGAATTTGCGGCAATCTCACGGTCAAGCACGCCGCAGGAGCCGTAGAACACGAATTTGCGGCTGCCGTGCGCAAGCATTTCTTCAAGAATCGTTGCGGCGGCGGAACCGCCGACAGGCGAGCAGTAAAAAGCAAAGCTTTTCCCTCTGTACTCAATCGCGTAAACAGGAACAGGCGACCCCGCAAGCAGCTCTCCGATTTTCTTTGAGCCAAAGCTATTTGCCGCGATTTCCGCCGTTTTCCACGAAAAGGACGCTATTGCGGTTTCGGGATATTGCTTGTTTACGGCAACAACCTGCGCCGCGCTGATTATTGCGCTCCTGTCCTCGTCGAACGCGTCTATGATTGTCTGCATAGTGTTACCTAAAACGCAGTCCCTACAGCGGGACGTTTATGCCCTGAAGCCGGAGCGTTATCTTCAGCATATCCATTGCCGCGCCTCGGCATTCGGCAAGCACGAGCGGCACGCCCTCTTCCGCCGCAATGCTGACCATTCTGTCCTCCCGGATAAGGCCGATCAGCTTTGCGCCGATATTGTCTATAAACGAATCCGCAATGCGCGTTGCGTGTTTTAGGTCGGACGAGCGGTTTAGAACGAGGCGAGTTTCGGGCTCGTGCTCAAAGTACTTTTTTATCTCAAAGAATACGCGTGACGCATCCCGCGACGAAGCAATATCGGGCGTTGCGTTTATCAAAATAACGTCGGCATAGCGCGCCGAAACCTTGAAGCCGCTGCCGATTCCGGCAGGGCAGTCCAGCAGAATATACGAAAACCGCTCGCGGGCTGCCGCCAGAAATTCGCGCATCTCTTCGTCCTTAATTTTGCTTCCCGGAACGTCCGGCGCGGACAGGAAGAACAACCCCGGAATCAGCGGGTGCTCTCGTGCAGCCTCGTCTATCGCGGCGCCCTTGTCCTCCGCCTCCAGCGTGTCTGAAAAGTCTGAAAGCGTGTAGTTTGACATTCCGAGAGGAACGTCGAGATTAAACAGACCGTAGTCGCAGTCTACCGCGAGGGTGCGAAAGCCCTGCGCGGCAAAGCACGAGGACATACAGGCGACAAGCGTGGTTTTGCCGACGCCGCCCTTGCCTGAAACTACCGCAATTACTTTTCCGTCTTTGTTTGTTTGCATCATATTTAACCCTTCGTGTGTGCTGCGCGAAAACAGTTCGTCCGCCGCGAATCAGCTTTCTGCCTTGAACGACAAAAATGCGTTGATAAATCCGTCTATTTCTCCGTCCATAACGGCTGTTATGTTGCCGCTTTCAAAGCCTGTTCTGTGGTCCTTTGCCAGAGTGTACGGCATAAAAACATAGGAGCGTATCTGTGAGCCCCACTGAATTTTCATCTGCTCGCCCTTGATGTCGCTTATCTTGTCCAAATGCTCGCGCTCTTTTATTTCAATGAGCTTACTGCGCAGCATACGCATTGCAACCTCGCGGTTTTGGTGCTGACTGCGCTCAAGCTGACACGCAACGACAATGCCAGTCGGCAGGTGCGTTATGCGGATTGCACTTTCTGTTTTATTGACGTGCTGTCCGCCCGCTCCGGATGAACGGTATGTGTCCACCTTCAAGTCCTCGGGGCGAATGTCAATATCCGCGTCGTCTGAGATAACGGGGGAGACCTCTATTGCGGCAAAGGAGGTATGCCGCCGACCTGAAGAGTCAAACGGGGAGATTCGCACAAGGCGGTGTACGCCGCTCTCGCTTTTCAGGTAGCCGTACGCGTTTTCGCCGTCGATTTGGATTGAGGCGTTTTTCAAGCCCGCCTCTTCACCGTCGAGATAGTCAAGCACAGTGACGGAAAAGCCGTGTTTTTCCGCCCAGCGCATATACATTCGATAGAGCATTTCCGCCCAGTCGCACGCTTCCGTTCCGCCGGCTCCCGCGTGAAACGAGACAATCGCGGGGCTGTTGTCGTATTCGCCGGAGAGCAGTGTCGCAAGGCGCGAGGTCTCAAGCGCGGCAGAAAAGTCCGCAAACTCAGCTTCAATTTCAGGCAGAAGCGCCTCGTCGTCCTCCTCCTGCGCCATATCTATCAGCGCCTGCAGGTCAAGAAAGCGTCCGGAAAGCTTTTTATAGCCGTCCGCCTTGCTTTGCAGCTGCTTTTGCCGCCGCAGAACGGTCTGTGAGTTCTCAAGGTCAGACCAAAAGCCCTCTGCTTCCGTCTGTGCCTGCAATGCGGACAGCTCGGACTCCGCTTCGTCAAGCTTGAGCGCGCCGCGAAGAGTTTCAAGCACGGGCGGCAGTGTATTCAGTTTTATCTTATAGTTGTCAAGTTCTATCATATGGGTTTATAGTTGCAGCTTCAGGGCACGGGTGTGCAAACTCACAGAGCTTACTGCCACTGCACTGTCGGGCTTCCGGGAAGCAGGCTTATCCAAAACGCAACAGTTGAGTTTCCCTGCAGGCTTTTCGGCAGAGACAGCACCGCAAGCTTTCGCAGGTGAATGATTCCGGCAAGATCCGTAAGCTTTGTGTTAGCCTTAATATACAGCTCCTCTACGTCCTTGTAGTACGCAAGAAAGTCAAGGTCTGCTATGCTGGTGTCGGATACGTCCAGCACGCGCAGGGAGGGCAACAACTGATTTGCGGAGGAGCTTATTGCAATGTAGGCGGCGCCGCTGCCTGAAAGGGGCGTTGAGGCGGCTGTTCCGTCAACAAAATACTGCGCTGGTACGGTAATCGTGAAATACTCCGCGTTGAAGGCAGACGCTGTGCCGGATACCGTGATTGTAACAGTGTTTGCGACGGGGTTGGCGGTTGCGCGCGCCGTAAGTCCGCAAAGTCCGCCCGTCTTTTCAAAGCTGAACCAACCGGCGGCGTCTATATTCGTAAAGCCTGCGGTTTTAAGCGTTGCGTTTTCTATGCTAAGCGTGATTGTCGCCGAGACAGTTTGCCCCTGGATTCCGACAATGCCGGTTGAGGCAGTAGCCTTTGGTTTGACGAACAGTATATCCGCAAAGAAAAAGTCAGTTCCGCGGACAGTGCCGCCCTTGCCGTCTATCCAGAGGCGGTAACGGGAATACCCGTTTGCCAGATTTTCGTACAAAACCGGGCGCACCGTATAGTCAGTTCCGCGCGTGTATTTTACGCTGCTGTATTGCGGAGAGCCGGGATTTGTCCACTTATACAGATACGGCACGACGTTTCCGGGATTTGCGCCCTCAACCAGGGTGAATTGTCCGAGATTATATATAACAGAGCTTGTCGGTCTGGAGTCAGTTTCCGAATACGACAGGCGTACAAGCGGCGAGACACGGTTGCCGTAGAAAAGCGCGTCTGACAAATAGATATATCCGGGCGTCGGCAGCGTGTATACAGATGGGGCGAGATTTGACGGCACGAGGTTGTACCAGTCAGCATACTGTCCGCCTACTGTCCAGTATGTGGACGGGTCAAGGTCAGACGCCTCATGTGAGGATGTAAACCAGGTTGAGTTTGTTCCGACAAGGAAAAATTCAAGCGAAATGCCGTTTTTTCTGTTGCCGACGTCGCCTTTTGTTGTATCTCCGTCGTCCCACGTCGTGTCCACAAAGTAAGACTGACCGCCGATTTCAACGGTATTCCAGGCGTGCCCGCCGCCGCCGCCGATACCGACCTGAACGGAGTTTGCAACGCCGAGTCTTGTGAGGATATAAGAATACGCCTTCGCGTAGCTTTCGCATACCGGACCGATTGTTGAAAGATCCATAACTCCGGCGATTGTGTGCGCGTATTGGTGCGCGTCCGCCGCGTTGTTATAATAGGCATAGTCGCGCTCGGCAATTATCTTGTCGTGCACAAGCCGTGCAATCACGACAGCCGATTCGGAGGAGGAGCCTGCCGCGACGTACGACGCGTATTCCTGATAGCGGGTTTCCAGATTCGTCAGGGCGTTCTTGCGCTGCTGCGGCGTGAAGAATTCCTGCGGGATAAACGGCATAACGCCCGAATAGCCGCCGCCGATGGCAGCTGTTCTGCCGAAAAACCACGGCGCGACAAAGAAATACTGCGGGTTATCAAGGAAAAACAACTCCCAGACAAGGTCAAGTTCGTCTGCCGAAAGGGGTCCCAAGGCGCCGAAGCTGATACTGCCGGGCGAGCCGATATTTTCAAAATAGCCATAGTTCTTGTAGATGCTTGTGTAGGAATAGCTGTATTCAACCGTTGCGGTGCTTGCAATAAGATTCTCGCAGTAGGTGACGAGAAGCTTATAAATTCCCGTATAACGCGCCCCGTTCACGGTTGTGGCAAGGTAGTTGTAGCCGGAGCGCGAGCCGCCGGGGAGCGGATCCGCCGCGGAATTCAGTGATTTTGACGGAGAAAGCTCCGGGTCGTCCGGCGGGGCAGGCAGGTCAGCCTCATCTGCAGGAATGTCAAATGTCCGAAGCGGCGGCAGGTCGCCTGTCGGCAAGCCGTTCTCCGTGAGAAATACTTCATCAAAGGAAGCAACAAGGGTGCTTTTTTCAGGCGCAATCTCGTCCGAGCCGCCCGTTAAGGCAAACAGAGAAAAAGCAAGCGCGGATACCGCTAAGAAAAGAACCGCCAGCTTAAAAATTTTATTTTTCATAATAACACCCCGGTGTTTTTTCTAAGAGAAAATGTGCGCGTTGCATTAAGTCTCTTTGCTTGACGGTAGCTTTCGGAGAACAACCTCCGCAAGCAGCCCGATTGCCGCGCCTGATACAATTCCGATTGCAAGCAGCCACGGCAAATAGTAAAATAGAGCCGTTGAGCGGGCGATTGCCGCTGCAAAAGCGAGCGATACGGCATTGTGCGCCGCTCCGCCGACGGCGGAGACGAGAAAGATAAGCTTTGTGTCAGACTGCACTGCCCTTTTCAGCAGCAGCTCTGTGAAAAACGCCGCAAAGCCGCCGACTGCGGAATAAAGCATAGGAAACGGACCTGTGTACAGTCCGCCGAGCAGTATGCGGACGGAGAGGATTGCCGCGACCCACCGCGCCTTTGGGAAGCGGTACAGGCAAAACACCGTTACGGCGTTTGCAAGCCCGAGCTTAGCCCCCGGAACGGGCAGAAGCGGCGGAACGGCGCTCTCTGCAATCGAGAGTATCGCGGCGGCGGCGGCAAAAAGCGCGCAGACTGCCGTGAGTCTTGCCGGAATTCGGTTATTCTCGTCGCGCATCATCCGGCTATACCGTCGTACTCGCTGTTATTTTCGGCAAACCGAATCACAACCCTGTTCGGCAGGCAAACAATCGGCGCCGCGCCGAGCGCACCCTGGTGAACACAGACCTTGTCGGCGCATGTTGCGGATATAACGCGCAGTGTGCCGCCCTCGACCCGCACAGTGTTTTCACTGCCGGGCGTGTAGCCCGGTACTGTGAACTCCGCGTCTGTATTCAAGTTTATCGTATAAAGCAGTCTGCTGTCAACATAAATTTCAGCAAAGTCGCTTTTCTTATCTGATTTTGATATTACTATTGCCGCGCACAAGCACACGACAACGGAGCAAATCAGCACAATAGCCGCTTTTTTTCTCGTCATTGTAACGCACCCGCGACAACAGAATAGCTTCTGTCTGAGAAAAACGCCGCGCGTCCGGAGGTGTACGCGCCCCTTTCGCCGAAGCCGATAGAGTCCCAGCCCTTCGCGAGATTTTCTGTCACAAAAACGTCGCCCCCGGTAGTTACAAGCACAAGCTCAAAGGCAAACTGCTCGCCGTATTCGCGCCAGATACGCGCCGCACCGTCCGTTCCCAAAACAAACAGCGCTGTTGACAGGCAATCACCCAAAAGCGGGTCAGGGCACACAACAATCACGGAGGACAGCCCGGAATTCGCGGGCTTGCCGGTTTTCGGGTCGAGAATGTGGTGATAGCGAACGCCGCCCGACTCAAAATACCGCTGATAATCGCCGGAGGTTGTGACGGACAGGTTTTCTATTTTCACGCTTCCGACGACGCCTGATGTGTTTTTGGGGTCCTCAAGACCGAGCTTTACGCGCGAGCCGTCCGGCTTTTTGCCGAGCACAAGAAAGCTTCCGCCGAAATTAAGCATTGCGCAGCTGCCGGTGTTCGCGACCGCGAGATATTTTTCTCCGGCGAGCTTCAGCGCATAGCCCTTTGCCGCGCTGCCGACGTCAAGAACAGACGTGCCGCGTGAAGCAAGAAGCTCAGCAAGCTCAGCGTCCGACGGGACGCGGTGCTCGCCGCCGGATATGCCGAAGCCCCAGGCGTTCAGCACGGGCGTTAACGTCAAATCCAGCGCACCGTCCGTTATTTCGGAGACGAGAGCGGCGGTTTCCAAAAGCTCGGGAATGTTGCCACCGGTCTGAAAAACAAGACTTTCTGTTTCGGAGGCGGCACTGACTGCCGCGTCTGTCGCCGTCTTTGCTGCGCCGAGTGTCTGTACCGATATTATCGTGTCGAGAGCAAAGGTTTCGGAAACAGTCCAGCCGGGGGTGCGCGCACAGGCGGTGAAAAGCAGTGCGGAAAAAGCGAAAATTGCAGCTACAGCCGTTTTTTTTACGCTGCGGTGAAGCATTAGAGATCCATTGCGGCGTGATAGCCGCGAAAAACAGCGTCACGGATTCGTCCGGGTTTTTGGCAGTCTCCGACAAACGCCGTTTCAGGAATTATACCGCGCAGAGCCTTTGCGGTTTCAAGCAGCGGCCTGTATCCGGCGGAAATAATCACCGTGTCCGCGTTTACGGTTTTGCCGTTTGACAAGGACAGCTTCCCGCCTGACGCGCTTTGCACCTTTGTGTTCAGATAAACCGTTGCGGGGGCAAGCTCGTCCAGCAAAACCGGTCTGTGACGCGGGTTTGCGCCGAGCGCAAGCTCTCCCGCCGCCTCGATTATTGTTACGTTACGACCGGTATGAAGCAGATGAGTCGCCGTTTCCGAGCCGACAAGACCGCCGCCGATTATCGCGACGGATTTGCCCGCGTTCTTTCCGAGCTTAGGCATATCCTCCGCGAAGAACACATTCTCTCCGAGAGTTATTCCGGGAATATCAGGCAGAACAGGCTCCGCGCCGACTGCGATAATCAGCGCGTCCGGCTGCATACGGAAAACAAGATCCGGTGTTACCTCAACGCCAAGCCGTATTCCGATTCCGAGCCGGCGCAGCTTATACTCGACAGTGTCGCGAAAGCGCAGGGACGCCTCCTTGAACGGAATGCCCTCCTCGCAGTTGAGCTTGCCGCCGAGCCGTATATCCTTTTCGCACAGCGTGACTGAGTGTCCGCGCCGCGCCGCCCAAAGCGCCGCCGTCATACCTCCGGGACCTCCGCCGACGACAAGAACGCGGCGCGAGCGCGAGGTCAGCGTCGTTGCGATAATGCTCTCTGAGTAGGAGGAATCAAGCGCCGGGTCGCCGGTGTTTGACACAATTCTGTTGACGGACGGCAGTCTCGGCTCAAACTTTGCTTCAAATTCGCGCCCGATTATCGGGTTTACAGAGCAAATGCGCGTCTGCGTGACCATACGCTCCGCATGGCACAAAAAGCACCGCAGACAGGGCGTTATTTCCGCTTCTCTGTTCTGCTCAACCTTTTTCGGCAGGAACGGGTCGGCGATAAGTGCACGCGCCATATAAATAAGGTCTGCCTTGCCGCTGCGGATAATTTCCTCTGACAGCACCGGATTTCCGAGTGCGCCGACAGTTGCGACAGGCGTGCCGACATTTTTTTTGACAGCCGCCGCCAAATGCACATTCACGCCGTAGGGCGCAAACATCGGCGGGTGCGTCAGCGAAAAATCCTCTTCTCCGTAGCCGTTTGACACGTGGATAAGATCGACCTTGCCGTCTATCAGCTTGGCAAATTCAACGGAGCCCTCTATTCCGTAGCCGCCGGACAGACTTTCAGTGCCGCTCATACGAAATTCAATCGGGAAAGCGTCTCCGCAGTGCGAGCGCACGGCTGAAATTACGTCAAGCGCGAAGCGGGCGCGCCCGGCAAGGTCGCCGCCGTATGCGTCGGTTCTGCGGTTGACGGCGGGGGAGAGAAACTGCTCTATAAGCCAGCCGTGTCCGCCGTGCAGCATTACCATATTAAAGCCGGCGGTTTTGCAAAGCGCCGCCCCTGTGCCGAAGGACTCGATAATTTCCTCAATCAGCGGCAGCGGCATATCGTTTATTGTAGGTTTTTTACCCTCGGTTCGGGAATCTGCCGACACGTCAAACTCCGACAGGCTGCCGGAGTGATTCAACTCAATTGAGGCAACCGCGCCATGGCGGACTATCGACCGCGCCGTGTCGGTAAGCGACTGGATAACAAACGGATTCGTCAGGTCGATAACGCGGCTGTGTGAGCGGCCTGTTTTGTGTGTCATCGCTTCGGAGACGGTGACGACGGCTGCGCCGCCCTTTGCTTTCAACTCGTAAAATGACGTCATATCGCGCGTCAAGCACCCGTCAGATGTGATATACGGAAAGCCCGTCGGGGCGGAGCACATACGCGAGCGCAGAGCAAGCGAGCCGATCATAAACGGCGAGGTCAGAAGCGGGAATTTTGGAATGAATGGTTTGGGCATATTGTTTTGCCTGAAATTAAAGTGGATTATAGTGCATTAACTGTTCTAATCGCAAAAACTGCGGCAGAAATAGCTACCGCGCGTTTGCTGTGCAGATTGTGATTTTTGACCCTATAGAAGCGAGCATACTCTTAACACAAGAGTATATAACAAGACTGTATTCTTCGCCGACTGCGGCGATGTTTGTGAATACAGTCAGGTAAATATGCCGGACGAGGGGTGTTTCGCGCGGTTTTTGTTTTGTTTTATCAGAAGCCGTCGTCAATATCGTCCTCACCCCAGGGGGCGTCGTTATACGAGGAGCGGCGGTGCTGTTCGCGCTTCGGCTCTGAAGCTTCCTCGCTGTCGAAATCAAAATCCTCGGATATAATGCGGCGCGGCGGTTCTGCTTTGGCGCGCGGCTCATCGAAATCATCCTCAGCGTAGCGGACAGCCTTTGAACCGGTTGCGGGCGCGACCTCGTCAAAAGGAAATTCACCGTCAAACGTCGGGAAATTGTCCAGCTCGTCATCAATAAAGACTTGTTTTTTTGGCTCAGACTCGCGGCGATAGGCGGGCTGAAGCGGCTGACCTTCCTTGACTGTCTCAAGAAGCTCCGACAGGCGCTTTAATGTCGAGAGCTGGTCCGCTGTTTCCTTGCGCACCTCGCCTGCCTGCAGCTCAATCTGGTTGAACAGCTCCAAAAGGCGGCGCTCCTGTTCGTCGAGCTGGTTTTTGCGGCGTAGGAACGACTGCGAAAACAGCGCGCGCGCAAAAGCGGCGCCGCAGCAGACAAGAACAAATGCAAGAACTAAATATAGGTATAAATTCACAGTAATAGCTCCGTTTTTTTGCGCCGCGCTAAGCGATACGGCACGTTATTTGCGAGGCAAAGCCGCCTCGCAGTGTGGGAGTGGATAATAATTTGAGATAACAGCCGGAAAACGCCGGCGCAATAGCAGTGGCACGAAAGCCTACAGCTTGCTGCCGAAAAACTTACGTATTTTTGTGCGCATACCGTCCACCGCGTCTTCCGGTTCGGGATTTTCGGGAATGCCGATAAGCCGGCGCGCCGCCTGCCTTACCGCACGGGAAAAGTCTGAATCAGGCTCGGAAATCAGGCACGGCTCGCTCCGCCTGACGGCGCGGCGAACGGCGGGATCCTCCGGAATGTAGGAAATAGAGGTTTCGTCCGCCTCTTTTCCGACAAGACGCAAAAACGCGTTTGCAACCGACGCGGCGTCCGCCGTATCCGTCACACGGTTTATTATAACCTGAAACGGCGGCATTACTTTCCTGCTTTTCGCGTTTCGGATTAAAGAATAGCTGTCTGTCACAGCGGGTGGCTCCGGAACCGTTACAACAACAGCCTCGTCAGAGAGCTGAAGCACCTTCATAAGGTTATCGGTTGCGCCTGCCTGACCGTCTATAATGATGATGTCAATCGGGAGCTGAATGCGGCGCAGTCCGTTCATGATTCGCTCCGTTTCATCAACGGAAATGCGGAGCATTCGGCTATTGCCGTTGCCGCCCGAAATAAAGCGTACACCGTCAAAGCCAAGCTGAGCCAGCTCGAACATTTTTTTCTCACCGGACAGAAAATGCCGTAGTGAAAATTTTGACTTTAGGCCGATTAGGAGGTCAACGTCTGCAAGACCAAAATCCGCGTCCGCCACAAGAGTGCGTACGCCGAGCTGGGACAGGGCGATTGCTGTGTTCACGGCGAGGTTTGATTTGCCTACGCCGCCTTTGCCTGAAACAAAGGTGATAATTTTACGCCCGCGCCTAAGCTCTTCTATTCGGCTACGTATTCGTTTTTCGTCCTCGTAATCGATTCCGCTTGAGTAATTCTGCGCCATAACATAATATTAACATAGTTTCATGGGAATGTCAAGGGGATTTTTGCGCTTTTGCGGACGGTTTTTGGATTTAAGGACGGGCGGTTGGTTCTTGCTTTTGTCTGGTTTTGGATTTGGGGTGGCGGTGGACGGTGGTTTGGGGTTGGGACTGGTGGTTATTGCTGCTTAATGCTTGTTCACCGGTAGCGCTGGTGGTCACGCAGACGTGCCACTGCGCGTGGCGGCTGGTGCTTGCAGCTGGGCGCCGGAGGGTGCTATGTTTGTAAGTAGGGCGAAGCTTTGCCTCGCCGCACAGCTTTGCGCCTACGCGGCTGGCGGTTCCTTTCTTGTCTTGGCAAGAAAGGAACCAAAGAAGCCGCTTTAGGGCTTAGGCGGGTTGCAAAGCTGCAAGTGTACGTGTCAGTGCGTCCGAACCCAGACAGAACTGCCGAATGACGGGCTTTAGCCCTATTTGCAGGCAGTAGGTATCGGTGGGTGGCAACCGGAATTTGGCGAAGCCAACCCG
>JAISLF010000020.1 GCA_031260605.1 Oscillospiraceae bacterium
ATGAAAACGTGGTCCGACAACGCGGATACGAGCGCGTGGTACTACCGCGAGGTGCAGGAGGCGACAAACAGCCACGAGTACGAAAGAAAGACCTCAAAAAGCCCGACACGCTCGTATTACTACGAGAAGTGGACGGCTCTGCTGAATTAGTTTCGGCAACGTAAAGTATTAAAAAAGCACACCCCCGCGTTATGCGGGGGTGTGCTTTTTTGTGCACGCCGCAACCTGTTGTAATAAATGTTACGAAATATGTAACGATTTGTTTTAATATTCGTTACACTTTATTTATTGAAAAATCGTGTTTTATGCGATATACTTAATTAAAACTAAACAACAAAGTTAGTGCAAATTCAACAGCTGAAGAATTTAACAACTACAAGGAGACAATTGCTATGAAGTTCAAAAAAAGATTCACACTACAAGAAATAACGCTAAGCGCGTCCAAACGCATCCTTGCCGTAGCCGTTGCTCTTGCGTTGACCATTTCGTTCATTCCGCGTGGCGCAAAGGAGGCTTTTGCGGCGGAAGTGGTGGCGGGATTACCCGCGATAAAGGTTACAGATGGTAACAATGTAGGAACATTAATTGGCTTTGCCGGAGAGGAATGGTACGTCATCGGCGACGGAACAAAGGGCGTGTATTTGACTGCCCCCGCAAACAGCCTGACGCTGCTTGTAAAGGGACGGCCGAATCCCACTCTTCCGGCTGACCCGAACGACCCGAACGCCGACTGGAGCAATTACGACGACAACTGGAGCAACTACGGCGCGTCAACCTTCCGTATGAACTGGATGTATTTAGACGCAATCCAAAAGCCGAACGATATGTCACAGTTTACCTCTGCCGCCGGCGGCGACGGCTACTGGTACTCGAACAACCCCGGCGAGACTCCGGGATGGGCGCAGCCGAACGAATACAGAGGCAGCACGCTTCAGCAGCGAATGGAGGAAATTGCGGGCGAATACGGAAACAACACTCCGAGAGAATACGCCCTGATTAACGGCAGAACGCTCACTCCGACCTCTGACGGCAGCCCGTCAAACTACGCAAACTACCGGATGATGGGCGCAGCTGTGCCGAACCAAAAGCTATGGCCGCTGTCCTATTATGAATGGGCTATTATCGGCAACGAAAACGTACGCAAATATACGACTCCCTATTGGTTTAGAGCTGCTTTTACGCAAAACAGAGTTCCGTATGCGTACTTTGGCTACGCCCCCGGTTCCACGGCTTACGGACTGCAATTGGGACCCGGCGGTTTCTATAACGGCTACCTGTTTTCAATGGCGGCGCGCCCCGCGCTGAACTTAGATATGTCAAAGCTGCTCTTCACATCTGAAGCGTCTGCAAACGGCAAACCTGCCGCGAGCTTAGGCGACGGACTCGTTCCCGCAACGCCGAATACCGGCGCAAAGCTTAAATTCACGATGATAGACGAAGACACAGCGTTCCTGAATTTAGACGTGCCGGATAAGACTCCGCGTATTGCCGCCCCCGGCGGCACGGTCGGCGTAGATTACAAAGACGCGATTACAGGCGCAAACAAGTATGTTTCCTGCGTGATTACGGATAACGACGGAAATGTGCTATACTACGGCAAGTTAAATAACACGGCAGACGGCAAGGCGAACATTCCGCTCCCGGCGGATATGCCTATCGGAAGCTACAAGATTAAGCTGTTCAACGAGCAGGTTAACGGCGACAATTACACCGACTTTTCGAGTGTGCCGATTGAAATTCCGCTGACTGTCGCACTCACACCGCCGGAGCCTCAGGAAACGCCGGAGCCGCCGGAGCTGCCGGAACCGCCGCACCTTGCGTTCGTCGCAGGCTATCCTGACGGCACAGTCCGCCCGGAAGCAAACATCACCCGCGCAGAGGTCTGCCAGATAATCTACCGGATTATCCTCTCGGCTGAATTAAAGGCAGCCAATGTGCCCACAGAAAATCCGTTCCCGGATATTTCGGAAGATGCGTGGTATAAAACCGCAGTTTTGACCTGCTACAAGCTTGGTCTTGTGGTCGGCTACCCGGACGGCGAATTCAAGCCGAACAATCCGATAACACGCCCTGAAATTGCGCAGATATTCGGCGGAGAAAAGGCAGGAGGCGTAATCGCAATTCTCGGAGCGCAGGATATTCCGGCAAATATGGGCATTAAATTCACAGATATAGACGCAATCGAAGCAGACGGCGGCTTCTGGGCGACAAAGGCAATATACCACGTCGCGCATGTAGGCTGGATGTTCGGTCGCACACCGACAGAGTTCGATGTCAGAGAAATGACCCGTGCGGAGTTTATGACAATGATGAACCGCATACTGTGGCGTGAGCCTGAATTGCCGAGACCGGGCGAAGCGCTTCCGGGAGATCTGCTGGACGGCATGAAGACGTGGCCGGACAACGCGAATATTGATATGTGGTATTACCGCGAGGTTCAGGAAGCAACAAACAGCCACGAGTACGAAAGAAAGGACACAAAAAGCCCGACACGCGCGTATTTCTATGAGAAGTGGACGCAGCTGCTGAAGTAGCGGCAAGGAATACGCTTATTACAGCAGAACACCCATGTTTTTACGGGGGTGTTTTGCTGTTGTGGGGCGGGGGGGTGAACCGGGGTAAAGCAAGCCCTGCGGCGAAGCCTCGCCGCAGGGCTTGCTTTATTTGGGTTGGCGGTCGGGGCGGCAACCTGCCGTCGGGGGGCGCATTTCTTATGGAGCAGACGTAGGGGCGACCGTCCCGGTCGCCCGGTGTTTTGGGATTTTTCGTTTCGGTTTTTGGCTTTTCGGGGGCTTTCAGTTGTGCGCCGCGAGGGTGCGGGGTATATGAGTGCGTCCAGCCGTGCGCCGGGGTTGCGGAGTTTGAAAGTGCGGCGAAGCTTCGCCTTGCGACTCTGCTATACGCCTACGCGGCGGGCGGTTTCTTTCTTGTCTTGGCAAGAAAGGAACCAAAGAAGCCGCTTTAGGGCTTAGGCGGGTTGCGGAGCTGCAAGTGTACGTGTCCGTGCGTCCGAACCCGGACAGAATTGCCGAGCGACGGGCTTGCGCCCTATGTGCGGTAGGTGTGTATCGGCGGGTGGCAACCAGAATTTAGCGAAGCCAACCCGCACCGCGCCCTGCGCTGTGTGGTGCGGCAAAACGTTGCGTGTCCCGACGCGCAAAGCGCGGAGGTAGACGAGGGCACCCGCCGCACCCACATAGCAGGGTGCAGTTGTTTGACACAAAATGCGGCGGCAAACCAAACAAGGGACGTCGAGGACGCCGTCCCCTACGGTGATTGTTGTGGTAACGGGGGATTACCCTGAACCGTAAGTCTGCACCAACCGCAACACCAACACCCACCACGTCGGGACACGTACCGCATTGCCGCACAATGTGCGGCAGCAATCGTAGCAGCAATTACCTTCCGGTTGGCACCCCCACCGCACCTCGCGGCAACTTACAGCCTCACCTAAGTCTTTAGCCCCGCGACAGGCTTCGCCCCTGCGTGCGGCGGTACTCTGGCGTTCGCCCCAACCACCGCACCTGTCGCGGTGTGGGCAGGGACTGCATTGCAGCACAATCACGCCCGGCATAAAAAAAGATTGCTTCTTCTAAAGAAGTCGCCCCTTTTTTGGTTACTTTTTTCCGGCGAAGCGGAAAAAAGTAACCGCCGCCGCGCGTAGCGGCACCTCTGCGCCAACACCAGCGCCACTGGTGAACAAAATCGTAGCAAAAAGCAGAGTCCTTAAAGTCAGAAAACCGTCCGCCAAAAAGATTTAACTTTAGGCAAACAGAAATCCACGCCGGAAGCCCCAAACAAAAATCCCCACCCGTTGACATAACTCGACAAATCTACTATAATATAAAACAATAATAAAAAGTCATAGCGGCAAAGCCGCCAAAAAAGGTTTTATGCGAAAAATCCTGTTCCGTATCGGAATATGCCTCTTAACAGCAGTCGCGCTTACGGTTTTTGCCGTTTACGCGACGCTTTATAATGTCGCAAACGGCAAAAGTCCCGCTATGCGAAACCTGCTTGTAAACGCGGCTATGCAGGCAAGCGCAACAAAGTGGATTCCGGGGCTTGTACTGCCCGGCGACACCATTTCGGAGATACTCGACGCAAGCGACAGAATTGATTATGTTGATATAGCGGATTTGCGCCCGGCTGAAACAGCAACACCGCCGGACGAAACCGAGGTAATCCTCGACCCGTGGGACAGCGCGGTTGACGGAATGCTGCTCGAAACATACATCGCGGCGGACTTTAAGGCGTATGTCCTGCTCGTGAAAGACCCTTCTCGCGTGTACACGGCAAGGTGCCGGAGCCGCTTTAGTGCGGGCGCACGCGGGGACACGGTATTTACCCTTGTCGAAAACGAGGGCGCCGTTGCCGCAATCAACGGTGGCGGATTTTACGACGACCACGGTAAGGGCGGCGGCGGACTCCCGCTCGGACTTACATATTCCGGCGGCGAATGCGTGCACAGCGACGGGTACCGCCTGACCTTTATCGGGTTTGACAATAACAACCGCCTTGTTGCGGAGAATAATATGACGCGCGACCGCGCAGATGAGCTTGGCGTGCGGGACGGCGTTTCGTTTAAGAAAAACAACGCCCTGATTAACAGCGTAGACGGCAAAATTGTCGCCGCTTATGCCGATGAGGACACTGCGCCCTCTCAGCGAACGGCAATCGGGCAGACGGCGGACGGCACGGTTATTCTTATGGTAACAGACGGACGCACAGCGGACTCGCTGGGCGCGAGCCGCAACGACATCATCAACGCAATGCTCTCCTACGGGGCGGTGACGGCGGGAATGCTGGATGGCGGTTCCTCCGCCGTTATGTGCTACCCCGGCTATTACGACAAATACAGCATGGACACGTCACTTTTTAGTCAGTATCAGCTTCAGGGGCTTGTCAACAAATACCACGCGTTCACAAGTCCGCGCACAATACCGACTTTTTTCGCGGTAAAGCCGGAACAGGCGCAGGGCTGACAGGCAGGAGATTATGATGAAAGTAAAAGACAGCTTTACACCGGAGCAGCCGGGCGTAAGCGAAAGCACACCGCCGCAAGACAGCCCGGCAGTCCCTGAAAAGAAGCGCAAGCGTGTATTCTGGAAGGTGTATGCCGCCGCAATCGCGGTTGTTGTACTCGCGGCGGTCGCCGTGAACATATATATATCGTCGCGCCTGTCCGAATATGAGGGTGCGCAGCCTAAGCACGCGGCTCAGGCTGTTTTTGAGAAATATTTTGCAAATCCGGACTTTGCCGCGCTGATTGAGCAGACAGGCTACACGCTTGCGGAGGCAGAGACGCTCGAAAACGCCGTAGAGTATTTTACGGTACTCAGCCAAAGCGGTACGCTTTCACTGACAAGCGCGACAAACACCTTTGAGGAGCGCCGCGACTCGCTTGTTTACGTCGTCAAGGCAGGCGACGTCGGTATAGCGAAATTCACGCTCGTGCCGTCAGGGCAGGCTACACCGCACGGCAGCACGGTTTACACCGAGGACACGCTCTCGCTGATTCGGCGCGAGCGCCCGACACCGCCGCCGCCGCCGACACCGCCCCCGGTCGTTTACAGTCAGCAGCTGCGGGAAGAGTACAGCGATTACGTTTTAGCCGCCGCCAAGACCTTTTCAAAACGCTCACGTCTTCAGGCGACAAAGGGGCAGGCGCTGGCGTACTGCGAGCCGGGCAGTCAGGTTGCAAAGCGCATTAGCAGCCTTGAAACGTGGGGCAGTCAGCGGTACAGCAGCTACACCTTTGAAAACGAGCTGGCGCACGAATTCATCAAGCTGTCAGATACGGCGTTTTCCTGCCGCGTCAGGTTTAATTTCCGAATGCAGAAGCGCGGGCAGGAGGACGTTATAGATGTTGTGGACTGCACTCTGTACCTGCGTCAAAACGCCAAGGGGCAGTACCGTGTTTTCGCGCAGTACAACACAGGCGCAGTTCTTGCAGACGAGGATCTCGCAATGCTGGAAGCGGCAATTTCCGGCGCGGCGTAGGGTTCACAATGCTTTTCAAAAAGGACTTGTTTTCTCTTGCTGATATTGCGCCAAGCTTCGCAAGCACATAATCCGCGCGATTCCGAGGGGTTGACATTTGTCCCGGAATCGCGTATACTACCAGTAGAAGCACTTCCACGCGATACAGGTAACTCTGTATTTACGCTGGGAGTGTTTCCGCTTCGAGGTCGTTTTCCCAAGCTTCAATAAATTCGGGTTCGTGGACATTTATATTTGTTAGGTCTTCCGGTAAAACATAATATAATCTGTCTCCATAGTGATATATATGGTCGGGATTGTCAGCAAATAAAGCGAATCCCCAATCACTCATAGGATTTTCATGTGTAAATCTAAATGTTGCGCCCGCTTTTTTCATTTTTTACATAAACCGTCGCAAATTGCGGCAAATTATTCAATAGTCTGTCAAGCGGCTTTAAGACCCTCCACGCGTCAAAGCTGAGCCGCGTAAAAGACATCTGTTGACATTTGCCCCGGAATCGCGTATACTATCTGTAGAATTACTGCTGACCACCCCCGACGGCAATTGGAGCCTTAGGTTTTGGAGTCAAGCGGTAATTCTTTTTTTATTTTCCAAAGTGTTGACATTTGCACCCCGATGTGATATGCTCACATTAGTGAATTCAACAGTTGCCAGAAGCTCCCGGGATTGAATCGGGACACTGGTCAGCGACTTGTTGAATTCATTTTCACTTTTTACATAAACCGTCGCAATTTGCGGCAAATTATTCAATAGTCTGTCAAGCGACTTTAAGACCCTCCCAGCGCCAGCGCTGAGCCGCGTAAAAGACATCTGTTGACATTCGCCCCGGAATCGCGTATACTACCAGTAGATGAAGCGTTTGCGTCCTCTGCTTCCGGGTGTTTGAACTCCGGTTGATTGCGACGATTTAACGCTTCACCTGAACGCGCTTCGGGCGTGGTTTCGTTAATGGCGGAGTGGCTTCCGGCGGCGGCGTTGCCACCTATTTGACGGAGCGCGTTTGCCATTTCTAAATTGAGTTCAAGCGAATACGCGCGATGCCCGTGATGTTCGAGTTCTTTTCCGGTAACAATTGCATCGGAGTTGTGGAATTTATCCGTTTGTACCTCTGTAAGCTCCGCACTCTCATAAAGCGCCTTAATATCTGCTGCTGAATAGTGTTGTTCCCTCGTGAATCCGTTTGCGAGGGATTTTTCAACAGCCTTGTTGCTATGCATTTTGCTGCGCTGTGTGTTGTTAATTTGCGCCGTTATAATACTCATCGGCGTATTCCCACACCAAAATCACCGCACAAACGTAACCGCACAGTAAAGCCGCGCCTCATAATTGCCCGCTGTCTTCCGTAAAATAGTACTGTGCTTATAGTAATTGCCTGACCGGCAGCTGCAAACGCACTTTTCGTTAACGGAGGATTTAACTTGGATAACAATTACACAGGAAGAAACACGAAGCGTCTTGTCGTCGGCGTTGTCGCGCTGATTATCATAAATATGCTGATTATCAGTGCGTTTCAGAGTCAAAAGGCGGGCGCTGTTTCATATAAAAAAGGTTCAAGCGGCGAAACTGTAACGACGATACAGAAAAAGCTCAAGGCGTGGTACTATTATTTCGGCGGGATTGACGGAATCTACGGTTCGCAGACTGAAGCGGCGGTCAAGCTGTTTCAGCAGAAGAACAAGCTGGCTGTGGACGGAATCGCGGGACCGAAAACGCTTGCCGCAATGGGCATTTCAACGGCTTCCGCGCCGACAACGCAGACAAACGACCTGAACCTGCTGGCGCGTCTGATTTCAGCCGAGGCGCGCGGAGAGCCTTACAAGGGGCAGGTTGCTGTCGGAGCGGTTGTGCTGAACCGCGTAAAGCACCCGTCTTTCCCGAACACAATATCCGGCGTTATCTATCAAAAAGGCGCATTTACGTGCATTGACGACGGTCAGTTTAACAAGCCGGTTGTGGACAGCGCATATCAGGCGGCGCGTGAGGCGATCAACGGCTCAGACCCGTCAGGCGGCGCGATATATTATTTCAACCCCTCAACCGCAACGAGCAAATGGATTTGGTCAAGACCTCTGCTGTTGGTTATCGGAAAGCACAGGTTTTGTCTGTAAACGTGGGGATTGGCGCTAAGAAAAGAACGCACTGTGTTGCACAGCGCGTTCTTTTCTTATGCGGGCGGGGATTAATCGGGCGGAAAAGGTTCGCTTTTTTTAGGGCTTCGCCTTTGTAGGGGACGCTGGCCGCAGCGTCCCGTGTTGCGGTTGCCGCCGGGGTTTTGGCGGGCGTAGGGGCGGCAATCTGCCGACCGTCGTCTGCTTCGCCGTTCTTGTTTGCTTTTACTCGGGTGCAAGCGTATTACCTGCGGCACAGGGTGCGGGGTTTGTAATTGCGGGGAAGCGTCGCCGCTTCGCGCAGCAAAGCGCCTGCGTGGCGGGCGGTTACTTTTTCCGCTTCGCCGGAAAAAGTAACCAAAAAAGGGGCGACTTCTTTAGAAGAAGCAATCTTTTTTCTATACGGGAACTGCCGTGGCGGCAATAAGGATTGTGCCTGTCCCCGCCACGTATTGCGGTGGTTGCGGCGAACGCTTGCGCTGTGCCGCACGCAGGGGCGAAGCCTGTCTCGGCGTTGGATGACTTAGGTAAAGCTGCAACTTACCGCAAACTGCCTGCGGGTGCCAACCGGACTTGACTGTGGTTTGCCGCACCGCGCCTGCGCTGTGTTGTGCGGCAAGTAGGTGCGTGTCCTGTTTACCGCAGATTGTGGCGGACTGACCACCGCGTTCCGCGGTGGTCTCCACCAGCGTTTTGGCGTAGGTTCGAGTGTTCTCTACTCTGTTACGGTACCCGCCAACCCCGCGTGTCACGACGCGCAAAGCGCGGAGAAAGACGAACGCACCCAACGCACCCACACATCAGGGTGCAGTGGTCTGCCGCAAGCGTCTGCGGCAAACCCAACAAGGGACGTCGAGGACGCCGTCCCCTACGGAGATTGTTGTGGTAACGGAGTATGCAGTTAAACCGCAAGGACGCACCCCACCGCCACCACAACCCCTACCGCGCCGGGAGACGCCCCGCATTGCTGCACAATACGCGTCAGCAATCGTAGCAGCAATTACCTTCCGGCTACCACCCCCACAGCACCTCGCGGCAACTTACAGTCTTACCTAAGTCTTTAGCCCCGAATTGGCTTCGCCCCTGCGTGCGGCGATACTCAGGCATTCGCCGCGACTACCGCACCTGTCGCGGGGTGGGAACGCACCTACTTGCAGCTACCGCTG
>JAISLF010000025.1 GCA_031260605.1 Oscillospiraceae bacterium
TCAGGGTTTGGACACACGGACACCTACACTTGCAGCTTTGCAACCCGCCTAAGCCCAAAAGCGGCTTCTTTGGTTCCTTTCTTGCCAAGACAAGAAAGGAACCGCCCGCCGCGTAGGCGCTCAGCAGTGCGGCGAGGCGAAGCTTCGCCCCAATTACAAACACAGCACCTCCGGCGCACAGCTGAACGCACCCAAATAAAAGCTAAAACGACGCGGCAGACAGCTGCAAACACCCACCGCCTCCGCCCCGTCACCACAAACAAGAAAACGAGGAGCAAAGCTCCTCGTTTTCGTTCTGTTCTATTAATTACTCCTCGCCCCGAGGCTCCGTCTTCCTGATATACTCCGAATTAATCGCGCAAGACAAGCTTCGCGGCCGCCGAACCTCTCTACCCTGCGCGTCGTCCGCGCTAATCGGTCTCGGCGTAATAACAGCCGCGTCCGCACTCTGCGCGGGCGGGGTCGCCGCCGCATACTCCGCTGCTTGCGGCTGAATCGGCAGCGTTACAGCCTGCTGAACCGGCACATTCTGCGGCTGTGCAAACGCCGTCTGCGGCGTGTACGCCGGCGCGGCTTCCTGCGCAGCGCTTTCCGGCGCAAACCCAAACTCCCGCAGCAGTCCCGCAATATCCCCCGGCGAGCTTGCGCCCATTGCGGTTGCCGGGACAGTGGTTGCTGTCTCAACAAGTTCAACCGCTCCTGCGTTTACCGGGGCGCTCAGCGGCGCGTTCTCCGCAGGAGTCGGCCGGAAAAATGTTTCACGTGAAACATTCTGGTTTGGCACAGCTACAGGCGGTGTTTCACGTGAAACATTTTGCACCGCCGGAGCCGGCTGCACTAACACAGGCGCCGCTGCCGGGCACGCAGGCGCGGCGACCTCCGCAACCTGAGGCGCGGAAAACGAGCCCCCGTCAGCCGAAATAATCGAAATCAAATAGTCAAGCCGCTCCGCAAGCTGTTTCTGAAGCGCAAACACGTTGTCAAATGAACCCGCCAGCTTCTGCGGCCAGTATTCGCTACCGGGGCTTGCTCCGGTCTGCGTAGACCCATACACGGCAGAGCGCAGGAGAAAATCCTCCTTGTCTATCTGTGTGCGAAGAGCCGCAAGCTCGTTTTGCACAGAAAGCGCGGCGGCAGGAAGCGTTTTCTGCAAATACTCGATATGGTCCTCTGCCTCAATCAGATTTTGCTTCAGCTCGTCGCGCACGGCGCTTGTTTTCTCAAGCTCCGCCGCCATGACCTGTCCTCTGGAATAAAGCTCCGTTGCGGCTCTCGTCGCGGCAGCGGCTGCTTTTTGCGACTCGGCAAGCTCGACCTCTCTCGCGGTCAGCTCTTCTGACGCGCGCCGCCGTCCGTCCTCCTCTGCGCGAAGCCGCACAGACAGAGCCTCGACATACGCGACGACGTCGCGCTTTGAAAATCCGCCAAAAAGTGTTGAATTAATATTCAGCTCAGACATACACACATCCTGCTTAAAAAATTTATTTTATCAAGCCGCCGAAAAGCACGGCGTCACGTTGCGCAAAGCTATATTCCGACCGGGGAGGGGGACGCCGCCGGCTCTGTCGGAGTCGGAGTCGGAGTCGGCGGTTCTTCCGTCGCGTTCGGATCGGGCGTCGCATTCGGGTCTGTCGGCTCTCCGTCTTCTGTCTCGGCAGGCGGCGCAATCGGCAAAAAGCCCTCCGCGCCGTCTGTTATATCGTACAGATACGGATACACCGTTAATTCCGCGCCGTCCGCAATTACAACATTCCAGAATCTCAGCTGCCCGTCTATCTCTCCGGACTGCACCGTACAGGAGATATGCAGAACATCGCATAGCGCCTTGAACGCCATCGCATATCCCTCGGACACAGAGTCCTGGTCACCGGATATTGTGCCGTAAGCCGTTGCCGCAAAGGACTGCGGCGGGTAAACATCCTCAAGCGCCTCCGAATAGTTCGCAACATTAGACAGCGCGTTCAGCAAATCCCGCAGAACGCTTATGTCGGACGCGCCGCCGGCGGCATTTGCGATTCTCGCCGCGTTCTGGCGCAGACTTTCGGTTCGCAGCGCAAGCTGCTGCTGCGACGCCGTTCCGTAATCAAAGGTTATTTCAAAAATCCGCTCTTTATATAGCGGCGAGTCCGCAGGATAGCACATAATCTGCACCGCCGGTCTTGCGGCGATTTCAAGCGGCGCGTCATAGTAAGCCTGCTCCGCCGCCGAAAGCAGCAGCGCCGTGTTTATCTCCGCGAGCTGTGTTGTAAAATAAAGCTTGTCTCCGTACCGCTTCATTGTGCCGGCTATGCTATTATTGACAGCTCTTGTCGAGGTTAGTCTGCTTGCCGCGCGCGTCGCCGTTATGATGTCGTTATCCGTGCGCTTATACTCAATTTCAAACGCCGCAACGGCGTATTCGGGGTAATACTCCGCGGGATTGTGCTTAATCCGCTCTACGGCAAAGCTGCCCGCCGCGTTTGAATGAATAAAGTCATATACCGTGGCGGCAATTGTCGCCTCTATGTTCTCCGGGAATTCCTTTGAAAAGGTGATAATCACATAAGACTCGCAGTTTATAACCGCAGCTTCAAAAATGCCAAGCAGACTCTCGTAATCGCGCGCGGAGTACTCATTCTTCTCGTCAACCGCCGGCGGTCTTTCTTCGCGCGGCTCAACCATAACATCAACAGCGTCCAGCACAGAGCAGGAACCGGCGCTGATAATCAGCACCGCCGCCGAGATTAAGCAAAGTTTTTTTCGCAAAAAGGTCATCAGTTAAGAAGCAGATCGAACAGGTGAACCACCTCAACGCCGTCCTCCGTTACGCCGACGCGCGAGCGGTCTCCCGTCACGACAAATTTCGGGTATGCGTCCCGCAGTCTGGAATAAAGCTGAAGCGGACGCGCACCGTTTTTCAGCGTATCGTCAAAGCAATAATAAACGCGCTCGTCTCCTGAAAAACAAACAAAATCTATGGTGTCCTTGTTCAGCTTGCCGAAAAACACACTGTATCCGCGCGAAAGCAGCTCCAGATAAAAGACGTTTTCAATAACGGACGCAAGGTCGCCGTCCGTCGCTGTTTTTGTCGGCGAACGAAATGCAATGTCTGAAAAAAAGTATCTGTCTGAGGTTTTAAGCGGCGTGTCCGCTACAAGGTCATACCGCTTCGCGCAGAAAACAATATAAGCCTGCGTCAACCTGTCGAGATAGGCATAAACGGTTTCAAGCGTAAGGTCAAATTTCCTGTCTTTAAGCGCAAGAAAACTCTGGTTTGCTGTTATTGAGTGCCCGAGATTTGTATTCAGGTGCCACAAAACTCCCTTCAGCAGCTCGTATCGCCGAACCTGCCCGGAAAGCGGCGCGTCCGACCACAGCGCCGCCGACAGCACGTCGGAAGCGTAGGTGTGCGCCTCGTCCTTACTCGCGTGAAAACGCCACACAAGCGGGAAGCCGCCGCGCGAAATGTATTCCGCAAATTCACGCGCGACATCAGGCGGCTCATCCGACCGCGCTCTTCTCGCCGCGAACACCTCGCGAAAGGAGAGCGGCAGAACAAGGTGTCTGTCGCAAAACTCATCAAGCACAGCGGTATTCGGGACAGAAACACCGTCTGCGTGTGAAACGCACACGGTAATGTCCGGAATAAGCCCGTAGAGATCCTCCGCGGAGTTTCGCGCAAGGTGCAAAACAGCAAGCGCCCATTCGTGAATCGACTGCGGCTCGTTTATGAGAATATGAATCTTTCCGTATTCGCGGTCTGCGCCCTTTGCGGCGGCGCAAATTGCAGAATGCAGCTCAACATGGTCGCGATAGGTCTCATATCCCGTGTCGCACGAGACAGATACGAAGTTCTGCTTAGGCGCACCGTTTTGAATAAGCTGCTGCTCATAGCAGCGGAAAAGACTGGTCTTTCCCGCTCGGCGCACTCCGTAAAGCAGCTTAACGCGCCGCTCTGAACCCGGATAAAATATTTTACTGAAATCGTTACGGTAAATCACAGCGTAATTATAGCACGGTAAAAGAAAAAAAGCAAGAGTTTTCGGGGAGGTTCTCAAAGAAGATGAATTTTTTGCGGGCTTGGCGCTGTACCTGCGTCTGCGCGGCGTTTTGCTTGCGGGTGCGTGCTGCTGTCGCCGCGAGGTGTGGCGACAGCGGACTGTATTCAGCTGGTTGGCGCAGGGTGCGGGGTTTGTAATTGCGGCGAAGCGTCGCCTCGCCGCGCTGCTTCGCGCCTGCGCGGCAGGATGTTACTTTTTTCAGGGCTTTGCTTCTGTAGGGGACGCTGCCCTCAGCGTCCCCTTGTCGCGGCTGTGCCGTCGTGGTTTTTTGTTGGACGTAGGGGCGGCAATATGCCGCCCGGGGTTTGCTTCGCCACTTTGTTTTGCTTTTACTCGAGTGCAACCGTAGACCTGCGGCGCAGGGTGCGGTGCTTGTAATTGCGACGAAGCGTCGCCTCGCCGCGCTGCTGGGCGCCTGCGCGGCGGGCGGTTACTTTTTTCAGGGCTTTGCGTCTGTAGGGGAGGCTGCCCTCAGCGTCCCTTGTCGCGGTTTCCGCCGGATTTTTGTCGGACGTAGGGGCGGCAACCTGCCGCCCGCCGCCTATGACTGATTTTTCGCGGGGAACACCGTAGGGGCGACCGTCCCGGTCGCCCGGGGTTTGCTTCGCCTCTCTGTTCTGCTTTTATTCTGGTGCAAGCGTTTTACCTGCGGCGCAGGTTGCGTTGTTTGAAATTGCGGCGAAGCTGCGCCTCGCCGCGCAGCTTTGCGCCTACGCGGCGGGCGGTTACTTTTTCCGCTTCGCCGGAAAAAGTAACCAAAAAGGGGCGACTTCTTTAGAAGAAGCAATCTTTTTTATACGGGAACTGCGGTAGTGGCAATGCAGTGATGTGCCTTTCCCCGCGACGTATTGCAGTGGTCGAGGCGAACGCTTCCGTTGCGCCGCACGCAGGGGCACAGCCTGTCGCGGGGTTGGCGACTTGGGTAAGACTGCAACTTACCGCAAACTACCGTCGGGTGCCAACCGGAAGATAATTGCTGCTACGATTGCTGCCGCACATTGTGCGGCAATGTGGTGCGTCTCCCGGCGCGGTGGGTGCTGTGGTTACGGTGGGTGCAA
>JAISLF010000078.1 GCA_031260605.1 Oscillospiraceae bacterium
GCTAAGCGCCTACGCGGCGGGCGGTTACTTTTTCCGCTTCGCCGGAAAAAGTAACCAAAAAGGGGCGACTTCTTTAGAAGAAGCAATCTTTTTTCTATACGGGAACTCTGTAGCGGCAATGCAGAGTGTGCCTGTCCCCGCGACGTATTGCGGTGGTTGCGGCGAACGCTTCCGCACCGCCACACGCAGGGTCACAGCCTGTCGCGGGGCTGGTGACTTAGGCAAGTCACCTACTTACCGCAAACTGCCTGCGGGTGCCAACCGGAAGGACTGTGCTGCTACGATTGCTGACGCGCGTTTTGCGGCAAGTAGGTGCGTCCCGTTTTCCACAAGTTGCGGCGGACTGGACACCGCGTTCCGCGGTGTCCTCCAGCGCGTTTTTGCGCAAGGCAAGTGTGCGTCCTGCGCTGTTGCGGCAGCCCATCCCCCGCGTGTCACGACGCGCAAAGCGCGGAGAAAGACGAGAGCACCCACCGCACCTGCGCCGGACAGGTGCGGTGATTTGACGCAAAAGTCGAAGAGAACCAAGGGGCAGGACACTGAGGGCAGCGCCCCCTACAAGGTAAAGCC
This sequence comes from Oscillospiraceae bacterium, assembly GCA_031260605.1. Taxonomy (GTDB): domain Bacteria; phylum Bacillota; class Clostridia; order Oscillospirales; family Oscillospiraceae; genus JAIRRO01. The sequence goes on from JAISLF010000078.1 coordinate 571, forward strand.
CTGCGGCAACGGGAGACATAGCCGCACCGAAAGCAACACCCCACCGCAACAACAATACCCGCCCCGTCGGGACACGCACCACATTGCCGCACAACGCGCGTCAGCAATCGTAGCTGAAACATCCTTCCGGTAACCACCCCCACCGCACCTCGCGGCGACTTAAAGCCTTACCTAAGTCTTTAGCCCCGAACAGGCTTCGCCCCTGCGTGCGGCGGTGCGCTGGCGTTCGGACTCCACTCCGCACCTGTCGCGGTGTGGGCAGGGAATACATTGCAGCACAAGCCCGCCCGGCATAAAAAAAAGATTGCTTCTTCTAAAGAAGTCGCCCCTTTTTTGGTTACTTTTTTCCGGCGAAGCGGAAAAAAGTAACCGCCGCCACGCGTAGTGGCACCTCTGCGCCACCACCAGCGCTAATGGTGAAAAAGAAAAATTCAGAACCAACCACCAGTCCTTAAAGTAAAAAAACCCGCCCGCCAAAGCTCTTGCGTTTTGGCGGACACCACCCCCCCCTGAACAAAAACCGAAGCCGTAGCATACAATAAGGCAGTCAAAGGACCATCCGTTGGCAAACCTACAAACAAACCTTAATCGGGAGAAAATATAATGACAGAAAAAATCCTGCCGGGTCCGAACGCACCAAACACTCCGGGCGGCCCGACTTCTTCAAATCCCTCCATACGCGAAGCCGTCAGCATACATACAAAGAAGATCTTCGACAGCTGCCGCGACAAGGACTGCATCGAAGACCTGCGCCTTTACCTGACGCGCGAGTCTCAGCGCATTGCCGACAGCGCCATTTCTATCCGCGCAAAGACCGCAAAGCTGCTCTATGTCAACATTGACGTTGAGGAAGTGACCTTCAACCGCGGCTATTACACTGTTGACCTGCGCTTTTTCTACAAGGTAACCGGCGACGCGTTCACGCTCACAAACCGCCCCGCCGAAATCACCGGTCTGTGCGTGTTTGACAAGCGCGTTATCCTCTTCGGCTCTGAGGGTAACGCGAAAATCTACACCTCAAAGACCATTCTCGGCGGCGCCGACTATCGTCCGCTTGAGTACAACAACCTGCCGACAGCCGTCGTCGAGGCGGTTGACCCGATTGTTCTTGGTATGCGCATTGTTGACTCGTGCGACAACTGCTGCGAGCTTGGAATCACCGAAATCCCGGAGCAGATCTCCGACAACCTCGGCGGCGACCTGCATTTTGACCCTACCTCGCGCCGCGTTCTCGTGTCCCTCGGTCAGTTCTCGATTGTGCGCCTTGAGCGCGACACGCAGCTGCTTATGCCATCCTACGACTACTTTATGCCGCAAAAAGAGTGCATCGGCAGCGCCGACGACGACCCGTGCTCACTCTTCACGAAAATCAAGTTCCCGGTGGACGAGTTCTTCCCGCCGGACAATTTGGACAAGCCCGTCGGGTATAAGGAAGCAAAGTCGTATTAGAAGCACCGCTTCGCGATATACAAAAAACGCCCTTCGGGGCGTTTTTTTTGTGCGTATCCCATAAATCCCCCCCCCCCCCCCCCCTGCGGAAATATTCAGCACTTTTTACATATTGCTTTTTTTCGACAATAGGCGCATAATATAATTGTAATCAGAAATAAATTATTTTATGTTTTGATTGCAACTCCAATGCGCGTTGGGAAAAAATTTATTAAGGCAGGTTTTAACACATGAAGAAAGCTAAGAAAATGATAGTTGCTCTTTTGGCTACAATCACACTCGTGTCCGCGCTGGGTGTTTCCGCTAGCGCAAGCTTTTACTGGAAGGATTCCGATATGATAACCGGCTCATCTTCTGGTTATCCGCAAGTGCAGGGTCAGGTAGGCATTTACGGCGAATTTGTAGGCAGCGGCGGCACGGGAGTGAGTGTCATCTCTCTAGTCCACTATTATGATTTTTCAACAGGCGGGTATGTTTTTACCGCCACCGGCACAATGTCTCATCCGGCTATTGGCGACCAATACAACTGGTCAATACGCGGAAAAAACTCCGCAGGCACAACTGTTTATACAAAATCGCTCAGTCAGCGTTTCTAAAAAAACGATATCACGGACAGCGGAGCGCGTTTTTTACGCGCTCCGCGTTTGTCTTGCTTTTTTATAATTAAATATCCCAAAAGGAGACCACCATGCTCTCAATAAAAAAACTACTCATAAAATACGGCTCGCGTGAAATTCTGCGCGATTTTTCGGCGGAATTTCCCTCCGGCGCGATTACCGTTATCAAGGGCGAATCCGGCTCCGGCAAATCCTCCCTGCTGAATGTGCTCGGGCTTTTGCAGTCGGCGGAGTTCGGTGACTATACATATAATGGCCGGGATTTGAAGGCTCTTTCAGCCTCTGAAAAGTCGGATTTTCGTTTGCGCACGGTTGGCTTTGTGTTTCAGGACGCTTCCCTTATTGCGGAGCTGCCTACGATAGACAACGTGGCCGCTCCCCTTGTCGCGGCGGGAGTTTCTCCGCAAGAGGCTGGCGAAAAAGCGCTTAAACTCCTTGAATTTGTTGGGCTTTCGGCCGTCGCCAACTCCCGTCCGGACACACTTTCCGGCGGAGAACAGCAGCGAGCGGCTGTGGCGCGCGCTATCGCTAACAACGCGGAGATAATCCTCGCCGACGAGCCAACGGCCTCCCTTGACAAGGTCAATTCCGAAGCCGTTATGGACCTGCTGAAAAAATTAGCACGTGAACAGGGAAAAACGGTCGTTATAGTGTCTCATGACGGGTTTGTTGAGAGCTTTGCGGATAAGCTAATTGAAATCGCGGACGGTCAAGCTGAAGTAAGGATAGATTTGCGGGAAGCGGCAGATACGAAAGAAGCCACGCCGCAAACGCAGACCAAAAGAAAGCCCGTCCGGCTTGCGCGGTATTACAATAAAAAACGCGGCGCGGACAAGATACTTGCCCGCGTTTTTTGTTTTGTAACGGCGCTCGTCTCCGCCTGTGCCGTGCTGTCTGTTAGCTTCGGCAAAAGGTTTGAGCAGGAGCAAAGGGCGTTTATGGATTCCATTTCGGATAATGGGATTTTTTTGGTTAGAGATGACGCAATGCCCGGCTGGTCAGATCGGGCGACAAATATTGCCTATCATATGTCAGAAAAAGATCTTGCCGACATAGCTTCATTCCCCGGCGTATCAAAGGTTTTGCCCTATTACTATCTGGGATCGTACGGCCCGTCTATTAAATCGCTGGATATGATTTATGGGGATGGCCGAAGCAATAATATCGATCTCTACGATGAAAACGATCCGATTTTTTTAAGCCATATAAAGCTTATGCGGGAAACTGCCATCGAAAAAGATCTGCCCTTTCCGTTGAAGTGGCGTCTTGACAATACCGACCACGACAATGCTTTTTCGATTGAGCCGGTTTTCCCGGGGGAAAAGTTTGCCCCTCTTTTAGAATACGGCAGTATTGCCGAGGGGGAAAAAGACGCTTATATAACGCTTGCTTTGGCGCGCAAATTGTCTGACGAGCCTGAAACTCTAATCGGACAAACACTTTCCGTAGACGCATACGTGCCGGAACGCATGAGAACGGGCGTGGTTGGTACGTATGATGAAACCGGCGAAGAGATTTTATTTTTTTTCGGAAACATTTCACCTGAAAAGGTTGAGGGAATCGAGTGCAGAATAGCGGGCATTCTCTCCCTGTCTTACGAAACCAACAGAACCTACAGCACTAAAAACAAGATTTTATTGCCTTACGAGTACGTTCAAGAAATCATTGACGCGAATATAGCGACAGAGGACGAACTTTTCATTGATGATACTGATTTTCATGATCTGCTCCTCGAGCCGCCCGCGTATATGATTTTCGCGGACAAATTTGAGAACGTCCCCGCAGTGACAGCCGCGATAAAGGCGCTGTCGCCCAGCTATGCCGCAATAAACAAGGCACAGGACGTGGCGAAAATAGACGACAGCCTGCTCGCAACTCGTCGGCTTATGACCACGCTCACGCTGGTGTTCATCGCGGTGGTGGTGGTTCTGTTCGGGCTGCTGTACTACCTCAAAAACCGCGCGCGCAAAAAGGAAATCGGCATACTGAAGGCGGTAGGCCTGACCTCGCGCGACGTTGTTGCGCTCGACTTGTATACCAGCGTAAAAAGCGCGGCGGCGGCGTTTGTCTTGTGCGCGGCGCTGGCGCTCGCGGCGTCGCTGATACTGCGCTATGCCGCAGGCTCCGGGATGTTTGTGATAACGCCGCTGTCGCTGCTCGTCGGCGCGGCAGTGTCCGTGCTCACGATCATCCTCGCGGGACTGCTGCCAATCCTCGCCGCCTCGCGAGTCGATCCGGTTGAGGCTATACGCAGGGTTATGAAGTAACGGGGCAACTTAGAGGGGGACTACACAAGGTAGAAACACCACCGCAACAAATTCACCCCCGGCGAATAAAATCCAATCCGAAAAAACGGGGGAATTCATTTCCCCCGTTTTTTCTCCTTATTACTCACTTTGACGGCGACCGGCACTAATTGCAAACGCAACAACCCGCACCGCCGTCAAAGTGGCGCGTCAAAGTGGCGCGAAAGCTCTTGACAACCCACGCTTGCGCAAGGTATAATGTAACCAAATCACACTCCGCGAGGAAACCCGCAATGCAAAATTCATTTGGCTTTACAATTCAGGATATTCACGCGCGCGAAATTCTCGATTCGCGCGGCAACCCGACGCTTGAGGCCGAGGTCACACTCGCGTCCGGCGTAATCGGCCGCGCTGCCGTCCCGTCCGGTGCGTCAACCGGCATGTTTGAGGCGACAGAGCTGCGCGACGGAGACAAGTCGCGCTACCTCGGCAAGGGCGTTCTGAACGCCGTCGCGAACGTGAACGGCTTGATTCGTGAAGCGCTTCTCGGCTCAGACGCGCGGGAGCAGAATATTATCGACGAAAAGCTTATCGCGCTTGACGGAACGGAAAACAAGTCACATCTCGGCGCAAACGCGATTTTGTCTGTCTCGCTTGCCGCTGCAAAGGCGGCTGCGGAGGAGTCCTCCCTGCCGCTTTACCGCTACATAGGCGGCGCAAACGCGAAAACGCTCCCTCTGCCGATGATGAACGTCTTAAACGGCGGCGCGCACGCGAACAATTCGGTTGACATTCAGGAATTTATGATTATGCCGGTGTCTGCGCCGAGCTTCCGTGAGGCTCTGCGGATGTGCGCCGAGGTGTTCCACGCGCTGAAAAAGGTCGTTCCCTCCTCCGGTGTCGGCGACGAAGGCGGCTACGCGCCCGACCTAGCGCACGACGAGGACGCGCTGATTGCGCTTGTGACCGCAATCGAAAAGGCCGGCTACAAGCCCGGCGAGGACATTTTCATCGCGCTTGACCCCGCCGTTTCAGACTGGTTCAATTATGAGGACAAAAAGTATCATCTGCCGAAGCGCGGCACAGTCAAAACGCCCGAAGAAATGGTCGATATGTGGGCGGATTTTGCCGCAAGATACCCCATTATCTCGATTGAGGACGGTATGGCGGAGGAGGATTGGGACGGCTGGCGCATTATGACCGAGCGTCTGGGCGGCAAGCTTCAGCTCGTCGGGGACGACCTGTTTGTCACGAACACCGCGCGGTTGCAAAAGGGAATTTCGCTCGGCGTTACGAACTCCATTTTGATTAAGCTGAACCAAATCGGCACGCTGACCGAGACAATTGACGCCGTCACGGCAGCGAACCGCGCCGGCTACACGGCCGTTATTTCGCACCGCTCCGGTGAGACAGAGGACACGACAATTGCGGACCTTTCCGTTGCGCTCAACGCGGGGCAAATCAAAACAGGCGCGCCGTCGCGCACGGACCGCGTGGCAAAATACAATCAGCTGCTTCGCATTGAGGATGAGCTGGGTGCGGCAGCTCGGTTCCCGGGGAAGAGTGCGTTCTTTAACCTGAAATAAGCAATAAGCGCTGAAAAATAACGGCGGCAACTGTGGAGGTTGCCGCCGTTTTTTTGTCAGGTGAAATTTTGGGAAGTTAAAAACCGCACCCGCTGCCGCTGCAGAGGGTGCGTGGTTTGACGCAAAATATGGCGGCAAATAAAGGACGGGACGCTGAGGGCAGCGTCCCCTACAAAGGCAAAGCCCTGCGGCACGGGGTACGCAACCGCACCGTACAGGTGTGCCTTTTTGCCACAACAACACCCGCCGCGTCGGGAGACGCACCCAATTGCAGCTACAGCAGGCTGCAGCAATCGCAGCAGCACCATCCTTCTGTTGGCAGCCGTAGGGAGTTTGCGGTAACCAACTCCTTGCCCAAGTCACTCAACGCCGCGACAAGCTTCGCCCCTGTGCGCGGCGCAGCGGAAGCATTCGCGCACTCAACCGAGATACGTCGCGGGGGACAGCACGCAACCACATTGCCGAACGGCAGTTCCCGTATAAAAAAAGATTGCTTCTTCTAAAGAAGTCGCCCCTTTTTGGTTACTTTTTCCGGCGAAGCGGAAAAAGTAACCGCCCGCCGCGTAGGCGCCGAGCAGCGCCAAACGGCGAAGCTAAAGACGTAATTCCAAACCCGGCAACCTGCGCCAAAAGGTCTACGGTTCGGCTCCGAGTAAAAGCAAACAAAGTGGCAGGTGGGGTAGTTTGCCACCATTATGCCCGAAACAACACAGCAAACCGCACCCGCTGCCGCTGCAGAGGGTGCGGTTTTTATAGTCCTTTTCCGAAAAGGCAAATCCGCCCCCCTGCCCTACGTTCCCAGATACGCCGCCATAACTGCGGGGTCGCTGAGCAGCTCCTTTCCTGTGCCTGATTTTGTAATCCGCCCCGTTTCCATAACATATGCAAAATCCGCAACCTGAAGCGCCATATTCGCATTCTGCTCGACAAGCAGAATCGTAACGCCGCGCTTGTTAATCTCTTTAATAATGTCGAATATTCCGCGCACAATCAGCGGCGCTAAACCCAGCGACGGCTCATCCATCATAATCAGCTTCGGGCGGCTCATCAGCGCGCGCGCGACAGCCAGCATCTGCTGCTCTCCGCCGGAAAGTGTGCCTCCGTGCTGCCAAGCCCGCTCCTTCAGGCGCGGAAACAGCTCGTACATCCACTCTAAATCGGCGGCGTAGCTGTCCTTGCGCATATACGCGCCGATTTTAAGGTTTTCAAGCACCGTCAGGTCGGAAAAAATCTTGCGTCCCTCCGGCACAAGCGTAACGCCCTGCCCGACGATAAACGCCGCGTCCTTTCCCGTAATGTCCGTATCCAAAAACTCGAATTTTCCCGCACTCGGCTTTAATAAGCCTGAAATCGACTTAAGCACCGTGCTTTTGCCCGCGCCGTTCGCGCCGATAAGCGTAACGATTTTGCCCTCCGGCACGTCAAACGAAACGCCCTTTACGGCTTCTATGCCGCCGTATTCAACCTTTACATCGGTTATTTTAAGCATCCTCGGCAACCCCCAAATACGCATCAATAACGCGCCGGTTCGACTGAACCTCGCCCGGTGAGCCGGACGCGATAAGCGCACCGAAATCCAGAACATAAATACGGTCGGATATTTGCATAATCAGGTCCATATGATGCTCGATTATAAACACCGTGAGGTTATACTCGCGGCGAAGCTGCTGAATGAACTCCGCAAGTTCCTGCGTTTCCTGCGGGTTCATACCCGCCGCCGGCTCGTCTAAGAGGATCACCTGCGGGTCGGTTGCAAGTGCGCGCGCTATCTCTAAGTGCCGCTGCAGACCGTACGGCAGACTTGAGGCGACCTCGTCCTTTAGGTGCAGCAGCCCCTGCTTTTCAAGCAGCTCCTCCGCTTCACGTCGAACGCGCTTTTCCTCCGCGCGGTTTATGTGCAACACGGACGAAAACAGGTTCTGCTTCATACGCATATGCTTTGCAACAAGCACATTTTCAAACACCGTCATCGACTTGAACAATCGGATATTCTGAAATGTGCGCGCAATGCCGAGCTTTGTAATTTTGTCAGGCGTAATTCCGCGCCGGATTTCCTTTCCGAGAAAGCTGATTGTGCCGCTCGTCTGCTCGTACACGCCTGTTATGCAGTTAAACGCGGTCGTCTTTCCCGCGCCGTTCGGACCTATCAGCGCAACGATTTCGCCGCGATTAACGTCTAACGAAAGCCCGTCAACCGCTGTAACACCGCCGAAGCGCATGGTCAAATCTTTAATTTTCAGTACATTTTCGCTCACTGTTCTGCCTTCTTTCGCTTAAATCGTTTTGCAATCCGCGCAATTGAAAATTCCTTGTCGCCCATAAGTCCCTTGCGGTAAAACAGCACTATCGCCATTATAATAACCGCAAATATAACCTTGCGGAAACCCGAACGAAAAACCGTCGGCGCGTTGATTCCCAAAAATGTACCGCTGTCAAGTCCGCGCAGCCACCATTCTGACGCCGCAATGAACAGAAATGACCCGATACAACTGCCGGTTACGGAGCCGATACCGCCGATTACAACAATCAGCAAAATCTCATACGTCATTGCGGACTTGAACGCGCTTGCCTGAACCGTCATCTGATACATCGCGAGCAGCGCGCCGCCGATTCCCGCAAAGAACGAGCTGATTACAAACGACATCTCCTTGTGAGCAAACAGGTTGACGCCCATTGCCTCCGCCGCCCGCTCGTCGTCTCGTATCGCGCGGAAAACCCGCCCGTAGCTTGACCTTATCACAAGGACAATCAGGAATATGCAGACGCCGACTATTATAAACGGCACAAGCGTTGACAGATACACAATAACATCGCCGTCTGCGTTTAAGATGTTAAAGTCGTTAAACGTCGGGAATTTGCGGAGCAGGTTTGAGCCGTTGGTTATGGGTCCGAGCTTGTCCCACTGGAATATCGCGCGGATAATTTCGGCAAAGCCGAGCGTTGCAATCGCGAGATAGTCGCTCTTTAGCCGCAGTGCGGGAAGTCCGATAAGCGCGGCGACAATCGCGGCGGCGATTCCCGCAAGCGCGATTGCAATAATCACAGGCAGGGCGAACTGAATAATTCCGCCGTCAAAGTATTGATACACATCCGGGCGCATTACTGCGGGGATTGTGAATATGGCGTACACATACGCACCGATAAGCATAAAGCCCGCCTGTCCCAGCGAGAACAAACCCGTAAACCCGTTCAGCAGGTTCATCGACACGGCGACAAGCGCATAAATCGCGCCCTTTTTCAGCACGGTAAACAGCATTGCCTGCGCGGGAAGCACCTGCTCGAGAATAAAAACCGCGATATATAACAGCGCAAGCAAGCCGAGAGAAATAATCGTCTGTGTTTTCTTTGTTTTCAGTGTTGTTTTCAATGCGCTACACCTTGTCCGTTTGCTTTTCGCCGAAAAGTCCCGTCGGCTTTACGGCAAGCACGATAATCAGCAGCACAAAGGTAAACGCGTCAGAAAAGGTAGTCCAGCTTGACCCGCCGCTTTTCAGGATATTCTCCGAAAGTCCGATTAAAAATGCGCCGATTACAGCGCCGGGAATCGACCCGATTCCGCCGAACACAGCCGCAACAAACGCCTTTAGTCCCGGCATTGCGCCGGAGGTGGGCACTATCGCCGTATAGTTTGCAAAATACAAAAGCGAACCTATCGCAGCCAGCAGTGAGCCGAGCAGAAAGGTTACGCTTATAACTGTGTTTATTTTAACGCCCATAAGGCGGCTTGTTTCAAAATCGCGGGAAACCGCGCGCATTGCCATTCCTATCTTCGTTTTCTTGATGAGTATCACAAGCCCGACAATGAGCACAACCGTTAAAATCGGGGTAATAACGGTAACGCGCTTTGTCGTTGCGCCGAGAATCGTGATTGAATCGCTTATCCACGGAAGCGTCGGGTACGTTTTGGCAAGCCCGCCGGTTACATACAGCGCAAAGTTCTGGATAAGATAGCTCACGCCGATTGCGCTGATCATTACGCTCATACGCGGCGCGTTGCGCAGCGGCTTGTATGCCACACGTTCAACCGCAAAGCCAAGTATCGCGGTTAAGACAATTACTATCGGCATTGCAAGCCAGATAGACATCACGCTCGACAGGTAAATCATCATTAAGCCCGCCGCCATAAAAATATCGCCGTGTGCGAAGTTGATCAGACGCAGTATGCCGTAAACCATCGTGTAACCGATAGCAATCAGCGCGTACTGTCCTCCGACCGAGATTCCCGCAAGTAAATAGGGTATATACTGCATTTCTGCCTCCCGCTTGTTGACTGCGCAAAGTGTTAAAAACCACATTATGACACATCAAATTATATTATAACAGAAAGTTCACATTTCGTCAACACGAAAATGCAAAAGGCAGTGGTCTTGCGCGCGTTGCTAATAAATCCGGGTAGATTTCACGCGCCTCTTGTTGGGGTTTGCAGAGCCTTTGTTTGGACGTAGGGGCGACCGTCCCGGTCGCCCGTCTGCTTGCTTCGCCATTTGGTTCTGCTTTTACTTGGGTTCAAACGTTGACCTGCGGCGCGGTTGCGGGGTTTGTAATTGCGTCTTTAGCTTCGTCTCGTCGCGCTACTCGGCGCCTACGCGGCGGGCGGTTACTTTTTCCGCTTCGTCGGAAAAAGTAACCAAAAAGGTACGACTTCTTTAGAAGAAGCAATCTTTTTTCTATACGGGAACTGCGGTGGTGGGCGTAGGGTTGTGCCTTTCCCCGCGACGTATCGCGGTGGTCGCGGCGAACGCTTCCGTTGCGCCGCACGCAGGGGCGAAGCCTGTCGCGGGGCGGGGCGCGTCCGGGGTAAGGCAGTGCTTGCCGCGAACTCCCTACGGGTGGTCACAGAAGAACTGTGCTGCTACGATTGCTGCCGCACGCTGTTGCGGCAATTGAGTGCGTCTCCCGACGCGGCGAGGTGCGGTGCGGTGCGGCAAACGACGCACCTGTACGGTGCGGGGCATACTCCGCTGCCGCAGGGCTTCAGCTCCGTAGGGGACGTTGTCAACGTCCCGCCTCTATTTCGCCGCATACGCTTGCCTAAAACCACCGCACCCGCACGGCGTAGGTGCGGCTGGGTGCCCTCGTCTTTCTCCGCGCTTTGCGCGTTGTGACACGCGGGTGCGGTGCTGCCGAAAACGCAAAAAAGCGCGGAACTTTTTGTGTTCCGCGCTTTTTTAGGTGTTTTTATAAGGTGCGGACTTATCCGCCCCGCCGGCAAAACAAGAGCTACTTTACGCCCTGAATCGCGATGAAGTCCCACAAGCCGGTCTCTGTGTTTGCCTGCTTAACGACCGCGTCTGAGCGCACAGCGTCGCCGATCTCATCAAACTCGATGTGACCCGTAACGCCGTCGTACGTAGCCTTGGCAAGCGCCGCGTTGATTGCTGCGGGGTCTGTGCTGCCCGCGAGCTTTATCGCCTCAAGCATGGTGAAGTATGCGTCGTACGCCATGGGGGAGATTGCGGAAATCTGGTCGTTGCCGTTATTGTCCGCCAGCATTCTGGGGTTTGCGTTGAGCCACGCCTTAAAGCCGGAGTCGAATTCGGCATTTCCGCCCTCCTGGTAGAAGGTCGTGATGTACAGCGTAACGGGCTTGCCCTTTGCCGCCGCCGTGATGACGTTGTTATCCCATGTGTCGCCCGCAAGAATCGGCTTGTCCCAGCCCTGCGCCGCCGCCTGCTCAATGATTAGCGCCGCCGCTTCAGGACTTGTCGGGCTGAAGAAAATATCAGCGCCGCCGTTTTTCGCGTTGGTTATGTAGCTGTTATAGTCGCTTGTGCCCTCAGGGAAGGTTTCGTAAACCACCTCGCCGCCGAGGCCTTCAAACGCCTGCCTGAAATAGGTTGCAAGACCGACAGAATAGTCGTCGCCGAGCTTTGCCAGAACGTATGCTTTTTTCGCGCCGAACTTATCCTGCGCAAAGTTCGCGAGAACCGTACCCTGGAACGGATCAAGAAAGCACAGGCGGAAATAATGCGTGTTGCCCAGCGTAACCTGCGGGTTTGTGGATGTCGGCGCAAGCACGGGAAGCTTTGCCTGCGCGAAAACCTCGCTTGCGGCTATGCAAACAGCCGAGCCGTAGGAGCCGAATACCGCGCTGACGCCTTTGGAAACAAGGGTGCTTGCGGCGGTCGCCGCCTTGTCCGTGCTGGACTCATTGTCAACAATCTCAAACTCGATGGTGTACGTCTCGCCCGCAATCTCAACCGTCGGCTGAATGGAATTTGCGTACAAAAAGCCGAGTGTTTCCTGCTTGCCGTTCGCGCCGTTGTCGCCTGAGGCAGGCTCAAAAATACCGAGCTTGATGACCTTGCCGCCGGTCGATGTGCCCGGCTTCGTGTCATCCGTCTTATCCTTCGTGCCATTGCCGCAACCGGTCAGTACAGCCGCCGCAAGGCCTAATACAAGGATAACTGCTAAAAAACGCTTTATTATTTTCATCGCTTCTCTCTTTACCTCTTAGAATTGAAAATTACACAGAAGCGCCCGGCGCAAACCGCCAAGAACCCTGATTATATGATACTATCGCAAATCGGCGGTTTTGTCAAGTAAATATATCATTTTGACGCTGCCGCTCCACTTTGACGGCGGTTCGACGTTTTGCTTTTTCCATAAGTACCGGTCGCCGTCAAAGTGAGTAATAAGGAGAAAAAGCGGGGGAAATGAATCCCCCCGTTTTTTCGGATTGGCTTTTATTCGCCGGGGGCGAATTTGTGGTGCGGTGTTTCGCGGTATTTTCGAAAAACCAAGAAAAATTTTATACCGAGTATCATTTTTGTATATTCGGCAATAACCGGCGCAAGATTCAGCGGGGCTGACGGGAAAACTCCTGTTTTACGGACAACACACGCGGCAAAACAAAATAAGTTCACAAAAAATATAAAATCCGTTTACATTTTCGTGTTAATATGCTATTATGAATTGAAATGCAGGTATTTTCAAATGCCGATGAACTTTACGGAGGCAGCAGCAATGGCAAAGACAACTGATTATTCAGAAATCACGGGTGAGATTTCACAGCTTGCGGAAAAAATCTCGGGCGGAGCAATTCCCGAAGAGCTTTACACGCAGCACAAGGTATTTCGCGGTCTGCGTGACCTTGACGGAAACGGCGTTGTTGCGGGGTTAACGAATATCTCACAGGTAACCGCAAAGAAAATGGTTGACGGCAAGGAGGTGTCCGCGCCCGGCAAGATGTTCTACCGGGGAATTGACATTGAGGATATTGTCGCGGGCTTCATCGCGGAAAACCGCTTCGGCTTTGAAGAAACCGTGTATCTCCTGCTTTTCGGAGAGCTTCCGACTGCGCAGGAACTTGCGGATTTCAGGACGCTTCTCGGAACATACCGCTCACTGCCGCCGAATTTCACACGCGACACAATAATGAAAACACCGAGCCGCGATATGATGAACGGACTCGCGCGCAGTGTGCTGACGCTGTACTACTACGACACCAAGGCGGACGATACGTCTGTGCCGAACGTGCTGCGGCAATGCCTGCAGCTGATTGCGGAGTTCCCGCTGCTTGCGGCGTACAGCTTCAATACCTACCGTCATTTCACTCACGGCGAAAGCCTGATTATACACGCGCCGAAGCCGGAGCTATCCACAGCCGAAAACCTGCTGTACATTCTGCGCGAAGACAGTCAGTATACCGCCCTTGAGGCAAAGGTTCTCGACCTTGCGCTTGTGCTTCATGCGGAGCACGGCGGCGGCAACAACTCCGCGTTCACGGCGCACGTCGTGTCGTCAAGCGGAACGGATACGTATTCAACCATGGCGGCGGCGCTCGGCAGCCTGAAAGGGCCGAAGCACGGCGGTGCGAACAACCGCGTTATGGCGATGATGGACGATGTTAAGGCAAACATCACCGACTGGAGCGACGAGGGCGAGGTTGCGGATTATTTGCGCAAGCTGCTGCACAAGGAAGCGTTCGACAAAAGCGGGCTGATTTACGGGATCGGTCATGCTATATATTCGCTGTCAGACCCGCGCGCCGTACTTTTTGACGGCTTTGTGCAAAAGCTCTCCGCCGAAAACGGACGCGGGGAGGAATACGCGCTGTATTCAATGATTGCGCGGCTCGCCCCGGAGATTATCGCGGCGGAGCGGCGCATGTACAAGGGCGTTTCCGCGAATATAGACTTCTATTCCGGCTTCGTATATGAAATGCTCGGACTTCCGCGGGAGCTGTTCACCCCGATATTTGCAATATCCCGTATAGCTGGCTGGAGCGCGCATATGCTTGAGGAAATCACCTCCGGAGGGCGCATTATCCGCCCGGCGTACAAAAGCGTCGCCCCCAAAAAGGGGTATGTGCCGCTTACTGAGCGGTAGCAGGGTCTCAGCAGGGGAAATAACCGCCCGCAATTCCGATGAATTGCGGGCGGTTTGTTTTGTTTTTATTCTGGTGCGAGCGAAGTCCTGCGGCGCAGGGTGCGGTGTTTGTAATTGCGGCGAAGCTTCGCCGCATTGCGCTGCTTTGCGCCTGCGCGGCGGGCGGTTACTTTTTCCGCTTCGCCGGAAAAAGTAACCAAAAAGGGGCGACTTCTTTGTAAAGAAGCAAACACCTTTTTATGCCGGGCGGGATTGTACGGCAATGTAGTCCCTGCCCACACCGCAAGAGGTGCGGCATTACGTCCGAACACCCTATCATCGCCACACGCAGGGGCGAAGCTTGTCGCGCGGCTAAAGACTTAGGTAAGGCAGTAAGTCTCCACGAGGTGCGGTGGGGGTAGTGACCGGAAGGGTGGTGCACGGACGATTGCTGCCGCACATTGTGCGGCAAGTAGGGATGTCCCGTGTGCCACAGGTTGCGGCGGACTGACCACCGCGTTCCGCGGCGGTCTCCACAATGTTTTGGCGCAAGGCGAGGGTGCGTCCTGCATTGTTGCGGCAGTCCCAACCCCGCGTGTCACGACGCGCAAAGCGCGGAGAAAGACGAACGCACCCAACGCACCCGCATAGCAGGGCGCAGTTGTCTGACACAAAATGCGGCGGCAAACCAAACAAGGGACGTCGAGGACGTCGTCCCCGACGGTGATTGTTGTGGTAACGGGGCATTGCCTTGAATCGTAAGTTTGTACACACCGAAACAACAACACCCGCCACGTCGGGACACGCACCGCATTGCCGCGCAATGTGCGGCAGCAATCGTAGCAGTACCACCCTTCCGATTGGCACCCGACGGCAGTTCGCGGTAAGTAGGTGACTTCCCAAGTCGCACAACCCCGCGACAGGCTTCGCCCCTGCGTGCGGCGGTGCGCAAGCGTTCGCCCCAACCACCGCAATACGTCGCGGGGATAGGCATAAGACCCATCCGATAACCGCAGTTCCCGTATAAAAAAAGATTGCTTCTTCTAAAGAAGTCGCCCCTTTTTGGTTACTTTTTCCGGCGAAGCGGAAAAAGTAACCGCCCGCCGCGCAGGCGCTCTGCAACGCGGTGAGGCGAAGCTTCGCCGCAAT